>JBPOIO010000042.1:0-4283 GCA_052034405.1 Candidatus Magasanikiibacteriota bacterium | reverse complement strand
CGGCTGAAGACTTTGATCCGGCGCGCAAAGGATGCAGGAGAGTTGCCGATCGGGCTGGATGAAGATGCTGCGGCAGTTCTTTTTGTCGGCACCGTACAAGGCCTGGTAGTACAGAGCACCCTGTTTTTCGGCACCCTCGACATGCGAGAAGCCGGCAAGCGAATCTTTCCCATTCTGCTGGACGGCTTTCGCGGAGTGCAATCGTGAGATCACTGAGCAAGCGAACCCTGGTTCTCGCCGCACTGGTAGCCGCATTTCTTGCTGCTTTCGGTTGGGTCGTTACGACACAGGGACCACTCGCACCGGTCAAGGTGACCCTGGCTCAAGCCAAGGAAGTCCCCCTCGACCGTGGACTATTCGGGATCGCCACGGTCGAGGCACGCCGCAGTCACGCCATCGGCCCGACAGTCGCTGGTCGCATAGCCCGCGTGCTGGTCGATCAGGGTGAAGCGGTCAAGGTCGGGCAGTTGCTCGCGGAGATGGAGCCAGTGGACCTCGATGCCCGCCTCGCCGCCGGCGCGGCTACAGCAGCCGGTGCTGCACAACGTGTCGTATCAGCGGAAGCGGCACTCTCGGAAGCGACCAGTCGCGCTCAGCTGGCCAAAAACAGTGCCGACCGCTTTGCCGACCTGCGCAAGAAGAATTTCGTCAGCCAGGAAGCGGCGGATATCAAGTCTCACGAGGCCGCTGCCGCGCAGGCTGCACGCCAGGCCGCTGCTGCTGCACTGGCCGCGGCCAGGGACGAAGTGCGTCGCGCACAATCGGAGGTCGTCGGCGCCGGACAGAATCGCGCGAATCTGCGCCTTGTCAGCCCGATAGACGGAATCGTCACGGCGCGCCTTGCCGAACCCGGGTCGACGGTTGTCGCCGGGCAAGCGGTTGTTCAGGTGATCGATCCAGGTTCCTTGTGGTTGCGGGTACGCATCGACCAGGGGCGCTCTCAAGGTCTGGCGAACGGACTGCCGGCGGAGGTCAGCCTGCGCTCTCGTCCCGGCGAGAAACTTGCGGGACGCGTTGAGCGCGTGGATTGGGTCGGTGACGCGGTGGCCGAAGAGCGAATTGCCAACGTCGCCTTCGACGTCATGCCGACAGGCCTTGCCATCGGCGAACTGGCAGAAGTCGTCCTGCGTCTGCCTCCGCTTGAGAAGGCGCTCGCCATACCTGCGGCCGCACTGCAACGCCAAGACGGGCGCGATGGCGTATGGCAGCCGGATGACGGCCACGCGCGCTTCAAGCCGATAAGCGCAGGCATCCGTTCGGCGGATGGCTTGGTGGAAGTTCGCGCCGGGCTTGCCGCTGCCGATACGGTGATCGTCCATAGTGGCAAACGGCTTGCGGAAAACGCCCGCATCAAGCCGGTCGAGTCGCTGCAATGATCAATCTCGCCAGCCGCGACGTCCTGCATGGCTGGGGCAAGTTTCTGTTCACCGGCATCGGACTCGGGCTGCTGATCGGGGCAACACTGACCATGGCCGGGGTATTTCGTGGCATGGTCGATGATGGCCAGGTGCTGATCGACAACAGCGGCGCCGACCTCTGGGTCGTGCAGCGGGGGACGCTGGGGCCGTATGCGGAGCCGTCCTCGATCCGCGATGATGCCTGGCGCGGCATTGCCGGCATGGAGGGGGTGGCGGAAACAGGCAACGCAGCCTATCTCACGATCCAGATGGCGCATGCCGGAAAAGACACGCGGGTGATGATTGTCGGCATAGAAGTTGATCGGCCGAACCGCCCGGGGACACCACCCTACCTCACCGCCGGCAGGCCGATCCTGCAGGGGCATTATGAAGCCATCGCCGACGAACGCAGCGGCCTGACGCTTGGCGAGCGGGTAAAAATCCGCCGCCACGACTATACGGTGGTTGGCCTGACGCGACGCATGGTCTCATCCTCCGGTGACCCGATGATCTTCGTGCCGCTGAAGGACGCACAGGAAATCCAGTTCCTCAAGGATAACGACGCACTGATCAACGAACGCGCGCGCACCGCCGCCAACCCGGCCTTCAACCGCCCTGGTAGCCCCGGCCTGCTCGAAGCGGCACAGGCCAGCGCCACGCAAGCGCGCAGCGTGAATGCCGTACTGGTGCGCCTCACCCCCGGCGCCGATCCGGCGGTCGTGGCCGGCGAAATCGAACGCTGGAAACGCTTGACCGCTTACACCAGGGCGCAGATGGAAGACATTCTCGTCGCCAAGCTGATCGCCACCTCGGCGAAGCAGATCGGTATGTTCCTTGTCATTCTTGCCGTTGTCACTGCCGCAATCGTTGCCTTCATCATCTACACCATGACGCTCGCCAAGGTACGGGAAATTGCCGTACTCAAGCTGATCGGCGCGAAGAACCGGATCATCGCCACCATGATCCTGCAACAGGCGTTGGCACTGGGCGTGATCGGCTTCTTTGTCGGCCGTATCGCCGCCGGCCTGTGGGGGCCAGCATTTCCGAAGTACGTGCTGCTGCTGCCGCAAGACGCCGTTGGCGGCTTCGCGATCGTGCTGACAATCTGTGCGCTGGCAAGCGGCGTTGCGATCCATGCCGCGCTCGCTATTGATCCGGCCGAGGCGATTGGAGGTTAAGGCGATGAACGAGAACATTGTTCCCGCCATTCAGCTCACTGGTCTGAAGAAGCGCTACGGAACAGGCGATGCTGCAGTCGATGCACTGAAAGGTGTCGACATGACCATCTGGCCCGGAGAAATCGTTGGCCTCGTAGGTCCCAGCGGATCAGGGAAGAGCACGTTGCTCAAATGCCTCGGCGCCGTGATCGAACCGACGGCGGGACGCATGGAACTCGCTGGCGACGTCATCTACGATGATGCATGGAAGATTCCGGATCTGCGCGCTCTCCGCCGTGACCGGATCGGATTCGTCTTCCAGGCCCCTTATCTGATCCCTTTTCTGGACGTAACCGACAACGTGGCACTGCTACCGATGCTCGCCGGCCAGGACAACGCCAGCGCCCGCAAGCGGGCACTTGAATTGCTCACCGCTCTGGACGTGCAGCATCGTGCCGGCGCCCAGGTATCGCAGCTTTCCGGCGGCGAGCAGCAGCGCGTCGCCATCGCACGTTCGCTGGCCAACCATGCACCGGTAATCCTCGCCGACGAACCTACTGCTCCACTCGATTCCGAACGTGCGCTCACCGTGGTACGCATCCTCAACGATCTAGCGCGCCAGTACAGCACTGCGATCATCGTGGTCACCCATGATGAAAAAATCCTCCCGACGATCAAGCGTATTTATCACATCCGCGATGGCAGGACGCACGAGGAGGCGGGTGAGGGTCGGCCGATCTGACGCAAGCGCTCGCCCCGACAAGATCGACAACTGCTTTCCTGCCCTTGATGACTGCTGGCTTTCCTCGCGGCACGAGGCTAAAAACAAGCTGATGCAAGAAATTATTCACCACGAAGGGAGATTGCAATGAAAATCACGAAGCTCACAGCGATCGCGCTGCTGGCTGCCGTACCGGTATATGCCACAGATACGCGCCAACTCGTCGAACTCAAGCCTCCTGCGCGGGAAACCCTGCGCCAGGAAATGCGGGACAATCTGGTTGCACTCAACACGATCATCACGTTGCTTGCGAACAATCAGGTCAAGGAGGCGGGTGAAGTGGCGGAAAAGGAACTCGGCCGCAGCGCCATGGGGAAAAATGCGTCCAAACCCTTCGACGCGCGACCCGGGCCTCAGATGCCACGAGAGATGCACCAGTTGGGTATCAGCGGTCATATGGCTGCCACGGATTTCGCAAAGGCCGCCACAAGTGGTGACCGCGACAAGGCAATGGCTGAACTACCTGCGATCGTTGGCAGTTGCGTGGCGTGTCACGCCTCGTACCGGACTCGCTGAACCCGCACATTTTTGCCACCCGACAGCGTTCGCCCGCCAACTCGTACAACCAAGCCTTTACCTCCGCCCTCGTGGGCTCCTGGGCGGGCCGCTTCACTTTCCTCTGGATCACCATGGCGCGGGAAAGCACTTGGTGTACGTGGTTAGTGTCGCGTACCGAGCGTGTCCGGAATTTTGTGTAAAGCAGCCATTGCGAGTGACTCCGTGGAAAGACTGCTTCGGCCGATTTGTGTGAATTGGCGCTATGGCAGGTTTCAGGGGGCTACTGTCACTCAGATCGCTGATTTGGAGGAGCGACGAGCGGTACTTGTTGGCCGGACTGAGACATCGCCGTGACATCGAGGCATGATGCGGCGCTGCACAAACGAAAATCAATCACAGATTACGGATACCCTTTATTTCTTCGTCGCCAGCTTGTCTGCCAGTCTCGTC
>JBPOIO010000063.1:0-10669 GCA_052034405.1 Candidatus Magasanikiibacteriota bacterium | reverse complement strand
CCTCAATCGCCGAGGCAGTGCCACATCTATTTACTGTCAGGGTTGTGGATACAAAGATACTTGTCCCCTCTGTCACAATCCAAGAGTCTATCACGAAAACGAAAAGACACTGCGTTGTCATTACTGCAGAACTCGCGAAGCTATTCCACTCTCTTGTCCAAAATGCCAAGCGAATATTCTCCAACTTCGTGGCTACGGCACACAAGAAATTGAAAGTAGCCTGCAACGATTACAAAATGACAGCAATGCAAAAATAATTCGCATGGATAGTGATGTTGAAGAAAAACTCCGTCCAGAACTTCTCAAAGAACCGGGCAAAAAAATAATTATTGGGACAGAAATGGCCCTCCAATATATTGATTGGGAACATATTGGTCTTGTTGTTTGTATCAACCTTGATCGCATGCTCACTACCCCTGAATACAATGGCGAAGAACGCTTGTGGCACCTTATTCAAAATATGCAATACTCCAGACCTGAAGGAAGTAAGCTTTATATACAAACACACAACCCAGAACATGTTTTTTGGAAAATGCTCAATGATCCAGATCTTTTTTACCGAACTGATCTCAAACGACGCAAGGCATTTTCCTATCCTCCCTATTCCTCTATGCTCAAATATATCTATGGTGGACAGAGCTCTGCCGAAGCCCAAAAACAGGCTCAGTTGATGAAAGAAAAGATCTGTGATATCTTGACAAAAAGCGAAAAAACCGCTAAGATTTACGATCCACTTGAACTCCAACCAAACTTCTACCGAAAACAGTATTGGTATGCTATAATCGTATTATTGAGGCCAGAAAGCTGGATAGAGAGAGCCTGTGAAATCAATGCGATTCTTGATGAAAAGTGGAAGGTTGACCCAAGGCCAAATTCGATTTTAAACTCCTAATATGGATATTCTCGATGAAAAAGAAAAAGCGGCCCAAGAATTTGAAAAACAACAACGTGAAAAACAAGTTGTAGAGCTTTTTGAAATGGGTCTTGATGATGAAGAAAATACTGCAGGATACCACGGCATGTCCCTTGAAACACTACAATTTCTTATTGAACAAGGACATATACCTGGATATTCCCGTGAAGAAGTATCATCACTGGTAGAACCTGGAGATTTATTTTTTGTAGCCATTCCAGAATGTTTCCCAGAATTTGATAAACTCATTCAAACAAATCGATACGAAAGTCCAGATAAACATGCAGCGGGTTATGCCAACGACCTTGGAAAAAGTCATTACATATTGAAACAGCTTGGTTTACCCTTAAATAACACTGAAATAATGGTAGCTGTTATACAAGCAGAAGATGATCAAGAATCTTTTGATTTACTTGTTCAAAAAAGTGGAAAAAAAATAGATGAAATAAAAAAAATATTTCGAGATGCACGAAAAAGGAAAGGTATAGTTGTGGCTCTTTCAAAAAGTTTATTTACTTCTGATAAACATATTCGCTATGGTGATGATGAAGCTGATTTACGCATACAACTACCGAACGGACTTACTCTCAAAGATATTGTCGGTATTGATCCACAAGGACAAGAAGAATTAAAATTTTTAGAAAAACTCCAAGAAAAATATAGTGAATAGAGTTATGATAATGAACATTGTCACAATCCCCACTCCAACTCTGCGCGATCGATCTATCGAAGTAACGCGTGATTTTGTAATGCTTCCAGAAACTCAGCAATTTATACAGGATCTCATTCTCACCATGTATGCTGACGACGGAATTGGTATTGCCTCACCACAAGTTGGCAACAACATTCGTATCTGTATTATAGGGCGCGAAGCAACACCCGACAAAAAACACGATCTCGTACTTATCAATCCTGTTTGGACAAAAATCAGCCGCCGCACAGATTGGGATGTTGAAGGCTGTCTTTCTGTTCCAAAAATATATGGCAAAGTAAAACGCTACACACAAATTCACGTCGAAGCACTCGATGCAAAAGGTGAAAAAATTTCTTTTGATGCCACAAAATTCTTTGCCCGTGTGATTCAACACGAAGTTGACCACCTCGATGGAATTCTCTTCATAGACAAAGCAAAAGATACCTATACCGTTGAAAAAAAATAAACAAATTCAAAAAATACTATGGAAAAAACAAAAATTGTATTCTTTGGAACACATGAATTTGCAGCCTACATTTTGCAAGGGCTTATTGATTTTCCTTTTTTTGAAGTTGCACTCGTTGTAACCCAAGCTGATCAGCCTGTTGGTCGAAAACAAATTTTGACTCCACCGCTTACCAAAGTCATCGCACAAAAATATAAAATTCCAGTCGTACAACCAGAAACTCTCAAAAATTTTGAACTCCCAATAAAAGATTTTGATCTTTCTGTTGTTATTGAATATGGTCGTATTATCCCCGAAAGACTTCTTTCTGTACCAAAATACAAAACTATCAATATTCACCCATCTCTCCTGCCACTCTATCGAGGTCCAACACCGATTCAAGCCGCCCTTCTTCAGGGTGACCGTAAAACAGCTGTTACAATCATGCAAATGGATGCCAGCATGGACACAGGCCCAATCCTCCTCCAAAAAGAAATCGCCATTGAAGCAGATGATACATTTGTCACACTTCGTGAAAAACTCATGCCACTCGCACTCGATGCCCTTATTGAAACCATTCCTGCCTTTATTGACGGCAGCACAAAAGCAAAAGCACAAAATAACGCACTTGCGACCTACTGCAAACTTTTGACCCGTGAAGATGGTCAAATTGATTGGAAAAAAACAAGCGCCGAAATCTATAACCAATACCGAGCACTCACTCCTTGGCCTGGAATTTGGACTACACTCAATGGCAAACGACTCAAGCTCCTTGAAATCAAACCCACAGATACTCATCTTTATCCAGGAAAACTTTGTCTCAATAAAAATAATATCTACATTGGAACATCCGACGGAGCCATTGAAGTTCTTTCACTCCAACTCGAAGGAAAATCAGAAATGACCGCAAAAATATTTATCAATGGCAATAAGGCACTTGACGGTAGTCTCTTATGATAAACAACATCAAAAAAATATTTTTCCACCCACAAACTGCGATACTCTTTATCGCATTTTTTGCACTTCGTATCCTCTCCTATTGTATCGCCCCACATCTCATCCTCCAAAACATTCTTGCAGGGTTTCTTGTCCTTACTCTCATTATTTTCTTCTTCAAAAAACCAAATTACGCCTGGTATCTCGTTATTGCCGAAATATTTCTTGGGGGCTCTGGTCATTTTGTGGAACTCTATGGAATTTCTATCCGTACAATTTTTCTTGTTGTATATGTCAGTTTATATATAGGTGAACGCATTATTTCAAAACAAAAACGCTCTGAACTTCAAATTCCTCCTACTTTATTTTTTCTTCTTGGAGCGCTGCTTCTTGCAATTTTTTGGGCAGCCCTCAATGGCATACTTCATCACAACGATACAAAACTTATTATCCAAGACCTTATACCTTTTGCATTTTTTGCACTTCTTCTGCCAGCTCACCAAATGATCAAAGACAAATCCAGCTATCCATTTTTGATTCGACTTATCAGCGTTTTTATTTTTGGCTCAGCTTTTTTTTCACTTTTCACTTTTATTTTATTTTCCAAGAGTACAGCAATTCTTCAAGGTAGCTACTACCACTGGTACCGTGATATTGTTGGAGGAAAGCTCACGAATCTTGGAAGTGGATTTTGGCGTATTGTTGCCCCCGAACACCTTCTTCTGCTTCCTATAACACTTGTTATAGCATCACTTCTCATGAAAAAAGAAAAAACAGACGCAATAGTATGGCTCGCACTTTTTGCATCTCTTTTTACCCTCACAGTCAACCTTTCTCGTGGATATTTTTTGGCACTTATCGTTGCGCTCATCCCCCTATTCTACAAACATAGTTTCAAAAAATGGTTCACTACAAGCGCTATTGCCTGTGCATCAATACTCGTCATATTCTGTACCACATCATTTCTTGCTAGTGGAGCAAAAACATTTGGCCTCGAACTTTTTGGATTTCGTCTCAAAAGCTTCACTTCTCCTCACATTGAAGAAAGTACCTACACACGCAGCGCACTTCTCAAACCAATTTTACAAAAATTTGAAGCGCACCCCATCACAGGATCAGGTCTTGGTTCAACCATTACATTCACCAATCCTATCAGCAAAAAACAAATCACGACTCCACAATTTGACTGGGGATATTTTGAAATTGCTACAGAATTTGGAATTCTTGGCGCACTTAGCTATTTTTTTGTCATTGCTTATCTTATCTACCTCACGATTCTTTACATACAAACAACAACTCTTCACACAGACTCTCTTGTAGGCCTTCTTGGAGGACTTGTCGCAGTGCTTGTTAGCAACCTCACAACACCAGCGCTTTCACATGTCTTTGGTATATTTTTTATCAGCACTGTCCTCGCTATTATCCTCCACTCAGACGAAATGAAAGAAAAAATAAAACTTGGGATGACCAAGCTTTATCGAAAGTTTATATAAGCCCATGCTTCTTCTGAACAATCCGCTTCGCCCTATCATAAGCGCGAACTTTGCCAAAAAACCAAGGCAAATAGCGAAATGGAAATTTATAAGCATAAGATGGTAAACTATCACTCATACCACCTTTGTGAGGATAGGCTCTCCACAAAAACCCAGATACATACACACCATGCTTGCCCATTTCTAAAAGTGTAAGCCACATATCCCAATCTTGAAAACGCTTCAAAGATTCATCCCATTCTACAAAATCCATGCGGTGCATCAAAGACATGGTTGTAATATAATTATTTTTTTTCAAAGCCTCCGCGTCAAAACTTCGAGAAGCAAAACGTTTTACACCCAAATAATGATCCGAATAGGCATAACTTGCCGAAGGATCTTTTTGTAATGCATCAAAAAGCTTTGCGAGCATCTCTGGCGAAGCAATCACATCAGCATCAAAAAACAAAAGATAATCTCCCTGAGATACAGCAAATCCAAAATTTCGTGCGGCTGGTGCTCCAGCATTTTCTTGGCGAACAAAAGTTAATGGAAAATGAAAATTTGAAGAAAATTGTGAAGCATCAAGCGCTCTTTCACTCCCATCATCGACCACCACTACCTCAAAGTTTGTATACGTCTGACGATTCAAAGCATCAAGCACTTCGGCCAAATGCTCTGCGTGATTGTAAACTGGGATAATAACGCTAATAAGTCCTTCCATATGATTTGAGAGAATAAGTGAAAGTCTATTCAATCCATGGTTTGAGTTTTTCAAGTTGCACAGACCAATTGAATTCTTGGCGCATACGATTTTGTCCTGCTCTTCCCAAAGCCTGCGCTGATTCTTTATTTTTAATCATCGAAACAATAGCCTCCACAATGCTCTCTGGTTGACTTAGAACATCCACCACCAGTCCTGTTTGCCCATTTACAACTGCTTCTTCTACACCACCACTGCGTCCAGCCACAACGGGTCGAGCAGCAGCAGCGGCCTCGAGAAATACCAATCCCAAACCTTCTTCCATACCACCATCTGGATGCGTCAAAAGTACAAAGAGATCTGCCAAATAATAAAATTTCTTCAGCTCTGCATGTGGAACTACACCCACAAAACGTACAATATTTTGCAGATTTTGTGCCTGAATTTCCTTGAGTATCTCATCCCGTTTCGCATCTTCTCCATCCCCAATAATCATCCACACCAAATGCGGAACCTGCTGCAAAATTTCTGGCATCACACGAAGCAAATGAGGAAAGCCTTTTCCCTCAATAAAACGTGAGATCGTCAAAATCACTTGTTTTCCTTCAAGTGCATAGATATGCTTGAGCGTTTCAATCTCATCTGCCGCTGGCGGAGTCATAAAATCTGCATCTGGACAAGGATAGAGTACCGATGTTTTATCTGCCAAAGCTGGAAATTTTTCAAGTAAGCGCATTTTCAAATTTTCACTATTGGCAATCACTTGCAAACTTTTTTGACCGATCAGTGTAGCCAATTTTTTCTTTCGTGGCACAGAACTTGCCGCAACCATATCTGTACCATGCGAAAAGACAATATATGGCACGCCAAGAGATTTAAAAATATGCAAAGCAACTGTTCCAACAGGCAAAATGTGATGCAACATAATAAGCTCAATCCCCTGCTCACGCACAATCTTTTTTACCAATTTCAAAAGTTTCAACCAACGAGGCCAAATAAATTTTGGATAATAAAATTCGTGACGGATAATATTGTAGGGCTGGGCTTCATCCCAGACCTGGCTATCCTTCATTGGTGGAGCCAAAACAATAGTACTTGCAGGATCAAGCGCATTTGCCAAATCATGCACATAGGTCGCAATTCCACCAATTTGTGGTGGGTATTCAAGAGAGATAATCAATGTTTTTTTCATAATTGAGTGAGAGAAATAAAAGCTTATATTTTATATTATGGCATCAATATCTACAATATATTCAAGTGGATTCATCTGATTTTTATAAATATGAATTTGCTTTCCAATCAAATTCTTGTATTGTTCTCTTGAAAGAGAAACATGATCACTTTTGTACATCATATTTTTATCATCGATCAAAAAAAGAGGACCACCCATAAAATGAGACCTTTTATCCCTATGCTTTCCATCCAGCCAACTCGCCAAAAAAATTTTTTCTGCATTAAGTTTCACATATTGAGCTTGCTGAGCAATCCAAGCATCAACTCGAGGGTCCCGAGGATCTATAATAGTCCCCTCTATCCTCTGTCCAATTTTTTTTAATTCCTCTAATTTTTTCAGATATTGGAGTCTCTCTTTTATATTTTTAAACATGAGGAGAAAAGAAATTCCACCACCGAACAAAATACCAATATTCCCCCACCACGTAGGTCCTTGATAAATTTCATTTGGAACATCCGGATTATTTTTATCAATAGAAAATAAAATATTTTCGTTACGAACTGGAAACTGAGGAAATTGTAATTTGTTTCCACTATAAGATTTAAACATTTGATAGTATTCAATGTCCTTGGTATACAAAACACCATTATACGTATATTGAATTTTAAAATTTGGGTATCGGACACTTCGCGTATTGTCAATCGACACAACTTTTGCCGATACAACAACAAATTTTTCTTTATCCAAAAAGTCGTAATTTACAAAAAACAAAGCTATTCCCCATACAGACATTATGACAATAACAAGTAGTATATTTTTTATACCTATTTTTAACAACATAAATAAAATAAAATAAGATACTTTATAGTAATTATTTTCCCAGTATTCTTCGTGCTTCGGCAACTTCTGCAAAGGTTAATACCCGAGTCACAAAAATCATTGATGCATATACAATGGCACCCGCAATAATTGCAACAAAAACATTGGAAAGAATATTTACAAAATATACAGCAAGCCCCATCACTATACCACAAAGTAGCACTCGAAAAAATGTCGAAGCATACTGCCCATGAGAAATAGCAGTAATTTGTGGAAGAAAATAATAGCCCGCAAAAGTAAGAAGAGTATTGCCAAACAGTGCTGCCAGAGCTGCCCCAGCAACCCCAATTTTGGGAATCAAAAGTAGATTTAAAATAATATTGAAAACCATGACAACTGCTACAATACTCGTTTGGGTGACCTGACGATTACAGGCATTGAGACAAGCGCCAATAGGAAATCCAATAAAAGAAAACACAAGACTCAAAATCAAAATTTGCAGTGGCAAAACCGAAGGCAAAAATGCATCACCATAGAGCATCAATATAATAGGTTTCGCCAATACACAAATTCCTATAGCAATAGGCATAGATACCACGAGCAAATATTTTATGGAATCATGCAAAATAACAGACAGTTTTTCTTTTTGAGTCACAAAATACTCACTCATACGTGGATAAATAGCCGCCGTCAAAGCGAGTGGCACAAATTGAAAGGCATAGGTAATTTTGTAAGGAGTACTATACCAACCAACTGCCTCGGTCCCAAGCATCTGTTTGAGCAGTATTGAATCAATATACCCATACACCCGAGCAAAAATAGCAGCAAGAGCAAATGGCACGGTAATCTTCCACAAAAACAAAAATGTTTTCTTTTCAAAACGAGGACGAGGCAAAACATGATATCTTTTATATAAAACAAACGCCGCATAACAAGCATTGATCGCACTTGGAATCGTAAAAGCCAAAATAAGAAAAATCAAAGGCAAATGAAGCCACAAGAAAACCCCACCAAAAATCAAAGACAAAAATTGACTGAGGGTAATAGAAATAGACTCAAAGCGAAGATCCCCAATAGCCCGCAGTACACTATAGACCGTCAAATTAAAGGAATCAAAAAGCATAGTGACTCCAGAGAGGTATATCATACTGCGAAGCTCGGCATCGCCAGGATAGAGAAAATACGCAAGTACCACAACCGTGATATAGGCAAAAAAACCAAAAAGCAATTTGACTGACAAAATCGTAGAGAGATACTTTTGGATATTTTCTCGCATTTTGGCAGCTTCTCGCACCAAAACATTACTCAAACCCAAGTCCACAAAAACTACAAAAATAGTAGTAAAGGACATGGCAAGAAAATATTTTCCCGTACCTTCAACCCCAATACTTCGAGCAATCAGAGTAAAGTAAATAAAAGAAATGACTTTTTGGGCAATTGAAGCCAAGGTCATAAAAGCGGTATTTTTTGCAATAGAGTGAGTCATAGTGTCCTTATTTTAGCCTAAAGTTTTGATTTTGACAAACTTTGATTTTTATGCTATGCTATAAGCGTTATTTTATTTACAACAATTCACAGGATTTCTTGGTTACGGAGTTTTTTCCTCTATGTCTTTTACCTCAAAAATACTTTATTTTAAGCTTGTATTTGCCAAAAGCTGCGCAATCTCTTCTTAAAACGCTAGAAACGCGAGTATTTTTTTGTAGACAAAAACCAGAATGAAATTCCTGTGCATTTTTAGGAATTTTTTTTTATGATTCAATTTGTCATTGCCATTATTGCAGTGCTCGCCGGTACGGGAGTTGGATACTATATCCGAAAAACCCAAGCCACCAAACTTGCCAACTCTATCGAAGCCCAAGCCGAGAAAAAAATGGCAGAAGCAAAAGTAAAAGAACAAGAAATTATTTTGGCAGCACAAGAAAAATCTATCAAACTCCTTGAGGAAGCCAAAAAAGAAGAGGAAAATCGCCGCCGTGAACAACAACAAATTCAAAGCCGCCTTGTCGAACGTGAAACTCAATTTGACAAAAAAATAGCAGAATTTGAAGAACGCAAAACAAAACTTGAAGAAAAAGTAGTAGAAATCCAAACGATCAAAGACAAAATTGACAACAAATATAAAGAAGCCGAACAAAAACTCGAAGTTGTTTCTGGACTCAGTCGTGACCAGGCAAAAAATGAACTCCTCGCAAAAGTAGAAGCCGAAGCCCAAGAAGACCTCCTTCACCGCCGTCTCAAATTTGACGCTGATTCTCACGAAGAACTCAAAGAAAAAGCTCGTGATATTGTGGTCGGTAATATGCAACGTACTGCCTGCAACCATGCTGCTGAAACAACCTCTACTGCCGTATCTCTTCCAAGTGAAGAAATGAAAGGACGTATCATTGGAAAAGAAGGCCGTAATATCAAAACTATTGAAAAAATGACCGGTTGTGAACTCATTATTGACGAAACTCCAGAGATGATCCTTGTATCAAGTTTCTCCCCTATTCGTCGCCGTGTTTGTCAACTTGCTATTGAAAAACTCATCAGCGATGGTCGTATTCAACCTGCCAAAATTGAAGAATATGTTGAAGAAGCTAAACGTGACCTCGCTATCGACATCAAAAAAGCTGGTGACGAAGCAGCACTCAAAATGGGTCTTGTTGGACTTGATCCAAAGCTCGTTTCTATCGTAGGACGCCTCAAATATCGTACAAGTTATGGACAAAACGTACTCAACCACTGTCTTGAGGTAGGATACCTCTCTGGACTTATGGCAGAGGAACTTGGTATGAACCCAGCTCTTGCTCGCAAAGCCGGATTTTTCCATGATGTAGGAAAAGCGATTGACCACGAAACACAAGGAGCTCATACACAAATTGGTTATACTATTCTCAAGAAATTTAATATTGATGAAGATACTGCACAAGTTGCACTCACTCACCACGACACCAATCCACCACTTCTGCTCACCAAACTTGTCATGGCAGGTGATGCTATTTCAGCTTCACGCGTTGGTGCACGACGTGATACTTACGAACAATACGTTACTCGTCTTGAAGATCTTGAAAAAACAGCTCGCGAATTTCCTGGTATCGATAAAGTATATGCTATCCAAGCTGGTCGTGAAATTCGTGTCTTTGTTAACCCAAGTGAAATTGATGACTACCAATCATACAATCTTGCAAAAGATATCGCACGACGTATTGAAAGTGAACTTCAATATCCAGGAGAAATCAAAGTTATGGTTATTCGAGAATCTCGTGTTATTGAATACGCCCGATAAAGTGTTTCCTGCGCTCTATTGACAACAATTTGTCAAAAGTGTACAATAGGCCATATAGATAATGTTTTTAACACTATACATTTATGTGTACCAAAAAAAAAGCGATGCTCGAAGATGCCATTTCAGCACGTGTCGGAGTATCAAATAAAGAAGAAGAAGATATGATCAAGTCTTTTGTCGAGATAACTATGAACCAACTCAAAGCTGCAGGGACTGTCAATATTGCAGGATTTGGACAATTT
>JBPOIO010000027.1:0-12119 GCA_052034405.1 Candidatus Magasanikiibacteriota bacterium | reverse complement strand
CGTCGTTTTTCCTCTGCGTGAATACCTATCAAGTAGAATCCATCGCCGTAGATCTTTCGTAGAAACTCGACCTCTCTGGGATGTTTCAACGAATTGACAATATATGCACACTTTTGGTTGGATGGCTTTCTAGAGGTAGATATTTTTTTTGCGACGCCGGCTGCCAAAACGGCATTGTTTTCACTCTTTTTTCGTAGTGCATCACCAGCCTTCATATAGTGCTTTATTCGTTCATACTCTCCTGCCCCTGAAAAGCTTGGCAAGCATGAGGATACTCGGACTTCCTCTACCGAATACCCGAAGCCTTTGAGGCGATCAACTAGGGCATCTGTTACTCGTTTGTATTCGGTTCCTACCGCACTTACAATGCCAATAACCAATTCCCCTTCATTAATTCCTGTTGTCAGGTATTGCCGTTCAATCGAATGGATTTGATTAGTCTTGATGGGTATTACAGGTGTTTCCTGAGCAGAGGTAGATGCCTTTGGAGACGCAACGATTTCAATCTCCGCTGGATACAGAAGTTTTGGAGTTTCTGCTTCCAGGGTCGCTTTGCCAGGGTCCCTACCTTGAAAGCTGATAGAACCGGTGGATTCAAACCAGTTCATAACACCACCATTAAGTCGCAGAACCCTCTTGTTCGGTTGCGACTCGTCCCACTCGCCGCCAAGCGTTGCCAGCTTGCTTTTGAGATCATCAAAGGTGCCCGAAAACTTTAACGCCATAAATACCTCACTTTTGATCTTTAGGCGGTTGCGGGTCTTTTCCGTAACTGTTTCCAGCTCGAATTTTCCCGTCAACACCATGAATCTTGGTATCGGATTGCTGGTTGCGGGCGATCTCTTCGGCAACCACAATCGCTTCTTTCTGAGTTTTCGTTATCTTGGTAGCTTTTGAGTTGCCTGCGCCTTTTACAGCCCAGCCATCAGGATGTTTAACTACATGCTGATTTTTGCCTTTTGTCATTACACGACCTCCTTATTATCAAGTTTTACACGGCGCCTACCTGTCAACAGCTGCTGCATCAGAGCCTTTTTCTCCTGCTGCAGCGCATTGCTCTTTTTTTGCAGGGCGGTAATTTCCTGATCGGCAGTTGAGAGTACGGATGCAATTTTTTGTTGTTCTTCGAAGTCAGGAACACTGATTTTTAGATTCTTAATGTCGTCACTGTTGATTGACTCGAAAGTACTTCCTTGGGAAAGAGAACACCACTTTGGCTCAAACCAAAGAAGCCATTGATAAATAAAGCCTTGATCAAATGTGCGCTTAGATTTTAATGCTGCAATCCCTCGACCAATGCAGGCTTTATGCAAGGATAGAGCGACGGTTCCTACTGGAGCGCGAACACTTAGCAGTATGTCACCAATGTCGCACTCTTTAGTGATTTCGGAAGTATATACTCTCGGAGCAGATCGGCGATTTTTGATATCGGCGTTCCCCTGAAGCAATGGAAGTCCAATCCCATTTTCGTTGTATGCCTCAGATTTAGGTGATGAGCCCATCACAATAATCGTCGCATTTGACAAATGACAAGAATTCCACTCCCCACTAAACCTAACCCCATTCTTATCCAGCAAGCGTTTTTTGCCGGTGAGCAGTTGTTGCATCAGGGCTTTTTTCTGCTGCTGGCTGTTGGCGAGCAGTTTTTCGGTGATGGTGATGGCCTTGTCCCAGGTGGAGAGAATTTGGGCGATTTTCTTTTGTTCGGCAATTGGTGGCAGCAAAATAGCAACATCATTTAAAATTTGCTGGCTTAAATTTGATATATTTGTGCCTCCACCACCTCTGGATATTTGCTGTTTCATTAGCGATGAACGTGCAACAGAGGCAATATACTCAGGTAAAGCCAAATTCTTGTTGATTCGACCTCGTATTGTGAAGCCAGAATATGAAATTCTACTAGCTACGGTGGGAAAAAATAGACATCGGCCAATTAACTCTTTATTACCATTTGATCTTACAAACAGCAGGTCCCCATCTACTAAAAGCTCCTCATCTCGGACTCTATTATTGACGTATATTGTTTCCAATAGGTCAGTGGATCTGAGCTCAGATAAGTCTTTGAAGTCGCCAACACCGACTATCTTAATCGCTTCACCTTTGTCCGCTTTAGTGAAGTTCAGTCCATTTTTAAATTCGGCAACCTCTCCAAGAATTGTGCGCTTCCAACCATTAGGCACCATAACCCATCTCCTCCAGATACTTCGACATCTCGGTTTCCAGTTCAGTCAGTTGGGCCTTCAGCTGTTCTCGTTCCGCTCGTACCACTATCATGTCGATCTCTTCCTCTTCCTCAAAGGTATCGACATAGCGCGGAATATTTAGGTTGTAATCGTTCTCACGCAGCTCTTCTATTGTCGCCACATAAGAGTACTTTTCAATTTCAGCGCCGGTGCGATAAGTCTCTACAATTTTGTTGATATTCTCTTGCGTCAATACGTTCTGATTCTTGCCTGCCTTACACTCCCGGCTGGCATCGATAAACATGGTCGAGGTGTCGGCCTTGTCACGATTGAAAATCAGAATCGCAGCCGGAATACCTGTACCGTAGAACAGCTTTTCAGGCAGGCCTATCACCGCATCTAGCAGGTTTTCTTCAATCAGTTTCTGGCGGATAGCGCCCTCGGTGCTGCCCCTGAACAATACGCCGTGCGGCACAACGACGCCCATGCGGCCGGTTTTGGGTTTGAGGGTTTCAATCATGTGCAGGATGAAGGCATAGTCGCCTTTGGTTTTCGGTGGTACACCACGACGAAAGCGACCGAACTTGTCGTGTTCAGCCTCGTCATGTCCCCATTTATCTAAGCTAAATGGCGGGTTGGCTGTAACGATATCAAACAGCATTAAATCACCGTTTTTATCGAGCAGTTTTGGGTTGCGGATGGTGTCGCCCCATTCAATTTTGTGGTTGTCTTCGCCGTGCAGAAACATATTCATCTTCGCCAGCGACCAAGTGGAGCCTATGGCTTCCTGACCGTAGAGGGCGTATTGCTTACTGCCGTGGTTTGCCACTACCTTGCGACCACACTTCATGAGAAGCGAACCGGAACCACAAGCCGGGTCGCAGATGCTGTCACCTGGTTGCGGGTCGAGTAGTTCAGCGATCAGGTCACTGACTTCGGGTGGGGTATAAAACTCACCAGCCTTCTGGCCACCGCTCGCAGCAAAGTTCTTGATAAGGTATTCGTAGGCGTTACCAATGACGTCCAGGGTTCCGACGCGGCTAGGCTTGAGGTTCAGATCGGGTTTGGCAAAGTCTTCAAGCAGGTGGCGCAGGATGGTGTTTTTCTGCTTTTCCTCACCCAATTTGTCTGTGTTGAAGGAAATGTCCTGAAACACGCTTTTGCCAGCGTCTTTGAGTTTGGTGCCATTGGCCTCTTCAATGGCGTGCAGGGCCTGGTCGATGCGTTCGCCATTACCTGGTTCGTGACGGCGCTCGTAGAGGGTGTAGAAGCTCGCTCCGCGAGGCAGGACAAAACGCTCCTGCTTCATCAGCTCCTCGATCAGCTCAGGCTCGTCGCCATGCTCTTTTTGGTATTGATCATAGTGGTCCTGCCATACATCAGAGATGTATTTGAGAAAGAGCATCGTCAGAATGAAATCTTTATAGGTGTCGGCGCTTATCGTTCCCCGAAAGGTATCGCAGGCAGACCACAGCGCTTTGTTTATGCTGTCCTGATTTATTTTGTCGTTCATGTTTGATGTCCTGATTTGGAATTTCTGATTCAGTTTGTATTGGTGCTGTGTAATGGGTTAGCGATAGGATCCGTCATACAGATCTTTTGCGATTGCGGTCATCATTCGCTCCCCATTGAGTACCAGCTGCCTGTAAAGGCGTTGCTCTTGGTTTAATACGTTGGCCATTGCAATAATCGCGTGCTGCCTGGCGACGCTTGGAACCGTTATGGAGGCTGCCTCTACCACGCTGCGCCGAATGCTTTTGGTTAATGTGCCCTCAGCGTTCTGCTCGAAATAGCGTTGGCAGGGAACCTGGTTGAGCAACCACGCCAGATATCCGTGTAGAACCCCTGGATGGGTTACCCGAACTACAAAGAATTGCGGGGCAGCAACGGCCTGCAGCCCTGTAGCGCTCAACCCGTCGTCAACCTGCACTGCATAGTTATGGCTGCCTCGTGCAGCGACCAGAATGTCCCCGGTCTGCAGCCAACCAGGATCTCGCTTGTTCGGTAAGTCGGTGCTGAGACATTGAGACCATGCGATGCCCTCACTAATCGATACATCTTTCATCTGCACAGCGACGACCCCGGTGTCGGCCGCCTCGGGTATTTTCCCTCGGAAGGGGTAACCGGCGTCGACACTGGCTATCTGGCTGAGCTTGAGGATTTCGTTGGCGAGCATCTTTGACCTGCATCATCGTTGATGATGCAAAATATCTCTCGGTTAGGCGGCGGCGTCAAGAAAAAATATGCATCATCGCCAATGAAACATAAATGTGACGCCTGGGTCGGGACGTGGCACAAGGGCTTCTGATGCGGGACCTATCGCGGAAGCAAGAACGCTTGAGTGTTTCCCAACCTTATCTGTTTTGTATTCAGCTTGCAGCCTTTTAAACGGGCAGCATACTGTCGCTTATTGCACCTGACACATATAGGCGGATGGGCGTCAGGCGGGTAGCACTAGAGTCTGGAGGCGGCAGGGAACGGCGCAGAGGGTCAAAGGGAGGTCTGCCGTACCGCGTCCAATGGCGGAAGAAGCTCCGCAGGCTCACAGTCGAGGAATAAAGCAATTCGGTAGAGTTTCTCAATGGTTACGTTTACTTCTCCTCGCTCGATGCGCCCCATGTAGCTGCGGTCCAGCCCACAGGAGAGCGCAAGAGCATCCTGAGAGATGGCTTTCTCTCTTCGTTTTTCTCGCACTCTTTTGCCTAACTCTTTGGGCAGCAGGTCCATAGCCATCTCAATAAGGATTGAGATGGAACTATCTTGCGTTGCGGCATAATCGACCACGGATTATAATCCGCATTTTTCGAGATCAGGCAGTCCTCAATGAAACCCCATTCCTTTGTTTTCGACAGAAAGCTTTTCGAGATCCTGAAGAGGGAGAAGAGAAAGGCGTTTATGATCAGAGAATTACGGGACGCCTATGCATCCTCATTGAGGGGCACTGATTTCAAACTGCCCGATGTGCGCTTGTATGTGTACGAAGAGATCCGGCGAATGATGCGGGTTGGCTGGGTTGTACCCGACAAGCAGAAGAAAGCCCGAGACCAGATCTATCATCTGCATGCTCAGCCCGCAGAGCTCAGTATTGAGTTTATCGACGATGGTTTTAACAAGTGGCTCAGCGGCGGCAGACGACGAGCGAGCATCGAGACCAATCAAACGCCGAAACCGAAAGATATCGAGACGCCTAGTCGACTTAGCGAAATTGACCAGCTTGAATCTCTGATGAAAGAAACACAGCTGGAAATGTTGGCTTCGGTTGGCGAGGCTGAGCGCTATAAGCAGTTAATGACCGATTTCCCCGATATTAAGAGCAAAATTGAGAAGGAGTATCTTTCGGTTCGCGATCACAGTACCAAGTTGCTGGGTCATCTTCGTGCGATGGAGAAAACCATCAAATTGCTCTCTCGCCCATGAGGAACAATCACCTCAGGCATTGGCAGGCGCAATGTATTAAAAAGGCGCTTAGACATTACAAAAGTAAAAAGCACTTCTTTTGCCAAGCGACACCGGCAGCCGGTAAGACATTAATGGCCGCGGTGCTAGCGAAACGCCTGCTAGAGCAGGGAGAGATTGATCTCATTGTTTGCTTCGCGCCGACACGCCAAGTCGTAAGATCTATTCGGCGCACTTTTGAGCGAGTGATCGGCAGACCAATGAATGGTCTCGTTGGTGCTGTTGGCGCGGCCTTCACCTACCCAGCGATGGATCATCGCGATGAGTCGTTCTGGAAGCTGTTTGAGTCTCATCGTGTTTTTGTGGTGTTTGATGAAATTCATCACTGCGCGGGAAGTGAACTTGAAGCTGGAAATTCCTGGGGTGCTACCATCGTTCAGCGTATTCAGGACACTGCCAGATTTACCTTGGCACTCTCGGGCACGCCTTGGAGATCTGATGCAAAGCCCATTGTGCTTGCCCGATACTCTCACCCTGATGGCCGGTTAATCTGTGATTATCGGTACGGGTTACGAGAAGCAGTTGAGCAGGGCGTTTGTCGTATGCCGAAGATCGTTCTGCTAGACAACGAATCAATTGAGGTTCGTGAGCAGCATAAGAGGTCTGAGGGCGCGCAAATATACCAAGGCATTGAAGAGCTTCTTGATGGCTCGGATGTAACTTATGACCGCCTTTTACGGAACGAAGAGCTGGTAATTAAGCTCATTAAGATGGGCATCGCGAAGCTGGATTCTATTCGTAGACGAGACGCAACTGCCGGAGGTTTGATCGTAACAACGAACATAGAGCATGCGAACACAATTGCGCTGCTCTTGCAGGATCTTGGTGAAAGTTACTGTGTCGTTACCAATCAGACGCCTAATGCTCAAGATCGAATTGAGGAGTTCAGAGGGAGCAATTGTCGTTGGATCGTCGCCGTAGGGATGGTCAGCGAGGGGACAGACATTCAGCGTTTGCAGGTTTGTTGCTATTTAAGCAGGATTCGGACTGAGTTGCATTTCAGGCAGGTGCTTGGGCGAGTATTGCGACGGCAATGCGCTAGAGATGAGTTCGCGTGGCTTTTTGCTTTGGCGGAGCCAAGCGTGAGGGAATTTGCGTTGAGGATTGCTGAGGATTTGCCGGAGGAGCATGTGGTTGTGACGCATGAGATCTCCGGTGAATTGAAAGATGTAATAGGCCGGCCCTTCGAAAAAGACAAAGGACTATTTGAAAGCGGAGAACCTAGCGTAGTAGAGATGGGTGCAGAAGATAGCTCATATGAATGTGGGTCTGCATCAAAGACAAAAAGTTATAGTCTGTCGTTCTCTGACAGCTACAAGCACAAAATTCTTTCTTTTTATTAAACCGCACATGGTAGGATATTTGGGCCGCCTGCGAAAAATAAGAATGGGTCTAGTTTTTACTTGATTCTACTTCAGCCTAGACCCAGCAAATGACATTGATTTCACTATGCACCAAAAGCTCGGTAGACGGCGTCTGCTTGTGCTTTTTCAGATTGTTTTTCAGGCAATAGCACCCACCTTTCCGCTATTTTAATTCCCCTGTCTTTCAGTATTCCCCTTGCAACAAAAGTCCTTTTGAAAAATTCGTAATAGAAGACGACAGGAATTGACTCAAGAACAAGGATGCCGGCGAGCTGAGAATGCGAAATCTTATCAACCATCGCAGGCAAGAAGGACAGGACAAATATAAAAAAGAAGTTAATCCCAAGAAAAAGCATGTTTTTCATTACCGTCAGTTTGCTCATACAAACTATTGCTGCACTATTGTGCTGAATGCACACAGCTCGCGCATCAAAGAGGATTCTGAAATCGCGAATGGTCAAATCAAGCCTCCTCCTTAATTCGATAGCCTTTTTTCGCTGATCTATAGATCCATAAAAGCCATAAATACTCTTGAAAACTGACTCTGAGCGGAGCGCTTCTTCATCAAGAGCGAAATCCGTTTTATTTGTATTCACTACAGGGTCGTTCGCCGCAAATTTTCTCATGATTTTCCCCTCATCTTAAAAAACGTCTGCTATCATTTCGTTTTTGGAATTACTATATCCGAAAATTCACCATATTCATTAGCGCTTCTTTTTCCGCTTCTTTTCTTAATTCTCGCGTTATTTGCGCGAGATGATCTGGATCAGTTGGCTTTCTGGGAAAATTTTTGTACATGTCGCCAACAAAATTCGAAAATGCCGATATCTTTGAAACTTGATCAAGGAGCATTTGCCTTTGATCAGTGACCTTGGTGCACTTGGGAGCCTCGCCTAGAAGCTCTGCCAACAATTGCTCTGCTTCCTGATCACCTCGCGAGGCTATAGACACCAATGCCGCTCGTAACGTGAGGACATTGAACCACTCCTTATCGAAAGGAGGGTCTCCGTACATACTCCCTTTACCCATCACCAGCCAGTCCAAGCTGACCTGAAAAACTCCAGCAATCTTGTGAATGAACTCAAGCCCCGGCTTCGATTTGCCTCGAACGACATTGCTTACAAATGCCGTTGTTGAGCCTAATCGACGGGCAAACTCATTCTGAGAGATCCCTTGGGTTGCGATGACCTGCTGAATCCGACGACTGAAGCCGTCTAGCTCATTATCAGTTGCGCTTTCCGAACCTATTGAACTACGATTGTTCATTATACGATAACGCCCAATAGTATACCTATAGTGAAAATTTACTTATGCGTAATCAAATATACCTTGAAACGATAGCCGACGCCATGCCTCCAGGCGCGCCTACCGGGGTTGATATCAACTATATGCTTCGGAAGCTGGGGGTCACGCAGGTCGCCATAGCCCGCGAGCTGAGGGTTTCAGCAGGCATCGTGAGCAATGTCATCAACAATCGCGTGACATGCCATCGGGTCGCAACCCACATAGCTGGGTTGCTAGGGGCTAACGCGCAGGACCTTTGGCCGGGGCGCTATGAGTATCGCCCAAGAGCCACCAGTCGCCTTAGAGAAGAGAATGAAGGGGGTGAACAATGACTTAGTCGCGAGCCTCACCAGCAACAACCGAGGGCCCGACAAGGATGCGAGAGGGGGCGGCTGCAACCGCTTCCCCCTCGCGAGGGTGTCTAAAGTGCTGTACTTTGACCCTTTGATTGTCCTTGAGCGAATAGTCTGCGTCAAGCGGACGGCTCTTCCTTTCTCAATTTGAAAGAGACAGCGCCTCTTTTAAAGGACAATTCATGAAGATACCTCTTCCAAAATATAGACAGCTTGCCTGTCAAATTGCGACTACCGACCTAAGCAATCGTCGCTTGGGTGTGCTTAACAGGGTTTCACACAATACGATTGGGCAAATTAGAACACGCCTAAAAGATTGCCCATTGCCCTGGGAAGAGCTAGCAAAGCTGCCTGACGACGCGTTCGCAGCTTGTCTAAAAATAAATGAAAAACAGAACGCCAGCTCGCGCATAATTCCCGATTGGAGTTTGGTGCACAAAGAATTGCAAGGCCGAGACATCACTCTCCAGCTACTACATACTGAGTATTTGCATTCGCTTGAACATGCACCGGAGACGGCACTCCGTTATACACAGTTTTGTGCACGCTATAAGCGTTGGAAAAAATCCCAGCGAATTAGCATGCGGCAGACACACAAGCCTGGGCAAAAGATGTTTGTCGATTTTTGTGGTGCCACTGTGCCGGTGCTAGACACGTCATCGAATGAATTTAGTAAAGCACAAATATTTGTCGCAGTACTCGGAGCAAGCAATTATACCTTTGCATACGCAGTGCCAAGCCAAAGAATACCAGACTGGCTAGAATGCCACGTTAAAGCTCTACAGTTCTTTGGCGGCGCTCCTGCGCAATTTGTCCCCGACAATTTGAAGTCCGCAATAATTTCAAATAGCCGAGATTCATTGGTAATAAATTCATCTTATGCCGACCTTGCTAATCATTACGATGTCGCTATTAATCCTGCTCGACCAAGAAAGCCAAAGGACAAGGCTAAGGCAGAAGTGGGAGTGCAAATTGTTCAGCGATGGGTATTAGCGCCGATGAGAAATCAGGTTTTTACTAGTATCGATGAGTTAAATATCGCGATCAGGGAACGGGTTAGGCTTCTTAATGATAAAAAATCTCGAGTGCGCCCAGAAAGCAGAAGGGAAGCATTCCTTCGTGTTGAGCAGCCAGCCCTTAGGAAAAGTGAAAACGGGCACTATGAAACTGGTCAATGGCGCTACAACGTCAGAGTGCCAGAGACCTACCATGTCGAGTTCGACGGGTCATATTATTCAGTGCCTTATCAATACACAAATCACATAGTCAGCGTTCGCGGAACTTACCGGACGGTAGAAATTCTTTTAAACGATTTTCGAATAGCTTCACATTCGCGAAGAAAAGCACAAGGAAAAAGCACTCACGATGATCATATGCCGGCGAATCACCTGAAATATGAAAGTGAGTCAACTGAAGATCTTTTGAATTGGGCAGCAGAAGTTGGTCCAGATGCCCATGAATGGGCCAAACGTCAAATTTCAGAAAGACAGAATTTTGCCAACGGGATAAAGGCTGTTAGGGAACTAAAACGTATCTCAAAAAATAAAGATTCGTTGGCAGACATAAATCTAGCCTGCGCATTTGGAATAAAATTCAAAATTTTAAGCATCTCTAAAATGAGAAATATTATCGCCAAAAGATTATATGAAGCTCCATTGCGGGACGCCAGCGCGTGGATAAAAGAGCACTCAAATTTGCGTGGAAAATACTACTTTGTAGTTAACAGCGCGGAGAAAGAAAATGTTGAATGAAATGACCGTTCATAAGCTAGAAGTTTTGAAATTAAACGGAATGGTGCGCGCTCTTAGAAGCCAGATGGAAAATCCTGGAATGGACGGGCTAACATTTGAAGAAAGATTTGGTATGCTTGTCGATACGGAATTCTCTGATCGCGAAAACAAAAAAATAGCATCGCTGGTAAAAAATGCCACTCTACGTCATTCCGATGCATGTATGGAGGACATAATCTACAGTCCAGACCGGAAGCTCGACAAAAGTCAGATTGTATCTCTTGGGACATGCAGCTGGATAAAGAATAAACAATCCGTGATAATTACAGGACCTTCTGGCGCTGGAAAATCTTGGCTAGCGTGTGCTCTCGGCCGTCAAGCATGTAAGAATGGCTTCAAAACAATATACAGCTCGGCCACCAATCTGTTTGACAAAATTCAAGCGTCTATAGCTGATCGAACCATACTTAAACTGAAAAGCACCCTTTCAAGGGCAGACCTACTTGTTGTTGATGATTTTGGCATAGGCGGAATTGATATGCATTTGGCACCAACGCTTCTTGATATCGTTGACCAGCAATCCATGAATGGCGCAATTATGTTTACAAGCCAGTTTCCACCAGAAAATTGGTATGATTTATTTAATGATCCAACCATAGCGGATGCTTTCCTCGATCGAGTGGTTCATCGATCTACGCTAATAAAGCTACGCGGTGAATCCTTGAGGAGGAAGAGAGCGAAGAACGGAACTGCGTGACCAATTGACCGGCCAAGTGGTCAGTGGAGCCGTTTGGCTGGTCAATCTTACCGTATCAGTGGTCAGCAAAGCCGGAATTGGTGGTCAGATAGGTGCGTATTCTGCAGAATGATTGGACTGTTTCTAGCTCCGGTTGTCATCGAGCCAAATTTAATACCGGCAGCGATCATGGTAACTTGTGTCATGTTCGGTCTCATGCTGGGCAACGCTCAAAAACGCATCTGATCATGTGTTGGCGTCCTGGAGGCGCCAATGGATCATCTCACGCAATCAAATTGTAACGGTGCGTCTATAGCTCGCGCCAGTCTCCCCAAGCATTTCGGCACTTAACATGCACCTCTCTGCAAGTTTAAGCCCTACTCATTGTTACCTCAGACTCACCCAATCCACGATGGCGAACTAGCCCGCCGATTTGCACGTAATGCTGATGCTCCGTGTTTAACGCATAACTTTCTCCTACAAAAAAAATTCAAAATCGGAAAATTAGAACCATAGCGGTGCTATCCGCAGAATGGGTTTCGGCAGCAACTGCGGCAAAATCACTCCATCGAGCGACATCTAGGAGATTACCGGTGCAGCCAATCAAGATACCAGGAAGGATTGATGATCCCCCGCATATTCTGCTGTGGAGCGCTGATGAATTAGCTCCAATGCTGCTAGGGATGACGTTTGGAATCTTTATCGGGCAGGCATTGATCTGCACTGTTATCGGCTTCTTCATCACTTCAGCCTACAAGAAATTTAGAGATAACTCGCCTGATGGCTACTTCCTCCACATGCTGTATCACGCCGGGTTTTTGCCTCCAAAAGGTAAGTCCATGCTGAATCCCTACGTTCGGAGACTTTTTCCATGAATACGTCTGATTTCGTAAAAACGTGGGAAGGTGCTCTTACCGAAAATAAGTGGAACAGAATCTTCAACGGTGCGCTTGCTGCGGGCGTTCTTATCCTTGCTTATATGGCATTCAATAAGGAAGAAATAGTCGTTATCA
>JBPOIO010000022.1:0-2759 GCA_052034405.1 Candidatus Magasanikiibacteriota bacterium | reverse complement strand
CCACGTTGCTGATGACCAAGTAGGCCTGCGTATGGGAGGACAGGAAGTCGCGGATGTAGTAGGACACGGCCGTGTCGACGCTGCCGTCTTTTTTGTTGAACTTGCCCGTCGTGTTCTCATCGATCTGCGTCCCGGCGACGCCGGTGCACTCCGTTCCCCCGACGCAGCCGGTCACGCTCTCGGACGCGGGTACCCCGCTGCCGTCGTCGGTGAAGCCGAAGACGGTCCACTGGAACTGGGCGGTGGGAGGATCGAAGGTGAAGATGAAGGAGGAGGGGGTGTTCGGACTCTTCAGCGCGCTGGCGATCTGCAGGGGGGAGACGTCACCACTGCGTCCGGAGTCGTAAAACAGCGGAATGCTGGCGGTTTCGAGTTTCCCCAGCGGCTTGTTCCACGTGGCTTTCGTATCCTTCGGCAGGCGTGCGGTGCGGGCCTCGATCTCCACTTCGACATCGGTGATGGGCGTACCGAGCTTGAACGTCGTAGAGTCCTGGAATCCCGGCTGGTGGTCGCGCAGCCACAGGGAGGCGATCTCCACGCCCGACTCAGCGCCGTAGTTAGCCCGCGTGGCGCTCTCGAGCGCGCCGATATTGAGCGAGCTCTGGACGATGAGTGTCATCACTCCGACCACCATAAAGATGAACAGGGTCGTGATGAGGATCGCGATGATCAGCGTATTTCCCGGCGCCCGGTTGGAGGTCGGGGAACGGGTCATTGGTAGTGGCGCATGGAGATGGAGGTCTGGACGGTGAATTCGCGTGGGTCGGGACGGAAGGGGTTGTCGATTTCGCCGCGGATGACGATGGTGACTTTGGGCTGGTAGATGACCGGTTCGTTGGGGCTCGACACCTTGGCTTGCTGTAGCGGATGGATGTAGAAGTTGAGGTCCTTGACCTTCATCTCATTCGACGTCAGGTCCTGCAGTTCGCCTAGGATGAATCCGGTCTCATTGATGAATGCTCCAGTCACGGGATCAAGGCGCTGCTTTTCCACGCCAATCGTTTCCTTGCCTGAAGGTTTGGCATAGCGGATCTTCGACTTCCCGTCGTGGCTGATGAGGAGGAGTTCGGATGAAGGGAAGGAGATGCCGGCCGGATAATCGACGTAATCGATATCGTAGAATTTGGCCTGGCGCTGGATGTCGGTGATGACCGATTCGATCTCGCCGTAGAGCTTGCGGTCGATGTTCTCGCGCTTGAGCGCCACGGTCAGCTGCAGGTAGGCCGAGATGGCGGTGGCCATGAACATCGCGAAGATCCCGATGGCGATGATGAGCTCGACGAGGGTGAAGGCTCGAGAAATCTTTATCAGTCCTAGTTTTTTAAGGTTCTTCTCGAGCATGGTGTGATTGAGGGATCCCGGATCTCGTTCCACTTGTCCGGGATATAGGATCTTCGGCTTCGCACTTCGTGTCACTCGCGCTCAGCTCGAATTCACCTATATTTTTCGCCAGTCGGTGAGGATCTCGGTGAGTTCGGTCTTGCGCAGTTTGCCGCTGAACTCGTAATAGACGTACACGGTTACCTTGTATGCCTGAGAACGACCATCGCGCTTCGGAACGCTGGGCGTCGAACTTTCGTCCATCGGCTCGGCTTCCACGAAGCGGTAGAACGGGGAGGGGTGGTAGGCGGGTAGGAATGTGGTGCTGTGGGCAAGTCCACGAGCGGCGAACTGTGGCGGAGTGCCGACGTTGTCCCCGATGTAGTTGAGGCGGATGGCGGCGTAGGACGAGGGAGCGGGCGGATCGGTGACGGAGCTTAAGTACTTCACCAGCCACGGGTCGCCGTTGGAATCCTCCAGGTTGGGTTCGATGGTGAACTGGTCGGGCAAGACGTTGAACGTGCCGCCATCGATGAAACTGACGAATTTCTGGTTGTTCTTCCACGACGTGTCGCGCACGTTACGCACCGCTTCGAGCGCCTCGCGTCCGATCTCCAGGGCCTGGACCTTGAGGAGGTTTTGCGAATTGAGGTTGATGGTGAAGATGATGAGCGAGAACACCGACGTGACCGTGATTGCCAGGATGGTCACGGAGATCACCATTTCCACGATGGTGAACGCTGCCCGGTTGTCGGACGGACGCAGGATCATGGAGTGGGGGAGGGGGGATTCACCTCGATGCGGTTGGTGGAGGATGTGAGCCGGACCAGGGACGATTTCGCCGTCGGGGAATCGCCGACGCTCAGGGTGATCTCGAGCTTGCCCCCATTCGTGACGGAGGATCCGAAGGGCGGAACGAAGCCGAGAAGTTGGGAGACGGGGTTCCTCACTCGGATGGACCCCAACGGGACGCTGTCGATGAGCAGCATAGGATTGGTGCAGGATTTGAGTTCTGCTACGGTCGGCATGGAGGAGGGGTCGAACTTCTGCGAACACAGGCGGATCTGGTCGTTGGCGGGGCGCGATTTGTCAATGTCGACCACGAGCATGTCGGGCTCCGTTCCGGGCGTGCGGTAACCGGACAAGGCCAAAGTCTTCGCGCGTTCCAGGACCTGGCGCGTGCGGTCGGTGGCGTCGGTGAGCTGCGCGCGGACCTGGAATGCCTGGTAGGTCGGCTCGAGTGCCACGAACAAGATGGCGATGATGGTGATGACCAGCATCGTTTCCAGCAGGGTGAAAGCCGGATGCGCTATGGGCTGCAGGCTATGGGCTGCAGGCTTTCGGAACCCGTGATTCATGGGAGATACTTTCTGCATGAGCGTGAATGCGAGCATCCTACGCGCCCTTGCCCTTTTTGTGAACCTTCGCGAGCTTGGCCA
>JBPOIO010000048.1:0-5175 GCA_052034405.1 Candidatus Magasanikiibacteriota bacterium | reverse complement strand
CTTTGACGTGTTGGGGTTTGAAGTTTCACACATGGCGCTGGGCTCTCAAGGGGAGCGGCGCCCTTTGTGCGTCCAGGGGTAGCACTTGCGTTCTGTGAGTGCTAAAATATCGGGAGAGCGGTGAGCGGTTGCCTGGTGACGGGCAGCCGCTCCTCTTTTTATTGGCCACGATTCACCAGGAGAACCACACATGGCAGACTAGTTGACAAGCGGCCAGGCAAGCGGGACCCCTGCGCCTTCGCCAGAGACCGGCGGACAAGCGCAGCCAGCAGGCCGGCAGCCTCAACCACAGCCGGGGCGTGGGGCGACGCAGGGGCAGCAGCCGCAGCGGACCGGAGAGACCCCGGCGCCGGCGCAGCCAGGCAGCACACCCGCACCCGCAGGCGAGCAGGAACAGAAGCCGCAGACGGGTATCAACCTCTTCGAGGACGAGAACTTCAGGAAGGTACAGAGCGCATGGGAGCGGCAGATGCAGCAGCTCCGCCAGCAGAACCAAGAGCTGGCCAGCCGTGTGCGCAACTCTGAACTGAAAGGGCTCGACGACTTCGAGAAGCTGCAATACGAGACGCAGGAGCTGGAGCAGAGCATCCGGCAAATGCAGGAGCAGCGCAACCTGGAGATCATGGCCTACCAACGCCAGCAGGACATCCAGCGGATTGCCACCGAGACCGGCGTGGACGCGTCGATCATCGAGGAGGCAACCGACTACGCCAACGCCTGGGAGCGGACGGCCTTGCAATTGCGGGACCGGGTACGGGAGCTCGAGAAGCAACTGAACCGGGAAGAGGGCCGCAAGAAGGAAGCCAACGCCCCATACCTGGGCGGCGGTGCATCCTCTGCTGCTGGCGATGGCGATCTATCCGCAGCATTCGACGCGGCCAAGCGCAGCCGGGACCCGGCAGCCTGGGCCAGAGCAGTGAGAGAATCAAGGAGTAGGTAACAATGGCTACCGGAACACGGTACAGCTATACCGACAGCGGCGTGAACATGCGCTCCATTGCGGACGCCGTGTACATGATCGACTGGACGGAGGCGCCGCTTCTCAACATCCTGGGCTTCGGCCCTGAGAACGTGCGCAAGTTCGACCTGGTGAACTTCCCTTCCACCAAGGTCGAATGGATCGAGGACACCATGAGCCCGTACACCACGACCATTGCCGAGGCGCTGGACAACAGCGAGACGGGCGTGGACGTGGCCACCGACACCGGCGCGTACTTCCGCCAGGGCGACATCGTGGCAGTGGACAGCGAGTACATGCTGGTGACCAGTGTCAGCACCGATACGCTGACCGTCACGCGCGGCTATGGCGGCACAACTGCGGCCAGCCACAACGACGCCAGCACGATCACCCTCCTCACCCGCGCCATGCCCGAAGGCAGCGACGCGACGACCGGCCACACGACCACCACGAGCCAGCCGTACAACTACTCGCAGATCATCAGCGAGGCGGCCAAGGCGACCAAGACGGCGCTGGCCATCAAGAAGTACGGCATCACCGACGAGATGGACTACCAGGTGTCCAAGCTGTTCGCCAATGGCGGGCAGGCGGGCAAGCTGGCGCAGTTCCTGCAGCGCACGTTCTACTACGGCAAGCGGGTGCAGCGCAGCGCGTCGGCGTACGGCAGCATGGGCGGCTTCGGTGCGTTTGTGACGACCAACGTCACCAACCTGTCGAGCGCCAGCCTGCAACGCTCCGACATCCACACCAAGATCCGCCAGATCCGCGACGCCGGCGGCATGTGCACGCACCTGATCACCGGCTCCTGGGGTCTGGAGAAGATCAACGGCATGTACGAAGGCAGCATCCGCACGACCCGCGACGAGACGCGCGGCGGCAGCGAGATCACCATGGTGAAGACCCCGCACGGCGAGGTCGAGGTGGTCTACGACTGGATGTGCCCGGCCGGGTACATGTACTTCGTGAACCAGGAGAAGTGTGGCTGGTTGCCGGTGCGCGCCTTCGAAGCCGGCAAGATCGCCGAGCAGGGTGACTACTTCCTCACCGACGTGGTGGGCGAGTACACCTTTGCCATTGCCAACGAAGAGAGCCACGGCCTGATCTACGGCTTCAGCACGAGCTCCTAAAGGGAGGCCGACATGATTACCAATCAGCCGCAATGGCTGGAGAGTGGCATTGACGGCGCCGGCCCTGCGCAGTGGTATGGGCCGGACGTTCCCGACGGCGACCGCGGCCCATGGGTCACGGCGCCGGTGGGCAGCCGCTACTGCCGGCGCAACGCGACCAGCACGCGCTGGTACGAGAAGCGCAAGAACGACGGCCGCGACGATGACTGGGCGCTGACCTGGGGCGAGATCCGGCAGACGTTCCTGTACTCCGAGATGACCGACGGCGGCAGCACGGCCGGCACGCTGGTGCTGGACGAGCAGATCCCGGTGGGCGCCTGGGTGCTGCGCACGGTGCTGCGCAACGTGACGGGCTTCACGGGCAACACGTCCGCAGTCATCACCGTCGGCGACGGCACGGACGCAGACCGGTACAGCACGGGCACGCCGAGTGTATTCACCACCGCCAACGCCATCGACGTGGGCGCGGTGAGCGGCACGGCAGTGCACACGGCGGCAGCCAGCGTGACGGTGACGATCACGAGCGCCACCGACTTCACGAGCGTGGCGGCCGGACAGGCGACGATCTCGATCTACTTCCTGGGGTAAGCCAGGGGCGAGGGATGAGGGGCGAGGGGCGACAGCTCCCCGCCCTTTGTCATGCGCAGGAGCAAGCAATGAGCTGCTACAAGACGGCAGTATTCCAGAGTGGGGCGACGGCGACGGGCAACGGCACGGCGCACGACGCACGCACGGTGAACGACGGCCAGTACTACGACTGCACCTTCCAGGTGACGGGCATCACGACCGCCACGATTACCTGGGAAGGCACCATCGACGGGACGAACTGGGTGAGCATCCTGGCCACGAACCTGACGAGCGGCACGGCGGCGGCCACCGCGACGGCGAACGGACTCTATCGGGCGACGGTGCAGGGCCTGGCGCAAGTGCGGGCGCGCATCAGCGCATACACCAGTGGCACGGTGGTGGTTACCGGCGTGTTCGCTGATATGTAAGGCAACTATGTACATGGCGACACGGCGAGAGTTCCCCGCCCTCCGACGGCGCCGGCACTACCTGGAGCAAGAGGTCTACACCTACGACAAGTATCTGCGCAGCACGACCGACCAGGACCCGGCCAGCCAGACCAAGGCGGCTATCGACGCCGACCGCAACAGCGAGGAGTTGGACGAGTTGGATTACGTGCTGCGCTTTATGGAGAGACTGACCAACGGCTACCACCTATCACGCCCCCAGTGGCTGCTGCTGATCATCTCGATTGTGCTGGCCATCGCGCTGGCGGCGGGGGCAATTCTGCTATGACCTGGGACGAAGTGCTGCGATCTTTCTGGTATGGCGTGCTCTTTCCCGGCTTCGGGTACCTGAGCATGGTTGCCTGGAACCAGAAGCAGCGGAAGCGGTCAATCATGTACGGGCTGTTCAGTATGTTCTTTCTGCTGCTGCTGGCGGGGCTGGTGCTGCTGCGATTCTATACGCCGTCGCGCCCGCTGCTGCACATCAACACGGGCGTGATCTCCGCAATCGGGATCGTGGTGCTCATGCAGTGCTGGAGCTACGCGCACGACTGGTGGAGCGACCGCCACGCAGGGCAGACAATCGGGGAGGGCGTGTAGTGCTCTATCTACGCAGCCAGGCGGACCTGCTGGCAGACATACAGGCCAAGCTGCGCGACAGCGGGCAGGCGCGGTGGACGGCGACGGAGATCTATCACGCGCTGAACCGGGCGCTCGACGACTGGCACGGGCGGGTAAGCGTGGCCGACAGCTACGAGCTGCCGAACGGCTGGCCGAATGACCAGTTCGAGGTGACGCTGGAGGACTGGCTACCCGACGACGTGCAGCCGCAGGCACAGTGGCCGGTCGATCCGCTTCTCCCCAACGAGAGCACGATCAGCACGTGGAAGGACATCAGCAGCTACGCAGTGGAGCCGGCCGGCGACGGCACGCGCGCGCTACGGCTGAACATGGTCCCGTACAACGGGCAGCTTCGCATCTTCTACCGGGCCCGCAACGGCCAGCTACCGACGGGCAGCCCCGCGCTAACCGCCGGCATCACGGCGACGGACACCAGCCTGACGGTAGACGAGAGCCTGGGCGAGATCGAGCGGGTGGGCTGGGTGAAGGTGGGCGCCGAGTGGATCGGGTACAGGGGCGTGACGGTGGGCGCAAGCACCACGACGCTGGCCAACCTGGTGCGCGGCATCCACGACACGACGGCCGCCACGCACAGCACGAGCGACGCGGTTACCTGGGGCGTGGGCGCGCCGAACATGGCGGTCTACCAGCAGTTGACGCACCAGGCCTGCGCGTACGCGCACGAGTTCTATCTGGTGGACGGGAGCCCCAAGGAGCGGGATCTGCACGAGCGGATGCTGAGCTATCACCAGGGGCGGGCGGATATGTTTTGGCGCAGGCACACCCCCAGCCGTGCGCCGCGTTGGAAGTATGGAACCTAGGGGGAAACGTGAAGACACGAGCGATCATCATTGCGGTTTTGCTGCTGGCGGTTGTGGCCGGGGCAGCGGTAGCACAGAGCGTCACCTATGTGGTGACCATGACGCGCGGCGAGACGGCCTACGTCACCTGCGACGGCGCCAACCGATTGCGGGCGGAGCGGCAGACGGACCTGATCGTCCTCCTCACATGCGGGCGGGTGGAGCAGGCGCAGCCGACGGCGACACCGGCAGCCACGCCAACCGCACAGCCGCCGAACGACATGACAGACATGACCTGGCACGCACCCGGCGCACACGGCGACCGGCCGGCCCACGAGCACGGCGACCCGGTTCCGCAGTGGGTGCGGGACGCAGGGTACAACCCCATGTTTGCGCACCAGGCAGGCACGCCGGGCGAGAATATGCCCTATTGGAAGCATACGGGCTTCAAGCAGTGGGCCGGCAGCTTCAACGGGCAAGAGTGGTTCTGGGTCTTCCACTTGGACTTCAATCCGGGCGGGCACGTGTCGCGGTTCCACAGCTACCAGTTGTGGGTACGGGACGGCACCGGCGCAGTATCGGCCATCTCCGGCTGGCTGGACTTTGGCACGGGCAACAACACGGGGCCGCAGGTGGTGGAGACATGCGGACAGGAC
>JBPOIO010000008.1:0-25588 GCA_052034405.1 Candidatus Magasanikiibacteriota bacterium | reverse complement strand
CATCTGGATGGACATCCTGTCCCGTCGCACCATGTTCAGTTCTTGAACATTGATTCAACATGTTCTCGACCAGGGTTCTGACTTCTGTTCTCGCGGTGCACAAAAAAGAAGACTCTGATATGAGCCTTCTTTTGTTTTTCAATATTATGGAGTGTTTGGTGTTGCTGCGGCAAACACAGTTACATCTTTCCCGGTGACACTATCTTTTCCTGTCAGCTGTATTTTACTCATCATTTGAGTCTGTGTTGAATTATACTTTTTTCTTAGAAAAGAAAATTTTATTTCAACAGCTTTTGTTGAAGCTGGAATTTTGTCAGCTTTCCACAAAAGTTTTTTTTCTTTACTATCAAATGTAAGGGTGCCCACAGAAGCCGAAACAGTATCTTTTTGCCATTCAATATCACCATAAATTTCTCCACTTAAAACTGCATTTTGAATTTCATGTGAGGTATTTTGAATATTCCATGTCACCAAAAATTGATCTTTTCCTGCATCATTTTGTTTTTTTTCAATATTTGACTGAAGTGCCACATCTGAATTGAGCGTTATTTCAATAGGATTTGAAACAAAAACTTTCTTTTGTCCATCGACTTCGTATTGAACTTCAAGCGTTGCATGAATAATATGTTCTTTAAAATTGGAAAGCGGAGCCTCCCCTGCTGTTTTTACTGGAACCGTAAAATCAACTTGACTGAGATTATCCCAAGAAATAACAGCTCGGCGAATATCGCTACCAACTTGTGTTCCTGTAAGTGTATTTTTGTTTTTATCATTGAGTTTACTCCAATTCAAAATACTTTTATCTTGAAAACTTGGAGCATCAAATGTGATAGAGCTACGAATATTTTTTACAGGACTTGTCAAATTATTTTTTATAGTAGCCAGAACACGCAAATCATCTCCTGGTGAAACAGAGAGTGCGTCAATAGCACCATTCACGCTAAAGTCTGCGCCAAATTGATTTTGATCAAAAGTCACATGATATTCTTTTTGTGCCAGAATAAATGTTTGCGCTTGTCCAGCGACAGGAGTCCCAATAATTTTTGCCTTTATGATAGACTCAGTTAACCCAGGATTTGCAGAAAATGAACCAAGGACAGTAATACTTTTTTCACCTTTAAGATTTGGGATACTCCAAGTCCAGGCACCAAAATTGTCACTTGCTGGATTACTACTTTTTTGTACAAATCCAGGACCAGGATCTACCACCAATGCCAAATTTTGCAAAGAAGTTGATGGATCACGAGAAGTAAGAGTAAAAACTATTGAAGTCAAAGAACCAGGAACCGTTGTAGAAGGAGCCGTTATTGAAAGTGCAACAGGAGATTCTCCAATAGTCACCTTCACAATTCCTACAGCCTGAAACTCTGAACTAAAATTGGCAGGAGTATAATTCAAAAATACTCGCAGTGACTCTTCTGCCCCAATATCTCCATACAAAGTTCCATATACATCTATAAAACCATTTTCTTGAGCAGAAAGAGTCCCAAGATCCCATTCATCATTTTTGTTATTTGCAGCAGGAATACTACTCTCTTTAAACACAAACCCAAGAGGATAGTGCACTAAAACTTTTGCTTTTGTGACAGGGACTTTTTCACCATTATAGTATCGAATACGATAATGCGTCACCTGACCAGAACGAATATTGTCTTCACCCGTCACTGAAACCTGTACATCTTCCTTTGAAAAAACGGATGAAGACTTGAAGAAAAAAACACCTGATAAAAGTACTGCAGCAAGACAAAGACAGGAAAATAAAAATACAAAAAACGCTCGCAAGGTTCGACTGGATTTGCGCTTTTGGAAATTTGTCATATCAGGAAGTGATCCATCTTTGTTTTTGTATATTTCAACAAGCTGATCACTCACTTCGTCTTTGATTTTTGTTTTTTTCTTGTGCATACTATTTTTCCATTACAAGACCATATACTTCATCTTTTTTGAGTGAAGTCTTAAATATTCCACCATTCAAAGCCAATTCTATATCCTCACGAGATTTCCATGCTGGATGCCAGGAATTTGGATAGATTACTGTCGAAGTAAAATTACTTTCTATACCAGATTGTTTTTGAACAATCAAGCTATACCTTGAAGCTTCGGCAGATTTTGCGCCAAAAAATGCAGTTTCCCATTTGTGTGGTGTTACTTTTGGATCCTCTGACATATTGAGCAATTTGGGGATACGGTAGGTAAAAAATACTTCCGAACTTTCCCCCGGATTGGTCACGACCCAGTTGGCAAATACGGTTTTTCCAAAAGACGAATAGATTTCTGTGGCTGTTTTAGAATCAAATTTTCTGCCTATTTCTTTTTGGGTCAAGTCAACATCGTCACTGGTCCATTCTTGGGGTGGGCGAAATGAAGTGTCAGAAATTGTACTAAAACCACCAGCATCCACGAGCTCTGCTCCCTCTGGAACATACACTCGAAGATAAGAAATATTTGGCTTTCCTGTAAAAATTTCTCCCTGCACACCACTATGTGTACGACGAATAACTACCGTATCAACAACAGTCCCATCCTCTTGAACTTCGGCCTGGTGTTCAATTTCCTGTGTAATTTTTGCATCAGATTTTTGTCCCTGAATATTGGTATTAACGGCCAAAAGATAATCTTGTTGTGGGTCGTTCTTAACTATTTCCCCTGACCAACCAAATTGCCGCATAGTTTCTTCGGTAGATTTGTCTGTAAAATATGCTTGAATTTCTTTATTCTGCAAAGAATCATGCAATGTCACCAAAATTTTGAGGGCATCGGCTGTATTTCGTTTTGGAAGCTCTGTCAAAAGTTGTGCAGCCAAATCTCCAATAATTGCTTTTGGAGTATTTGAAACCGTATCATAGTCAACTTCTACTTTGTATTGCAAATCATCAAGTGCTGTTGCTGCGCTCAAGGTTACATCGTGTTTTTCATTTTGGATTGGACCAATGGCAGAAAGAAGTTTTTCAAAAACACTGGCATTGATAGCAATGACACCATCGACAGTTGATTTTCGTCCATGTTGGTAAAACCATGCCATTTTTTGTGCAGAAGCTGGAAAATCTGGCCACCAGTTGGCATCTTGAAATTCCCAGCGGCTATTAATCAAAAGCAAAGGCGTTGGAGGTTTTACACGCACATCCATTTGTCCTTGCAAATCATAGGTACCACCTGGAGGAACAGTGAGTGACAAAATTTTTCCTTTTTGAACATCGAGAATAGCAAAGCTTCCCATAAATCCACCGGTCGGACGCAGTTCACGATTATTTTGAAAAACAATCATGTATCGTTTGAAATCATCACTTCCAAAAACTTTTTGCATGGTATCAATAAAATCAACCATGTTTTGAGTATCATCTACAAAGGCAGTAAACAAAACTTTGAAATCTTGAAATGAATTTTGGTATTCACTTGGAACCACATTTGGGTCAACACTCGCAAGGTCATTCAAAGCTTCTTTGTATTGAGGCAGCGCAAAACGAAAATGTTGACGGAGATTATAAAAACGATCTGTCAAATGTGGATTTTCATCTTTTTCTATTTCTTGAATTCCCTTCAAGACATAGGTATTGGCAAGAGCCACATGGTGTCCGGCATTGAGAATATGACGTCGGCTATCGATCTCGGTACCTACAAAAGGAAGGAGACTCGCAATATACTGAAGAACCTGGTGTTCCCCATCAATAAGCGACTGAGCCCGAGAAAATGATTCGAGAGCATTATCCAAATTATGTTGTGCATCTGGAATATTGGAATGAAATGCCGCCACAGCCGAAGACTGCAAAGCCAGAAAACCATTGGTACTTTGTTCAACCACAATAGCACTGGTATTTTTGATTTGTTTATAATAAGCAAAAGCTGGAAAGGGCAAAGCTACAAACATAACAAGAACCGCAAGAGCAATCCAAAAACGAGTATTGCTCAAGGCATTGCTCGTACGATTGGTCACACGTTCAATAAAAAGCGAAACATTATCCGAAAAGGAATTGCTATATTTTATTTGAACATGCGAATAATCTTCGGGAATATTTTCTTTTTTGGAAAATATTTTTTGTGATTTGTTTTTTAGTTTTTTATTTGTCGAGAAAAAAGGTTTTTGTATTTTTGGAAGAGAAGAAAAATATTTGTGTGCAGATTTTTTGTTGGTATATTCTTTGTGATTTGCATTGGCAGAGCGAACCATTTCGGCCAGGTCAACAGAAACATGTTTTCGTTCTTCTGATTTTCGCTCTTGAAAAACAGGAATTTTTTCCCAAGGTTTCACTTCTTTTTTATTTTTCAACTGCAAAACATGTGGCGATTGGCGAGCGTCTTTTACAACATGTACAAAAATTGATTTTTCAGATGATTTTTTCTTTTCTGGAATAGCTGTCTCTCTTTCGTCAACAGAGTCAGCAACATATAGTTCTGCTTTTGGACAGGTTTGTCTTGTGTGACCTATTTTATTACAATTTGAACAACGACGCATATGCGTGTATAAAGAATGTGTTCATATTATATCATATTTTGTGAGATAACAAAAACACCATTGTGTGGTGCTTTTGTTGCAAAAAGAAAATTCAAATTGTTTCAACTTTCTATCTTGGCGGGGCGGGAGGAAACATTCCTGCCTACGCGCTTCTCCTCCTTGAGAAGCGCCGCCCCTCGGCGCCGGATGGCGCGGTGGGTCAGATGAGCCGTCGCGTGAAGATCTCCCCGAGTGCCTCACCCGCTCCAGCAAAGTCCTCCTGACCGAAGGCAATCAGGACAGGAACAAAGGCCTGGAGCAAATCATCACGTACCGGACGATCGAAGGACGAATCATCGACCCCGAGGATGTTGCTCCGGATCAGCCCGAGCTGCTTGAGGAAGATCTCGGGGAGAATCCCCACTTCAGCCGCCTCAGCGAAGCGAAGCTTGAGCCGCTCGAGCGGTCCACGCTGCTCCAAGAGCACGACAGACATCTCCATGGTACGGGCAAGAACCGCGACCTGCACCCACTCGTCGAGCTCGATCTCCTCGAGCCGGTACTCTCCGGCTTCGTTCTCGATGAGATCACGAATCTGCGAAATCTCGCCCATGAGCCGCTCGCGCGCACGATCATAGGGCGGAATCCGCAGACAGTACTCCACCAACCGGTGAATCTCGTAGAGAAAGTAGTGCGGCGTACGCTCACCATCGGCAACGAGGCCATTGGCCATGGCGAGCATCTTGAGAGTCCGAATGTGCCTCAGAATCGTCGCGATGGTCGCCTCGAGCTCCTCGATCATGGACATGACCGCGAGCTCCTGACGTACCAGCGCCGCATCAATCTGCGACAGTTCGACACTGCGCTCATTGAAACGCCGAGCGACGGCCGTGACTTCGGCCTGACGAGCGCCGCTGTTGACCTTGCCATCGCTGCCGACACCGAAACGAAACTCGATCGAATCCGGCTGATCAGGCTGGACCACGAGAACCAGCCACTCCTTGGCTTCGTCTTTGGAACTCCCCTTCTTGACACGACCGAGCTGATCCATCAGACGCCAGAGTCCGAGACGGACATCTCGCGCCCAGAGGCTCTGAGCATTGCGTGCTCGCAACTCGATGAGGTGATTGCGAAGAACTCGCGTCTCGAGCGCCATCACCTCCATCTGCGCACCTTCCGCACGCACTCGGCGAAGAATGTGCTCGATCCGCCGCCAGGCCGAATAAATTCCTCCCTCGATTTCCTCGTAGATCCCTCCGGTTCGCCGAAAGAAGTTCCCCGAAACCAGGCAGAGACCAATGGCCTCTCCCGAACCAGGGACGAAAGACACCACCTTGAGCCCCCCCTTCTTCATCGTAACCACGCCGGTGAGCCACTCGTTGACGTCGAGAGGATTCCACCGCTTGGTGGGGCGCTTGTAATCTTTACGACGGCTTCCAGCCATTCGTACTCCTTGGTTTGGGCGGCTTGATACCGCGCGTTGGGTGCAAGAAAGCTATCATAAAAAACACCGTTTGTCAACGGTGTTTTCTTTGAAAATTTAATTTTTATTATGCTTGAGTTTCTTCTGATTTTTCTTCAAGCACTTCTTCTCCTGGAGTAGATTCTTCCACAGAAGCTTCTGAAACAGTCTCAAGCGCAGCTTGAACCACTTCTGGATCGTCACTGTCACTCACAACTTTTTCTTCATTTCCTTCTTCTACTACATTGATTCCCCAACCAGTAAGGTCAGCTGCGAGGCGAACATTTTGTCCACCACGACCGATCGCAAGAGAAAATTGGTCAGCAACCACATAGGCATTTGCTTTTTTCTCTTTTTCATCAAGTTCTACTCGACTTACTTTTGCAGGAGCCAAAGCCATTTTGATAAACTCAGCTGCGTTTTCTTTGTATTCAATAATATCAATTTTTTCTCCACCAAGTTCTTGAATAATAGTATTGATACGACTTCCACGTTGACCAATACATGATCCAATTGGATCAAGAGATTCATCGTCAGTTGAAACAGCTACTTTTGAACGATTTCCTGGATCACGAGCAATGTTACGGATGGTCACATCCCCTGCTGTAATTTCTGGAATTTCTTGTTCAAAGATAACAGATACCATGTTTTTGTGTGTACGTGAGAGAACAATTTCTGGTCCACGCATTCCAAGAGCTACGGCAACAACATAAAAACGAAGACGTGTTCCAGGACGATACATTTCGCGTTGGATTTGTTCGTTTTGTGGAAGAATTCCAGTGATTTTTCCAAGATCCACAATCACCATACCACTACGGTCACGGCGTTGTACTGTTCCTTGTACAATTTTTCCTTCTTGACTTTTGAAGTCAGCAAATACAGTATCACGTTCTGCTTCACGAAGTTTTTGAATAATAACTTGCTTGGCAGTTTGCGCAGCCATACGACCAAAATCTCCTGGAACTTCTTGTGGAATTTCGAGTATATCCCCTACTTTTGCAGTTTTTTTAATTTCTTGTGCTGGAGTCAACATGAGCTCTGTCTTTGGGTTGAAGCGTGGCAAATCGGCAACTTCTTCTTCACTCAGTTCTCGTCCTTCGTTGAGCGCTTTTTCACGACGTTTTTGCATTTCTTCTTGTGCAGCTTCAAGAGCTGATTCTTCAATATCTTCTACTACTTCTTTGATATCCCAAACTTTCATGTCCCCTGTTTCAACATCAAATTGTACTTTATAATTACCTTGGCGAGTACCAAAGTCTTTACGATACGCTGCTCCGAGCGCAGATTCTACTGCCTCGAGAACCACGTCGTAGTTGAGTCCTTTTTCATCACAAATAAACTGGATGGATTTGCTAATTTCCGACATATACAAATATCTTAAAAGTTGTAAATAAAAAAATATTGAGTTTAAAAAAAGCAACCTATAATAGGTTACTTTTGATATTGCAAGTATATCACAGCTTTTTGGATTTGTCAAGCAAGGTTTTTGAGCCCAGGCAGTTGCTTTCCCGAGAGATATTCAAGCATAGCACCACCACCAGTTGATACAAAACCTATTTTATTTGTGAGTTTCAATTTTTCTACAGCTTCAAGTGTTTCTCCTCCACCAATAACAGTAAAAGCTTGCTTTTGCTCAGCAAGAGCCTCTGCAATCGTATAGGTTCCAAGGGCATAAGAACGATTTTCAAAATACCCCATAGCACCATTCCAGACAATGGTCTTGGCAGTTTTGAGATAGTTAGCATAGAGCGCCGCAGTTGCTGGACCAATATCCAAAATAGCTTCGCCTTTTTTGCAAATAGCATGTGGTTTTTTTTGAATATTTACCACACGAATAAAATCTCCTGTTTTATCCCCTACCATCACATCGATTGGTGTGACAATCTTTTTATTTTTAAAAGTTGCAAGGGCAAGTTTTTCAAATCCATTATCAACGAGTGACTGACCAACTTCGTATCCACGCGCTTTGAAATACACATTTACAATAGCACCACCCACCAAAATAGTATCTGTAATTTTGAGCAAGTTTTTTATAACCGGGAGTTTGGTTTCAATTTTTGCTCCACCAATAACAGCAATACAAGGTTGTTTTGGTTTTTTCAAAAATGTTGAAAGCATTTGTATTTCTTGTGCTAGCAAAAATCCAGCGTATGAGGGAAGATAATTTTGTACACCACTCACAGATGCTGCATCGCGATGAGAAACAGCAAATCCATCGAGAACAAAAAGGTCTCCAAGAGATGCAAGCTGAAGTGCAAAATCTTCGTCGTTCTGTTCTTCTTCCGGATAAAAACGAATATTTTCAAACATGACAACTTCTCCCGACTTCATTTTACTCAACACGCGCAATTCTTTTTCTCCAAAAACATCTTCAAGAAGTGGAACTTTAAGTGGCTTTTCTTTGAGGCCTTTCAAAATTTTTGGAAGTAACTTTGCAACTGGAGCCAAAGTAAGATCATCTATTTTTTTTCCTTCGGGTCGACCAAGATGTGTAATCAAAATTACTTTGGCACCTTTTTTACGCAAATAATTAATAGTAAGAGTCGATGCCTTGATACGAGAATCGTCGACAATTTTTTTATTTTTTATTGGCACGTTGAAATCTACACGTACGAGTACACGTTTGTTTTTGAGGTTTTTTATTTCTTTGAGAGATCGAAGCATATATGATAGTTGACAAAATTTATTTTTAATGATACGGTTGCCTCCTTCAAGGAGGGAACATGGCTGACAAAGAAAAAACACTGTTTCGAACCCCGAACGGGAAAATGGTGAGTGTTCAGCGGGTGCATCACCTGCTCAACACGGAGAACGCGCAGGGTTATATCGCCCTCCGGGATTTCGTTGCACAAAACCCTGAGCTCGTCCGCGAGCTCCTCGACCTCCTCTACAAGAAAGGTTAAGGTGAACGAGGGAGGACAATGTCAGCCTCCCAAAAATTTCTAAACAAACCCTATTTTAGGGTTTGTTTTATTTTTTTCCAACAATTTCAACCATTTCTACCAAACGATTGGCATAGCCCCATTCATTATCATACCAACCAACGACTTTCACAAGATTGCCATCTACCACGCGGGTGAGTTCAAGATCGATTGTAGTAGATGCAGCATTGCCGATGTAGTCGCTTGAGACGAGTGGTTCATTTGAAATTTCGAGAATATTTTTGAGATAGGTCTTGCTTGCTTTGATATACGCTTTGTTGATTTGTTCTGGCGTCACAGACTTTTTGAGAAGTACCGTGAGATCAGTGAGAGATACAGTAATGGTAGGAACACGAATAGAGAGTCCATCAAATTTATTTTGCAATTGTGGAATCGTACGAGTCACAGCCACAGCAGCACCAGTCTTTGTTGGTACCATATTTGCGGCGGCAGCACGTGCTTCACGAAGGTCTTTACTTGGACCATCTTGAAGAACTTGTGAAGCAGTATATGAATGCACAGTAGTGAGCATGGCTTTTTCAATACCAAATTCTTTTTCGAGCACGAGCATCATTGGTGCTGCGCAATTTGTAGTGCAAGATGCATTATCAATAATCTTTTCGCCTTTGTACTGCATATCATTTACTCCGCGAACAAATGTTTTGAGTTCCCCTTTTCCTGGAGCTGAAATAATAACTTTTTTGGCACCAGCTTTGATATGGGCGCTCGCTGCTTCGGCATCGGTAAATCGTCCTGTTGATTCGATCACCACATCAATACCAAGTTTTTTCCAAGGAAGCATTGCAGGATCTTTTTCTGCACACACAAGGACTTTTTTATTCCCGACAACAATATTTTTTTCGTCGTACGAAACTTTTGGTTCAAAATCTGGGTAGGCTGTGTCGTGCTTGAGAAGGTGCGCTAGAGTTTTAGTATCTGTCAGATCGTTGATAGCCACAACCTCCATATTTTTTTTCTTACTCGCAACTTTGAAAGCATGACGGCCAATACGACCAAAACCGTTGATAGCAACTCGAATTTTTGTAGGCATAAAAATTATTATCAAGTGAAATTATTGTACTTTCCTCTCTAACCAATCAGAAATCTGATTTATAGTCCCATCGTATGAAATACGATCACTTAAGTCAGAAGAAGTTGGAAAGACTGTAAGCTGAGGCACCATCTCATATATTCCTCGATCCTTCTCTTTTTGACCTCCAGAGAGCTCAAAAAGCTGTAACAATGTATCGTTGATTTTATCAAATACAGCAGCAAGATGACTGATAGCTTGCCTATCATCTTGTTGTTCAGATCTTATACGATTCGCCCTTTCTCTTTCTACCTTAATAGTTTCTCGTATTCCTCCGACGAATCTCTCTCTCTGTTGAGGATCTGTTTTTAACTGGTCAAATAACATTTTTTCTGACGATGTTGGTTCAAAAAACTTTCTTCTCTCACTTTCCTGCCCCAAAACGGAAGAAATTGCTCTCATACAACTCCTTACTTTTTCTGCCTTTTGAAGCAATCCTCTATTCGAAGGATCTTTAAGAGAAAGTGTATTAATATCACGTAAATTGCCTCCCGATAACAAAGTATCTGATTCAGATTCAATCAAAGAGGCGAGATTTTCATTCTTACCAACCAGTCTGTATAATGCAATAAGATCAGAGTCTTTAAGAGATTGAGCAAACAATGTAAGATTTTCAAGACCTGCTGCGGGATTAAGGAGTTCTTTTGGCAAATTTTTATCAACAAAGTCCATTATTTTTTGTAAATTTTCTTTCGATGACTGAGGATCTTTTGAATCAAAAGAAAACCTTTTATCAAGTTGACCGTTCAAGTCATCAAAATCTTCAATACCCGAAGGACTATCCTCACATCGTTCTAAAACGGCTTTTTTTCTTTCAAGATCCACCATAGCCATAAGAAGGTTAATCATTTCTTTTTTGATATCATTTATATCTTCTGTATTTTCTAACTCTTCACCCAAATTTGCGAGTTCACGATTTAATCCTTCAACTGCTTGTATTTGCCTTTCAATGAGGCCAGCGAGAAATTCTCTTTCACTTCTAACTTCAGAAGCAAAATCTTCTTTCCTTTCATTTTCTTCGCCCTCAATTGTTATATCAGATCTTGACATAAGACACTTCCTTTAAATATAATTAAAATGTACATTAAATAATGTTCTATGAAAGACTCCTATGCGAGTATAATAAATGATTTATCGAAAATAATCAATCAAATACAAAAAGTACAAAAAAAGTATCATTCTGTTCTTTCTAAAACATCGGAAACAACTGATAAAACACAGATACAAAAACTAAAAGAAAAAATTAACAAAATTTCTTTTTCACAGGGTAAATAACGTATCTATTACATAAAAAAAGAACCCCAAGAGTGGGATTCTTTTTTTGTTATTTGGATTAAAGTCCAGCTTCAGCATTTACTTCAGCTGCGAAGTCAACCACTTTTTTCTCAATTCCTTCACCAAGTGCATAGCGAGTAAAACGGCGAACTGTAATTTTTTCTCCGATTTCAGCTGTTTTTTCGGTAAGAAGTTGTTCAATAGTTTTTTCTTCGTCTTTGATAAATGGCTGTTCGAGCAAACAAATTTCACTATAGTAACGGTCAAACTTTCCAGCCATAATTTTTTCGAGCATGGCTTCTGGTTTTCCTTCAGCAAGAAGTTGTTCACGGTAGATTGCCTTTTCGCGATCAATCAAATCTGCTGGAACTTCATCACGAGAAACATATTTTGGAGAAACTCCCGCAATATGAAGTGCGATGTCGTTTGCGAGGGCTTTGAAACCATCTGTCTTTGCTACAAAGTCAGTTTCGCAGTTGATTTCAAGAAGCACACCAACTTTTCCTGCGCCATGAATATAACTCACGACAAGACCTTCAGAAGCAACTTTGTCAGCACGCTTTGCTGCTTTTGCAATCCCCTTTTTGCGAAGAATATCAATAGCAGCTTCCATGTTTCCATTTGATTCATCGAGTGCTTTTTTACAATCCATCATTCCACATCCTGTTTGAGCGCGAAGTTGCGCAATATCACTTGCTGTAATAGGCATATATTTGAAAAGATTAAAAAACTAAAAGTTTGAAGAAACTATTTTGCTTCTGCTTTTGCTTTTTCCCCTTCTGTTTTTCCTTCTTTCACAGCTTGTGCGACAAGATTAACGATCAATTTGATTGCGTTTACAGCATCATCATTTGCAGGGATAACGAGATCTGCTTTTTCTGGGTTTGCATTGGTATCACAAACACCAACGATTGGTACGTTCATGCGATTTGCTTCCATAACAGCAGTTTTTTCACGCTGCATCGCTGGAAGAAAAAGTGCATCTGGCATTTTTTCAAGTTTTGAAAGACCGCCCAAATACAAATCCATTTTTTCAAGTTCTTTTGCAATATCAAGCTGTTCTTTTTTGGTATATTTTTCAAGCTCTCCATTTGCTTGTTCTTCTTTGAGAGTGTTGTATTTTTTTACAAGTTTTTTGATTTCGGCAAAGTTTGTGAGCATTCCACCAAGCCAGCGGTCTGTCAAAAATGGCATTCCACACTCAAGAGCTGCTGCTTTTACTACTTCACGAGCTTGAGGTTTTGTAGAAACAAACAAAATTTGTTTTCCTTCTGCTGCCATTTTTTTGATTTGTGGCAAAACAGATTCAAGTTGAACTCTTGTTTTTTCAAGATCAATCACGTGAATGTTGTTGCGATCTGTATAGATGAAATCTTTCATCTTTGGATGCCAACGTGATGTCTGGTGACCAAAATGTACTCCGGCCTGAAGCATTTCGAGGATGCTAGGTATTGTCATATATTTCCTTGTGCCTCTTTAGGACCGCCGATCGAGTGGTCGATAGGAGGAAAATTGCCCTAAATGAGAGATAAATAAGATGGGACAAGAATACCTGATTTGCAGGATTTTGTCAAGAAAATGAAGGCAACCACGAAGACAGGAGTAGAACTATTGACAAAATATTAAAAAAATGTTTGTATGAAGCTAAATTTCACGCTGAAGAAAGGGGCACCCATGGTAAAAAAGCCACACTACACCATCGTCGAGCGAACCGATCACCTGGCCACACCGCGTCCCCACCCGTACCACACGCTCATCATCCGAATGAGGTCAATCTCGACCTCGTTCGATCTAACGCGTCGAATCGTACAGGCTGAGGAGGAAGTTGGACCGAACGTCTGGTCCATCTTCCGGCGTCTCGGACCTCAACACGAGATGAACGAAGACGAAGTGGTCGTCCTGATGGACCAAGAAATTCCGGGCCTCGGGCAGGTAGCGCAAGTGTTCGGGACCCACGAGGGACCCGAAGGGCGAGAGGAAAATGTCTGGGAGATTTTGAACTTCTTTATGAACGTTCAGATGGACCTCAGCCAGTCCCCGCGCCTGGCATGGCGAGACAAGAAACTCCGCCACCAAGTCCTGCGACTGGCCCGTCTCTACGGCAACCAGGTCGCGATCTGATCCTCCCCCAGCTTCGGGAAGAAGCACCCCCTGCCCTGCAGAGCTCGCACAGAGGACAGCAGCAGCGCGGGGGACAGTTGAAATATCAAAAAAAGCAACTTATAGAGTTGCTTTTTTATTTTGTTTATATTTCATCATCTGACTGGCAGTGAGTGCAATGGCAAGGGCATCTGCTGCATCATCCTGAATCTTTTTTTCTTTGAGTTTGAGTATCATCAAAACCATTTTTTGAATTTGACCTTTTTCTGCACGGCCAAAACCTGTTACCGATTGTTTGACTTCCATCGGAGTAAACTCATTAACCGTGAGTCCTGCTTGGATCAGTGTCAACAGTATCACTCCCCTCGCCTGAGCTACAGGTATCCCAGTTGTAACATTTTTATAAAAAAACAATTCTTCAATCGCTGCTCGAGTTGGTTGATACTCAGTAATTATTTTTTGAAGTGTTTCATGAATTTCTAAAATTCTTTCGACAAATGTTTTTTTTGGGGATGTTTCAATAAGACCATGCACCACATGCACCCAATCCATTCCACGCTTTTCTATAATACCAAAACCAACCCGGCCAAAACCAGGATCAATGCCAAGGATTCTATCCTTCGTTTGTGTAGACCGCGCGGACATCGTCATAATCTTCGAGTGCATCATAAAGATTTTGCAATTTTTCACTCTCTTCGGCAGAAAGAGAAATTGTTTCTTTGGCCACCCATTCAAGTCCAGCATCTTCTGTTTCAAGACCAAATGATTTTATTTTTTCGGAAATATTTTGAAGTGATGCCACTGGTCCACGAACTTCAATACCATAAGGACTTTCAACAATATCTTCTACACCCGCATCAATAAGTGCAAGATCAAAATCATCGCGTGAAGCTAATTTTGCAATTTGTTCCTGCGAAATACGAGCAACAGCCTTGTGAGCAAATTGCCACTGTACTGTTCCAGCACTTCCCATGTTGCCACCTTTTTTACTAAAAATATTTTTGACTTCACCAGCAGTACGATTGTGATTATCACTAAAAGCTTCTACCAAAATAGCTACTCCACCCGGACCAAATCCTTCGTATATAAGTTCATCCAAGACTGCCCCGTCAGCGAGTTCACCCGTTCCACGCTTGATTGCACGTTCAATATTATCTTTTGGCATGTTCACCGCCTTGGCTTTGTCAACCGCGAGACGAAGTGAAAAGTTCATCGTCTGATCTCCCCCACCTTGGCGCGCGGCAACGGTAATAAGACGACTCATTTTTGTAAATTCACCGCTGCGAGCTTTGTCCGCTTTGCCTTTTTTCCCCTGAATATTGTGCCACTTACTATGTCCTGACATATATTTTGAATTACAGAATAAAGAAGAAATAAAATATTATTCTTCTGTCGGAGGAGGCCATTTTTGTGGGGTAAATCTCTGCATATTGGATGGCTTCATTGTAGAGGATAGAAAAGGAAAAATCAAATTATCCACATTCAGTACCTTGCATTGCATAATACCTTGTGATATATTAGTCTTACTATGGAAATAAACAAAAATATTGAAAATTCAAAAGCACAAATGAGAAAAGGCACCCTCGAATTTGCAATACTGCTCATTATTTCAAAGGGCAACGTCTATGCCGGAGATATTATTGATCGGCTCAAAGACGCAGATTTACTCGTCGTCGAAGGTACACTTTATCCCCTTCTCTCACGTCTCAAAACAGAAAAGTTACTCGAATATTCCTGGCAAGAATCTCCCACAGGTCCACCACGAAAGTACTATTCAATCACTCCCCTTGGCCGCGATATGATCAAAGCCCTCCACGAAAGTTTCAATTCTCTGACCACTTCACTTCATTCACTTATTCACGAATATGAAAAAAACAATTAGTATTAATCTCGGCGGCCGCGTTTTCCAAATTGACGATGATGCTTACGAAGTATTAAAAAGTTATCTTGAAAATTTGGAACGACATTTTGCAGGGACAGAGGAAAAACAGGAAATTATTTCTGATATTGAAAGCCGTATTGCCGAAGATTTTTCCAATCAAAAATCAGGTGATGTAATAAACGAAAGTATGGTCAAAAATATTATTGAACGCATTGGAACTGTTGAAGATATTGGTGGAACAGAAACAAAAAATTCTTCTACAAATTTTTCAAGATCAAATGATGGAACACTTCCAAAAAGATTTTTCCGAAATACAGATGATGCAATTCTTGGTGGTGTAGCAAGTGGTATTGCGGCATACTTTGGTATTGATCCACTCATTCCAAGAATTTTATTTGTCATCTTTGCACTTACTGGTGGATTTTCTATCCTCATATATATCATCCTCTGGATCATTATGCCCGAAGCAAAAACAGCAGAAGACCGAGCACAAATGCACGGCAAAGCATTTACCCTCAAAGATATAGAAAATCTTGCCCGCGAAGGAAAATATAAAGCGGAGAATTTTCTAAAAAAAAAATAAAATACAAAGTGTAATAATGTACTAAGTTTTTTTGAAAATCAAAAATATTCCAGCCAAGAAAGATCCAGCCATACCAAGAAAGAGATCTTTCATCGTATCAAAATTACTTGGCTGCATATGCGTAGCAAAAAATTGATCCATAAGAAACTCATGAAACTCCCAGAGTACTGCCATAAAAACAACAAACATAATAATCAAAAGAAGACTCACACTCTTCTTTTTTAATAGAAGCCATTTTTGTTCTTCGGCAATTTGAAGCAAAAAATAAGCAGTCATTGCCATAGATACTCCACCCAAAAAATGCATTGGACTATCAAAATATTTATACCGAAAATATACATTCCCAAATATCTGTGCTAAATATTGAAATACATATACAATCAGCGGTGGCCAAAATGCAAAAATTATTTTTTTATAAAAGTTTTTCATAAAAAAGAATTTTAACGAGCAAAGATTTCCACTGGTCAACTGAAAGTTCTTCGGCACGAATCTTCTCATTTCCCGTGACCTCTTTGAGAATTTCTTTCAAATCAATATCTTTATAGTTCCCTGCAAGATTACTCCAAAGTTGTTTTCGTGGATGTGAAAAACCAACACGAACCAAATCAAAAAATTGTTTATCTGTGAAATTATTTTTTACACTGTTTTTGTGAGGTTTGACCAAGAGTACCGCAGAATCAACTTTTGGACTTGGCCAAAAACTTCCCTTTGAGACTTTTGTCACAATCTTGGCTTCGCCATAATATTGTACAGACACAGCAAGCATACTCATACCTGGAGATTTGGCACAAATTCGCTCGGCCACTTCTTTTTGTACCATAATAATAATTCGCTCTGGTTTATTTTTTACTTCTTCAAGAAAAAGTCGCAAAATTTTGGAAGTGATTTGGTATGGAATATTTGCAAGTAATTTATAAGATTTTGGTATTTTATCTTTTTGCAAATCTGCTTGCGTCAACACATTTCCCCAGACGATTTCAATGTTTTCAAATTCTCGCTGCTCCTTTACCCAATATGCTTCCAAAGATTTTTCAATTTCAAAAGCAATAATATTTTTTACCATTGGTGCCATAGCCAAAGTAAGTACACCAAAACCTGGTCCAATTTCAAGAACCGTATCATCCTTGGACAACTCCCCTACTTCGATTATTTTGTTAATCGGAGCTTCTGTCACCAAATAATTTTGACCATAGGCCTTACTTGGAGCCATTCCAGCCTCAGCACAAAGTTCTTTTAGATAATTGGGACTCAAAAGTTCTTTTTTCATAACGTGGTTGCAAGAATTACCCGTATATCATACAATAAGAAGACTTTAATTCCAAACTTTTTTCTATGCCTCCAGAACAAATTGTAGAAATGGTCAAAAATGGCCAGGTAGACCCAAAATGGATTCTTTTCCAATATAGTAAAATTCGTTCTTTTCTCATGCTTCTCTACAAACTCTTTTTTACAGGAATATTTCTTGGAACTGCGATTATTCTCTATATACAATCCCCCCACCCACTTGTATCTGATACAAAAATAATTGTTGCTGCTATGGGAACAATTGGATGTATTGCTCTTTTGGTACTGCTTCGTCATATATATACACTCTTCTTTCTTTCAAGTACTATGATTGTTTTGACCGAGACGGGACTGATCAAATCAATACGCGGAAAAATTTATTTTTGGGAATATAACAATATACAAAATCTCCGACAAATAATATCCCAAAGTAAAAATACCATGCCAACCTATTCTATTGAATTTAAAGATGCAAAAAGTGGAAAGATCCTCGAGCTTGTGCGTGGAAACGAATTTGGTTCTTCACAAAATATTTTTCAAGTTTTACAAACAAAAATTTCTCTCTAAAGTATTTCTATGTTTTTTTACATTATTATTTTTATCATATTTATTGCATTTGTAACACTCCTCCAAAAGTCCCAAAAAAAATCACTTGCAAATTATAGCGCAGCAGCACAAGCTTCTGACCCATTCAAAGATTTGGCCAAAGAACTTGGACTCCAATACGAAGTCTTTTCTCCTCAAGAAAACAAAAACACTCTCTACTCGAGCGGTTCTCTTATGACGGGCAGCTACCAAAATATTCCTGTTGCAGTGACATACGCCATGACTACGGAAAGTGTTCCTGCAAGTTTTCGTTATGCTGCGAGCTATACCATGCAAAAAACTATTGCTTTTACAGTAAAAAATTCACAAAAAAAAGAATTCCAAATACTTCCAAAATCTCTGGCTGGACAAAGTGGTAACAGAACAGGAAACTCTCAATTTGACGAAGTACTTTCTGTTATTGGAGATATTTCCATTCCACTTGAAATTGTACAATACTGCGCAGAACTTGGATGGATGAATCTGTCTCTCAAAGGCGATACACTTCTTTTTCGTGATACATTTTATGACGAACGAGCTGGAATAAGTATGATGAACTTGGCACATCCTATTTGGAAGTCAACTCCGCTACAAACAGCGATAGATATGCAAAATGCAAAAAGATTTTTTGATACTATGACAAAATTTGCCGCAACACTCTAAAATAAACTTGATATAAAAAAGACTTGTAAGAATGCAAGTCTTTTTTCGTCATATTTTTTGAGGAGGGATTTTTGATGTTGGAAAAAATTCGAGAACGGGTCTTCACGCTCACGGCGCGAGAATTGGGAGTAAGTCTTGGTGACCTCCACGAGGATCACCTCATCAGCCCCGAAGGCTGGTACCATGTCGCGATTGTCTGCGACGTGTACTTGGTCCACAGTGGCGAGTTCATCTTCTGGCGCCGCCCCGAAGCGCCACGCCGACTCGGGGACATCGTCCTCGAGATTTTCCAGCACAATGCGGCCCATGCCGCCTAAGGTCGAAGCCTTGCCCGCTTCGACTTGTCATTTTATAAAACAATTTCTCGTACCAAAATATCTACAAAATCCATGCCTGGATCTCCGAGAATAATCACATCGTATATTTTTTTAAAAGCTTCCATATTTTCTTCGACATTCTCATTCAAAAATCCAATTTTTATCAAATTATCATATTCAAATCCATCAATCATACCCACGTCATCAAGTCCATCACCAAGAAGCAAAACATTTTTCCGATTCTGTATCGTTTCAAAAATTGGAAACTCTTTTACCACCACTTCGTATTTATTGAGCGTATGAATAATTGGTTTTTTCACGCCAGTGACTTTACCATTTTCATCAAAGATAAAAAGATTTGAGATAATATCAATATTTTCATAAAGTTTTCCCTCTTGGCGAAGGTACTCTACAATTAAATCTCCCGGAGCCGCAGACATAATCACAAGGGGTATTTTTTGTTCCTGCAAAAAATCCAAAAATGCAAGTGCACCATCACGAAATTGCAAAGTTTTTTTAGAAGCAACTTCTTCAATTACAGATTTTGTGAGGCCACATTCAACGAGCAAATCAAAATGAAAATTCCACCACTCATCCATTTTTGCAGCTTTTTCCGCGCGTGGAATATGTGGATCGATTTCTATTGGGTGATAGATATCATACAAAGCAAAAGCACGAGGTGCATAATCAGTCGTGAGGTATCCGCCGTTACGAAATTGAGAAATAGCAGTTGGAGAACGCTGACCTTCGACAAAACCCTTGGTGATCGTACGATCAAAATCTGAAAGCACATGAAACTGAGTGCCGCCTGCTTCTTGCATGCGTTTTTTTGTTTCTTCAAATTGTTCTCTATTTACAATAATAATCTCAGACATACAAATTATTTTTTTTGAAGTAAATTTTTTCCTGTCATTGATTGTGGAACAGATACACCATACCAATTCAAAATAGTCGGAGCAACATCCACAAGCGAACCAGCATCAAGAACAAAATTTTTGTCAGTAAAAATACAAGGAACTGGATTGTTGGTATGCGCTGTGTGTTTGAAACCTCCGTCTTCATCAAAGAGCATCTCCGCATTTCCATGATCCGCAGTAATCAGAAAAAAAAACCCTTCCTTAGAAGCTTTTTGTACAAGGCGCTCAAGCTGCTGATCAATTGTTTCCACTGCTCGAATAGTCGCATCGTAGTCCGCTGTATGCCCGACCATATCTGCCCCCGCAAAGTTGAGAAACAAAAAATCCATTCCTTCGTCTATCTTTTGTATCGCCGCATCAACAATTTCTTTGGCACGCATTTCTGGTGCCAAATTGTGTGTTGCAACATCACGGTGACTTTCAATCAAAATATGTTCTTCACCGTCATGCGGCATTTCTTTTTTTCCATTCAAAAAATAGGTTGCATGTGCATATTTTTCTGTCTCGGCAATATGTGCTTGTCGTAAACCGGCTTTCGCAAGTTCCGCAGCAAGTGTTGTGTCTGGTACAAGTGGTGGAAAAGCAACAAGACATTCGAGTGTCGCATCATACTCGGTAAGCGAAGCAAAACAAAGATTTTGAAGTTTCGCCCGGTCCATAATTTTTCGAGAAATCATGCGTGCACGATCGGAACGAAAATTGAAAAATAAAATTGCATCATTTTTTTCTATAGAGAAATTTTTTCCTGTCTCATCCAAAAAAACAATTGGCTCAATATGTTCATCCCAGACACCTTTTGCATACAAAGTTTCAATATATTCTGACGCTTTCATAGCCTGGACTTTTTCACCTTCTCCAGAAAAAATGGCACGTTCAACCTTTTCAACACGATCCCAGTTGTGATCACGATCCATCGCATAATAGCGACCAGAGGCAGTCGCAATTTGACCAATCCCAAGCTCTTCAATAAGACTTTCGAGTTTTCGTAGTGAATGAACTGCACTTTGTGGTGCCGTATCTCGACCATCTGTAAAAACATGAATAACTACTTTCTGTAAACCAATTTTTTTGATCATTCTCAAAATATCAAAAAAATGTTCTTCGTGACTATGCACACCACCGGGACTCAATAGCCCTTGTATATGGAGTGTTGAATCATATTTTTTTACATGTTCACAAAGATTTTTTATCGCTGCATTTTCTTCAAAATTTCCTGTCTTTAAAGCATTTGAAATACGAACAACATCATTTTCCAAAACTCGACCAGCACCAATGGTCAAATGCCCAACTTCACTATTGCCCATTTCATTATCCGGAAGTCCAACGGCTCTCCCACTCGCTTCGAGTAAACTGTTCGGATAATCTTTTATGAGCGTATCAAAAAAAGGAGTTCTCGCTTCGGCGATTGGATTGTGTTTTGTTTCTTTACGATAACCCCAACCATCGAGTACTACGAGAATCATCCTTTTTGAATTTTTCATATTTTTTAAATCACGATAAATTCTGCATCTTCTTGGATGGTTTCCAATCGACGAAGCAGTCGAACTTCTTCTGGGATACAAGCAACCTTTGGCTCAAAGGCATCAAGTTCATCGATATTTACCCAACGATATTCTGAGTATTCTTCGTTGAGATGTACTTCTCCACTTTCATAAATCGCCATATAGTATGGCAAGATCATGGCATTACCATCTTTTTTTCGAAAGAGCAAATTGTGACTGTATGTTGGATAGAGTTTTATTTTGAAATTTTCACCGACCTCTTCATTTTTTTCTCTTCTCATTCCATCGAGAATACTCGGATCTGTCGTTTCCATTTTTCCACCAATACAAGAAAACACACCATCAAGATCGGCTTCGCCTTTTCGTTTACAAAGCAAAACTTGAGTCCGATCTTTTGAAAAAACAACAAGTTTTTGACAGTACTGAAAGTGATATTGTTCCATAGTATAAAATTATTTAAATAGAAATATTTTTATGTTGTTCCATAGTCCAACAAGGAGTATTGAAAATACAAAATTTGGCATGATCCCCTTCGAGAAAATATGGAGTGTCTTTTTCAATTCTCAAAAAATCTCCCTCTTCTGCTACAACAATAGAATCATTTATATGAAGCGTGAGAGTACCCGACAAAATATACATCATTTCTGTAGATTCTTCGTTTACAGCAGTGATCGAAAGTCCAGGTTCTGGATACCTTCCATGAATTTCACCTATAGCAAAGCTTGAATCCTCGACGTCGTAGGGGTATTCCCAAATCGTACAGGCATCTGAATTTTTATGTTTTATGGAATGAGATTGTTTTATCAACATATACCCAAAAAGTGTACCCCATTTTAACGATGCGGGCAACCTGGCCAACAACAAGGACGACGCTTACCCTCGAGCAGCTGTGAACAGAGCCGCTCAATGTGTTCTTGTCTTGTTTCTGCTTTTTTGAAAGAAATAGTCCAACAAATCCACTCGTTACGTGCCAGTGGAGTAAGATCATTCCATTTTGCAAGTACATCCAAATTTAAGACAAGCGCCTTTCGAAGATCCGCAGGCACAGTATGAACCACACCTGTAGCTATTATATTTTTCATATGTTAAAAACTATAATCACTTCGTAGTTTTTGATAGAGAGCTTCTTCCTCTTCAGATAAAAGCTCTTTTCTAAATTGTTCTTCGTATATCAAAGTCGCATTGTGTGCAGAATTTTTTGGAAGAGCATGTTCTACTCTCAAATAAATTTCTACTATTTCATGAAACAATAATACTCTTTGAATATTTTCAAGCAAGTCTTCCCAAATATAAATAGCAAATTTTCCTTCTGGAAAAAAATATTCTGCAGGTTGTCCATTTGGACCTCCATCCTCTCTTTTGGATTCACAAGTTCTCAAAGCAAATTCTATATCGCGTATAACAAAATTACGCCAATCCAAAAGACCTTCAAAAGCTTCGCTTTTTATATCTTCAAGTATATCACGAGGAATCTCTGGTGTATTTTCGCCTGTTTCAGATACTTCAGAAAGTCCTTCTGTACATGCACCTGTGAGGTGTTCCTTTCCACAGATATTACATCTAAATTCCATATATTTTTATATAAATTTACATTGCAGAATACCCTCTTTTTACTTCTATCAGATTATCAGTAAAAGTAATCTCTACTGTATAACCATCATTTTTTAATCTTTCTATGACTGCATGAATATTCTCTGATACCTGCGAATGCCCATTTATTCTAATAGTTCCATTTTCGCAAAGGTGCTTCAAAGATTGTAAAATCAAATGATACAAACCATCTTGACGCTGCTTATCAATTTTAAATCGAACATTGAGCAAAACACTTTCCGGAAAAATTATTAAATCATATTGCTCCTGATCTAAATCCCCCCAATCACTATACATGTCAATAGTTTTTGACTTAAACTCAGATGGCAAATCTTTAGGATTGATGTCTGATAGAGTGATATTTTCTTTATTTATTCCTAACTTTACTAATAACTTTTCCAAAAAGGCAGCACCAGAACCAATAGATAATATTTTTTTTGAATCATGAGATAAAAAATCTTGAACATCTCGTTCGCTCACCAAGCCTGAGCGAAAATGCCAACTCGGTGCAAAATAAAAATAATTGATATTTTTCGATGCATGAATATCTTCCTCTTGAAACTCTGGAAACATACTCATTTCAAGTTCTCGGATTCTTTTCCAATATTCTTTTGGTTGTTCAACTTGTGGTTCTCTTTCCATAAATAATGTCATCTAACGTTTACGATGATTTAGTTGGCGCGTTACTTTTTAATTTTCGATTCAAAATATTTTTGTTCCGTATTAGCACAGCTATCTTCTGGTCTGTAACTCTCTTTTCCTTTTTCGAAAATAGATCCATTAAAACTATATACATCCACTAATCCTTTGAAGCATTCATCATTCCCATATGGATTATCGTCGCTAAATTTAGAATCACATCCCTTAATTTGTTCTACATACGATGTTTTGTAGTAACACTCGCCGGTATTTATATTTCGGCAAACAGAATAACGTGAAGTTGGACCACCATCGCCAGAGGTTCTTGGGAAATCACCACAAGCTTTTAAGTCTGTCTTATCCATAACAGCGACCTTAGTGTCTGTTACTTGTGATTGAGGACTCTGTGTTTGCCAAATATAAATACCGGCAACCACTATGATAGCGACGATAACCACAGCCCAGATAGCTGTAAAATTTTTTTGTTTCTCCATAACTTTTATGGTTAGAATTAATAAATATTTTGAATACAATATTAGCGCCAACTAAATTTTCGTAAAACGTTCATCCGTGATCCGAAGTATTCACGATCGTAGGGAGTAAATATTTTGGATACGGGTTGTTAGAAGATGTCCAAAATCAAAAAAGATTAGTACAATTTTCTTTTGTAAATTGATCATATTTTTTCTGGTCAATTTTCGAAGTTGAATCATCATATGCATACCAGTATGCCGATTCATGACAGTTTTTTTCATTATTTACAATAAGAAGAAATATGATCCATCCAATAACAAGAATTAACATTCCTATTATTAATATCTTTATCCTTTTTTTCATAGACAAAATATTTTTGATTTTGAATTTCTCCTAACGTGGCGCGGATAATCCGACGTGACGGGAAGAGAACGAAGTTTCTCGTCCCGACATGTTGGATATCCGCTGTTAGCCGATGTGTCGCGGAGCGACCGAGGACAACAGCGGAGGTAGCCGCGCGCGTTTAGCAAAAGTCGCGAGCGTAGCGTAGACGAATTTTGCTAAACGTTCATCGGTGATCCGAAGTACCTCTGAACGTAGTGAAAAGGTATTTTGGATACCGGTTGTTATATGATGTATTCTTTCCCTTTTGTTTTCTTGAAAAGAATTACTTTTCTACAAAATTAAATTCAACTTCTATTTCTTTTCCCACAACATTTGTGTAGAGGCAGCTCCGCTAGGTTCAACTAAACCTACAAAAAGTTCCTCTAATTTTTCTTCAGATTCTCCATAGTAATTCATGAATGTAAAAAGGCCACGAGGTTTTAGTACCCTTGCTATTTCTTTAAATAATCTTTGAAAATCATGAGGATAAAAATTTGTATCGAATGTTCCATGTGCATTTACTATATCAAAAGTAGCATCTGCGAATGGCATTTGGTATGCGCTTGCTCGCACTGCGTTAGCTCCTGAAGCAACTTCCAGATCCTGAATGTCGAGACTAACTGCACGGATGCCTTTTCCGTTAAGATATTTAGAAAATTCGCCCATGCCTCCGCCGACATCTAAAACAGTGGGGTTTTGCAGTATGTCGTTCCTTCCTACGCTTTCGATTGCATTAGTGATGAAACGCCACATTAGTTCCGCATGTTCAGCGTTTGCCGTTAGGTCGTGAAAATAGTTTAACTTTTCGGGCATAGAAATTGAATTTAATTTTGTAAAAAGTGGTGACATTAGGAGAAAAAAGGGAAAGAATATTTCATATAACGTGGCGCGGATGATCCGACGTGACGAGATGAAAATGAAATTTTTCATATCGACATGTTGGATATCCGTTGTTGGACGATGTGTCGCGGAGCGACCGAGGACAACAGCGGAGGTATCCGCGCCACGTTGGTCAAAATGGAGCGTAGCGACATTTTGGCCAACGTTTCTGCATGATCTGACGTACTTATATGTTAGATATGCAGTGTTATCAGGTGTATTATTTTTTCTTTCTTTTATACAACCCGAAAACTATAGGTGTCAAAATTAAGGTTAGAGGTAACAAAATAAACCAGCTTTCTCTAAATTCCTTGATATAACTAATAAAATCACATTTATGTGTTTTATTAAAACCAAAACAGTTGAAAACACCGTTTTCGTATCCTCCTTTTCCTTCTGCACCATTTAGAAAAATGAGGTTATAAAATGTCACTAGCAGAAATACTATAATAGCTGAGAGTAAAAAACAAACAAACCACCTATAGTTTTCATTTAATCGTTTATTCATATATAAAAGAAAAAATAATATTTCTGATAACGCGCGCGGATGATCCGACGTGACGAGATGAAAATGAAATTTTTCATATCGACATGTTGGATATCCGTTGTTGG
>JBPOIO010000014.1:0-2631 GCA_052034405.1 Candidatus Magasanikiibacteriota bacterium | reverse complement strand
CGTCGAGCAAATTGCTGAACAGCTATCGTAATATTATTAATGCCTTTTTACAGGCGTAACCTACCAGCTTAAAGCAAGAAAACCGATGAACTTTTCCTTCAGTTCTTCGAGTCATTGCCGAAAACGGATAACAATTTCCAAATCATCAAAAATCAGTAATGACGGTTTGGTTTCGGTACTTCAGGGTTCACATGATTTGCTATTACAGGGATACCGCTAGCAAGTTCATGCAAACGAGCTTGTCTAATCTCTCCAATAACTTGCCCAAAAGTGTATGCCCCAAATTTCAAATCAAGCCATGGAGTCAGAACCGTATTTTGATCAACTATGTCAACCGTAACTGGTACATAAGTATTATAGTAATCACCCGAATGCGCTACAGCAACAGCCAAAGTACCAACTGCAAGGTAATCAGCTACAGGTTTTCCTCTTACTCCTTCAATTATCAAACCATTTGGTAAGTTAACTTTGTTTTTTTCGAAGTAGCAATGCCCAAATCTATTACGGAATGGCTCATTTGCAACGACTAACTTACCGGTAAGATCGCCACCCCATTGTTCACGTCTATATAGTCCCATATTGTTTACCTCAAAGTTATGGTAAATATATTCTCCCATTAGCTTTGTCTAAGCAAGCAAAAGCACTATTTTGTCAGTTGTAGCCTTCCAGCATACAGCAAGAAAGCCGATGTGTATGTAGCCCGCCACCCCCTGAAAGACAGATTCACACCAATCAGTGTCTTTCGAATCAAGCAGTGAGTCTACCCAAAAGTCTTCATATGGATAACTACTTTTGGGCGCTTGTCGTCCTCACTGCGCGAAAGATACTGGTATCTGGTATGAGTATCGTCTTTTCAGTAGGGTGCGGCTCTTTTGCCAACTTTTACAGCTGTTGGGAAAAGTTGGTCATGGGTGCGGGACGAAGTCGCCCGCGAAATTTGTTGAATTACCCCGTTGAACTACTCAGAATGTAAAAATAGCTAACTATAAATGAAGGTAAGTCATAATCAAACAAGCACAATAATGTCGTCAAAATCTTAAACATTACTAGCATCAATTTGCGAAATTAAATACTATTCAGATTCATGACAGAATTAATGACTAAAGAAAAACTTTCCTTTGGCCTTCGGCTTTCGAAGAAAAAGATCGTTGGAATGGCAATTTTATCATTTTCAGATCTTTTATCAGTGGTTGAGAAAAATAATTTGGAACAAGGTGAAAAATCGAAAATTAGGAATATACTTCCCGAGCCTTTTGATTGGTTTAACCATGCCGGCAACTTCGTGAATTCGATATGGGCTGGAGTAGCTGGCACGTTGATCGCTGGAGCGATACTTGAGCATAGAGAAGGGACGGAAGCTAAAAAAGCTACTCGAATAATGTGGGCGGTAGGTGCAACAGCTGCATTAGGAATTAATCTAGTATCCGAGACTAGGCTGGGTATGAGTCTTATAACTAGTAATAAAAGTGATTATACGCCTGATATCATTGATGCGGTTTATGGTATTGGCGCGGGCTGTTTTGGAGCGAGTATACCGGCACTAAAAGAAGCTACCGATTCTCGATGCGGAAAAATCACTTTTTAATCCTATACTCCCTCGAAATCCCCCAGCCCGTAGCAATAACGTCACCCCAATGAGTCAGCTGTTGCATATAATGTTGTACTCGGCGGGGTGGGAGGTTTAGTGCACGCGCAATGGTGCGATTGTTCGCTGTGCTATGATGCGACATAAAATCAAGGATAGCTGTAATATTTTTGTGTGCGAGTGCTCGACGTGCTTCCACGCCCTTGAGACTTAGAGCCTTTTGGTTCTTTTTAGCATATAAAGCTGCGGCGGCTTTAAGCTGTTCATCGGACAATTGTGAAACATCGAAAACAGAGGTAGAAGCAGGGTATACTGATTCATTTTTTGGTTCACTTAGAGGAACCGGTTCAACATGGTGTTCAACTGACGAGGGAGGCATAGAATCTGACTTCTCTGGCGCTAGAGCGGGAGTAGGAGACGACACTGGTGGCTCTAATTTTGCTACAGGCATGGGCTCGGGTACTGATGGTGCAGGTGAGAGAGGAGTCGGCTCGGGAGCTGGCTCTGACTGTGGCGGTTCGGAAGCTGGAGTAGGGGCAGGTGGCTCTGGTGCAGTTGGTACAGGGGAAGGCACTGGTTCTACGTTTGGTTCCGATGCTGGCTCTATAACAGGGGCGGAAGTTTCATTGGTGGGCGAATCTGGGGTAGGTACCCCATCCGTTGGCACAGAATCAATTTCTGTTTGATCATCTGTCATATGCTTAAGTATATGCGCTGTTTGAAGTGAGCAAAATGTTTCTTAAAAAACAGGGGCGTGTCTGCTATACTAACCTCTGATAAATCGAGAAAACGTGCCACCTTAGCTCAGTTGGTAGAGCGACACATTCGTAACGTGTAGGTCAGCAGTTCGATCCTGCTAGGTGGCTCCATTTTGAGAGCGAGTGTCGTATAACGGCTAATATGTAGCCTTCCCAAGGCTGAGACGAGGGTTCGACTCCCTCCACCCGCACCATGCAAATGGGGTTCGACAAACAAAAGCTCTCGCAGAATCTTGCAGTTTGCATAGCGCTTGAGCGCTATACTCCCTCCACCCGCACAAAGCATAC
>JBPOIO010000060.1:0-9126 GCA_052034405.1 Candidatus Magasanikiibacteriota bacterium | reverse complement strand
CCTTAATGGAACCGTATACCCGACTTCTCCTCCTTTTGATGACGTTGAAAAAACTTCTGTGAAATCATTAAGATGTAATAAAGGTGTATACCAGACAATTTCAAAACCAAGTGAATCTACTTCTTGTGCTCCAGAATTCAATGGTTGTCGTGCTTATACAGGAAATGCAGTTTCCAATATCCAAGATGTCTTTATTCCTGCTGTAGATAATTTTGAGCCACTTGGTCAAAATCCAGATGCATTCAATCAAGCTGTTGCATCGTGGAAATTAACCAATAACAACCTTGCTCAACTTTCAAACGAGTCTATTCATACTGGGGAACATTCTCTCCAAGTTTTGAATGGTGTTACTCGTCAAATCCCTTCATCTACAATGGAAACTGGTGCTTGGTATGATGTATCATTTTTGGCAAAAAGTAATGAACAAAATACTGCTTTGACTGTTCAATTTATAGTTTCTGCTGGAATTTTACCACAACCTGCTGGAGTATTTACTTCTTTGGATCGTCCACTCAATGTTGGAAGTAATTGGCAATTGTATCAGCTTGGACCTGTTCAATTTACTGGTTCTACTGATGACAAGGTGGCACTTCTTATTGCGGCTGTTGGCAATCATACATTCTTTATTGATCAAGTCCGACTTCGCCAGATTGATGATTATAAGCATTACATAAAAGATTCTTGGAAAGCAGCTCCTGGCAATAATGGAAATGATGTTCCACTTATTTGTGATAGTGCTCCAGAAGACTCACTTCCTGGAGAAGCCTTGGGTTGTCGTCAATACAATGATAGTGCCAACAATGCTCGCTATACAACAGGATTCCAAAATCTTTGCCGTGAACGTGCTATTGCTTGTCAACCTGTTTGGGATACATATAACACAAGAACGGGTGTAGACTCTGAACAGGCACAACTTTTCAATGTAATTTGTACTGGTCCAGAAAATGCATCTTGTACTGCAATGTATGACAATAAAGAACTTGCAAAATGTTTTATTGCTCCAGGACAGAAATTTTGCTACATCCCTCAAATTATTCTTCCTGTAGGAAAAACATTCAATGATTTGGAGTGGTCTAATCCTTCTCTTGTTCCTGGTGTTGGAGGAAGTCGCCTACGTCTGTCAAATTCAAGTATTTCTATTCCAAAAGATACTCCTACAAGTACACCACTCTTTTTGGCTGTAGGTGAGTCTATAAAAGGAAAACAAAAATTTGCTTGTGATGAATCTGCTTTTGGTTGTCAACGTGTTGGTCAAGAAGAACGTCATTTGCCAAATACTTCTTCAACTTCATTTACCTTCAATGAACTTTACGTCAAAAATGATCCAGAATTATATAAAGATACTTTGTGTCACGATACTTTGGTAGGTTGTAGTCATTACCAAAATGGTTCCCAAGAAACATTCTTCCGTGATCCTCAAATTACAGGTGAAAGTCTTTGTGTTTACAAACCACAAAGTGATGGACTCAGTAGTCAATATGGTTGGTATCTCAAAGGTGTTGGAAAATGTACGACCTCACTTGATCCACAGGTAGTAGGGGATCAGCTTTGTCGAACAGACAATGACTGTCCTTTGGTAGGGGCAAACCAACAACACTGTGTTAATATCGAATCAGTTGCTTGTTCGCCAGATAATGTTCGTGTTGGTGGTTTCAATGATATTTGGAGTAACAAAAGTCCAAGTTACCGTGGTAATGTTGGTCTTTGTTCTGCGGAATACAATACTTGTACCGAAATTATTGATAGACAAGATACGTCTAATGTGAATCCTGATGGAAAGCCATACTATGTTTTGTTCAATGATAAAATTGAAGAAAAGAAAAAAGAATGTTCTCAAGTAAGTCTTGCAGATGGTTGTGTATTGTTTGATAAAACAGACGAACCAAACAAAGTTTTTGATTCTGCCGCAACGTACTTGAAATCACAAAAACGAATGGATAAACCATATGGTCCTGTTGATGCTGTTCGCAAGGGTGATGCTGGATTCAATGTTGCAGATACCAATCTTCTCATGAAAGTAAATCGTGATCGCGAATGTACCGAATGGCTAGCCTGCAAGAGTTATGCTTCTGCTGTCAGTTATGAAGGTGGTGCACGTCACGAAACCCAAATTTGTGCGCAGCTCGCTTCTTGTGATCAAATCGGTGTTGGTGGAACATGTTCACACTGGGTAGATGCCAGAAAAGTAGAAGGGAATGCGGCACTCAGTCGTTTGACGTATGATAAATATGTGAGTCGCCCTGTATCATGGTATAGTTCCGAAATGTCTGGATATTCTCTTTACAACAAATTCCAAATTGGAGACATGATTTATTTGAAATTTAACTTTGCAAAAGATTTGCAAGCTGCAATGGCTGATGAAATGAATCAAACCTATATTGCAAGACAACTTCGTCAAAATATTTTTGATGTGCTTGGTCAAACAGATTTTGATTGTAAACCAAATAACGCACAAGAAAATACAGATTGGAATATGTGTGGTTTTGGAGATAATGGTATAAATGGAGGACGTTGTTATGCCAATAGATGTATTTATCCAATCAACGGATCTTTTCCAACGACTATAAATATAAATACTAATCCAGCACTCAGTGCTGCCCAAAAAGCACCTCTTTTGAAGCAATTACTTTCTTTCCTCAAAGCAAATTCTTGTAAAGGTGTGCCTGAGGCAGATAGTCCATACTCCAATAAAATTTTGAAAGTTGGTGAAGGTGAACAAAAATTGGTAAATCCAGAAGTTCCTGGTGAAAGAACCAATACTGCCTTTAAACTCGAAGGATTTTCTGCTGCTAATGTTTGTCAAACAGGCGCTTGTTCTTGTGCTTATCAAAAAGTACAATATGGCGGTTCTACTCAGCAAGATTACTGGCCGCTCTATGGTTTGAAACAGGGAGTATCTATTCCAGATGGTATTTGTGTTGGTGGTGGTAACAAAGAACAAAGACCATGTAGCAAATCTGCAAATTGTATTGATAACAAAGGTACTGCTACGGTAGAAGATGACGAATTTGGTGTTTGTGCTTTGCGCTCAAATTCAGAAACTCGTATTGGTCTAGAAGGGTATTGTCTCGAAGAAGATCGATCTCGACCAATATTTTATAATGGTCAAAATAGCTTTGCTTGTCTTACTTGGTTGCCGGTAAATATTTCTGCTTCTGCAGTAGATATTTACAATACCGATGTTTCTGCTGGATACAATCTCAAGGATGATGCCGAACCAGCGGGTGGTCAGGTATACTGTTCAAATTCTACAGCTGTTGGAACTGGTGTTTATGATTCTACATGGGTTGACTCTGCCCATATGGCAGTTCCTGGAGAAAATGACGAATCATTTACAGATAAATTAACACGAAATAGCGATGCTTATTTTTATAGTAATTCCAGGTTTGTAGGTAGTCCGAATTTGGGTGAAGCCATAACTGTCGGGGTTGTACCTTTTGATGCTGAATATCAAGATTATTCCTGTAGTGATAACCTTCGCGTGCGTGTCCAACCTGCTGCAAATGGTCAACCAGAACAAAGAGTCGCATCTCCTCATCCTCCTTATATTCAAGCAGTGTGTGGTGGAGATGTAGAGAGTGGTAAAAAATTAACTACGGCCGTATCATCATGGTTGTATCGTCAAAATATTTTGAATTCTACTCTTTTACGTCTGGAGTTTGGTATAAATAGAGGTTGGGACAATTGGGGAATAGATTGGGACCAAGGAGAAGGTCCAGATGATCATGGAGATAATCCTTTGGAAAGAAAAATTTATTCTTTTGCGCCAGAAAATAATGGAATAGATAGTAGTGAAGAGGGTACAAATATCAAAGAAATTGGTACTATTATGCATATGCCTCGTACTTTTAGTACAACTACTTTGGATGAAAATGGAACTTATTTGATTCAGGGTGAACTTGTAAATCCACCAGAAAATATCAATGAACCTGGTGCTAGTGAAGCTCGTATTCATACAGGAGCCTATGGAGTTGTAGGTGAATCAGGAACTCGTGGTGGACGTTTGTATCGTTCAAATTTTGAACGATACATGCGAGAAAATGATCTTTCAAAAGTAATGTTCTTGGCATTGAGTTATCCAGGTGGTGTTCAAGGAATGGGACCTGCTCTTATGCAAAAAGATTACGTTATTGACTTTGATCGATTGCGTAGGCCAGGTATGAATCCAGCTGATGCAGTGCTTCTTTTGGATGCGCGTGAAGCAAATGCACAATTTGTATTACCTTCTCAAACAAGAGATACTGTACTGTGGACATATCGTTTGGATAATGTTTCTCAATCTGCTTTTGCTTTTAATGATTATAGTCACTTCAATCAAAGTAGAATTAAAAATTATATTGATACAAATGAGCCTATTGGTGAAAGAAATCGTATTCAAACTCGTTATGTCGCTGTTTGGTCAGATTGGTTAAAAAATAATAATGATCAAACACCAAACTTTTTGGAACAACATGTACCTATTAATCAAGGAGATGGAATCCCAGGTATTATTCGTGAAGAAGTTACTCCTGCAAATGTAAATTCAGATCCTTTTGCAGCACCTTGTGTCGGTGAACATAAAAATTGGTTAGCAATTGGAATGGATTTTAATAAAGATGGTGAATTTCTTGGCTATATTGCTCGTTGGTGTAATCAAGCTGGTTCCAACGGTAACGGAGAGAATGCCGATGACGATGCGGGTGTCCAAATGGCTGTTGCTGCTGTGCTTCACGATCGTTGTACTACTTTTGAACAGGTATATAAAGGAGATGGTATCAATCCTTTGTATGATACTACCAACAAAGCGCGCACCAATTTGGTTTGGTATGGTTCCAAAAGATCCGATGGTCTTGGCCCTCGTGTTATGGATTATGTGAGTCCTTGGTCGTCAATTCCTATTGATAGATTCCAAAGACCATATGCGTCATTGCAGTTGACCGAGCAAGATCTTTTGAACAGAAATAAACTTCGCAATTATACTTTCCGTTACCAAGAACAAGGTTTGCCATTTCTCTGTTCGGCTTCTTGGCTTGGTGCTACCAATATCGAAAGTACCAAACGTTGTGAATCCATGATGCTTATACCACTTGATAGATCATTTGTGAACAAAATGAATGCTCTGAGTGATCCAAGAGAACCCGATCCAAATGCACCTCCACCACCATTGCCACCTGGTTGGCAGGTAGGGGATCCACTTCCTCAAGATGAAAATGCCTTTGATCCAAGTGCAGGATCAAAACAAATTGAACGTCTCTTTGCACAAATTTGGTCCATAAGTACTATTGATACGGGCATTTATTCAGATATTCATCGAGATAGCTTTACTTCAAACTTTGACTTTTTTGCAAAAGACACTTTACAAAGTACAGGACGGGATCTCTCTGGTAGTAGTCCAGCTCCACCAAAGATTTATTCACTCAATCCTGCTCGCTGTGAAGATAGAGACAAATGTAGTGCTGCCGAAGCTGGAAATATTACTATTGGTAATCGCAATGGAACTCGTGTTGACTACAATGGCGATGGTATACCAGACGAACCAGATATTGATCAAAACGGTGTAAGTGATCCAATTATTATCGCTGGTGGTAGTTATAGTGCCGAAGCCAAATTCTTTGCCTTTGCACATGACAATCACATGCCTATTCGTCGTATGATGGTAGATTGGGACGAAGAAGGACTTCCTCCAATGAACGCAGACAAAAAAGGTTTGTACAAAAATCGTAAACCAGTCTGTGGAACCAGTAACCAAGGTGGCCTTGCGGATGTAGGGCTTTGTGCCACTATGACTCCTCCAAGTAACGGCAACAATGCTCCAACCTTTACTTCAACAGATGTTACTTGTTCAATTGACAAACCATGTTCTGGTAATACATTTTGTATGCCTGCAAGTGGGGCTCCAAGTACTTTCAAAGTGTGTGAAGGACGTAGTGCTGCGGGAGATATTACTTATTCAAGTAGAGCCTGTGGATCTGATCGTGACTGTGCAGGACTTCCAAATTTTCCAACTTGTAGTGACTCTCTTCCAATGTCGGATCTGCAATCTGGTGTCTTGGGTACAGAGTACAAAACTATGCGTTTTGGAAATACTCCTCGTGCTTGTACTACAGATTACTTCACATTTGTACATCAATACTCTTGTGGAGAATCCAATATTGGTACAAAAAATGCTGTGTATGTACGAGATTTGAATACCAATAACAATCCTTATAAAGATAGTAGCTTTACAGCTGGTATTGTAAGCGAACTCAAGAATAAATACAGATTGCGTGACGATGACTATGTCTGTATCTTCAAACCAAAAGTCCAGGCAATGGATAACTGGGATTGGTGTAATGGAAGTTGTGTAGATAAAAATGGTTATAACCGAGGAAATCCAATTCCAGATGCAGATACAAGAGGTGCTTGTTATAACAAGCAAGAAACAGATATCGCTGGGATTACTTCATCTCAATGTGATAAATTTGATCCAGTAAGTGGTATCAATCCTTGGTCAGATTATAATGGTAGTATCATTGTTATTCCAGATATTGACCGTTAAGATAAAAAAACCATCTCACTGAAAGAGATGGTTTTTTTATTACTTCAGAAGAAAATAATTTTTCTACTAGAGATGCGGAAGCCGTGGAGAACGCCACGGCTATGCTCAGTTTTTGTCTTGGTCTAGAGCTAGACCCGGTTGCGCTGTCGTTCTACAGCGTGATGTGGCAGTTCTCTGCCATGATCCTGGCGCCTTCGACGCCTTCGACGCTGTAGGGCATCCGCCCGTCAGGCACGAAGCACTGGAAGGAGCAGAATGCTCCTTCCACGGCCTGCCAGGTGCAGGGGTCCATGTCGTCCCCCGTGCATGGCTGTCCATCGAGGTCGGGGCACTCGTCGGCCGCCGTGTCGGGGCTGGCGTCATCGCTGACCGCGGCGTCGCTGGTCGGCGGGTCGATGGACCCACCGGAACCGTCATCGCTGACCGCGGCGTCGCCCTCGACAGACGGCTGCGTGATGCAGACCGTCTGTCCGTCCGCCTTCTTCTCGACCTGGCCCGAGGGGCAAGGGGAGCCGCTGTCTGCGTCGTCGGTGCCGCCGACGTCGGTTCCACCAGCGCTGCTGGTGGGCCCAGTGGGGGAGGAATCGGACCCCCCACATCCGGCAACCATCGCCGCCGCACACCCCAGAATCAGGGTGATGGCGAGCAGGTACGCCTTGCTCATGTTGCACCTCCTCCCCGAACTGGGGTGTGACTCTTTAAAGATAAAATTATTTTTATTCTTAAAGAATCACAGCACAGCTTGGTTTGAAAGTCATATATATTTTTACCCTACCACTTCTTTTTGCCTTTGTCAAGCGAAATTTTCCACAGTTATTTTGGTATTTGGCTAAAATATGGCTTTTTTGACCTTGTTTGATGGCTTCTGTTATACTTCTATATATCTCTAGAATAGACTTATTCACAGTTTTAAAAAAAATTTTAGAATTTTTTTAGAAAAATTTGAGTATTGTTTTGTTAGAATAAGAGTATCTTTATTCTAAATATATTTTTATGTCGAATACTCATACGAACATAATAGACCGCGAACCTACAACTCGAGATATTTTCGATGCAATTTTGAATTTTTCAAAGAAAGTGGACGAAAAATTTGAATCAGTAGATGGACGATTTAAAAGTATTGACGAACAATTCAAGAGTATTGAACAACATTTTGAAAAACTTGAAGCCGAAATGAGTCAAGGTTTTACAGATATTCGAAACCAAATTCGGCAACTTTGGACAAAACTTGATGAAGTTGAAAAAAATTTAAAAACGCTTTCTTGTCGAACTCTTGAAGATTCGGATGTCGCAGCAAAAGATATTATTGTTCTTCAAAAAGAAGTAAAAACTTTGAAACAAAAAGTTTTGAAGCTTGAGACCCAGCATATTTCGTGAAAGGGAAGTGTATATTTCAAAAAAAATCGTAGGCATTGTACTTACGATTTTTTTATCCCCAAGTTTGTACACTCGTAAAATACTTTTTTTTCAAAAACTGTGATATAATAAACTTACATTTTTCGCATTCTTTCTATGCGCACTTGCGCTGCCACTATTCGACAGTATTGGAATAAGTTTTTGAATCTCAACTCTCGTAGTAAATATACGTCTGTTTTTGTTATTGCCATTGCACTCGTTGGTGTATTTTTGGTTCCACATATTGCACATGCCGAGCTGGATATGACGAGTATCTCCAATGCAATTATTTTGGCATTGACTCGATTTTTTCTGTGGATTGCAAGTTTTCTTATTCAGTTATCATTGTTTTTTCTCAAATTTTTTATTTTGCTTGCAGGTTACAATGGGTTTATTAATGCGCCTATTGTAAAATTTGGTTGGAATATCATCCGAGATGTTGCCAACATGTTCTTTATTGTTATTTTGCTTGTTATTGCTTTTGGTACGATTCTTGGTCTTGAACAATACGAATGGAAAAAATCTTTACCAAAACTTGTTTTTGCTGCAATTTTTGTAAACTTTAGTAATGTTATCTGTCAGCTCATTATTGATGTATCACAGGTGTTTACAATTACTTTTTTGAATGCAGTAGCTGGTACTGCTGGTGGAAATTTTATCAACATGATGAACTTTCGAGAAGTGTTGGCATTTTCTACCAGTAAACCAGAGGCCAATGCAGATATAGCAGGGGACCTGCTTGTTGGTGCGCTGTTTGCACTTTTTATGTGTATGTTGGCTGCAGCGGCAATTGGTTCTTATCTTATTGTCATGCTTTTTCGCATGGTGACACTTTGGTGTTTGATTATTTTGTCACCACTTGCATTTTTGTTTAGTGTACTCCCAAGTACACAGAGTTATGCCGACGAATTTTGGAAAGAATTTGTCAATCATGTGATTGCAGCTCCAATGATGGTCTTTTTTCTCTGGCTATCTTTTGCGACCTTTGGTGCTGGCAATATCACCGAAAGTTTGCAAGGGCCAGAAAACAACTCTCTTTCTGATTATAAAATTGACGATGATGCCAACAGTGTTGCGGGTCAATCTGGTGTTTCTATCAACAGAGCTGCTTCTTGGATGAACCTTGCCAATTTTGCCGTTGCTATTGGCTTTTTGATGATAGGTATGGAACGTGTTCAAAAACTTGGTGTCAAAGGTGGTGATTGGATTGACAA
>JBPOIO010000032.1:0-25251 GCA_052034405.1 Candidatus Magasanikiibacteriota bacterium | reverse complement strand
GTTGCGAGCGGGGATTGAAGAGATTGTGGAAAATGCGCTGCTCCGAGAGAGTTTGAAGCGAAGCGCTCGTGAGTATGCTGAAGCGCATTTTAGTTTTGAAAAGATTGTAGAATTGGAGCGTGGATCGTATCGTAAATTTATCTAACATTATTTTTTATTCACCTCATAACTTTTTATTTTTCTTCACTGCGAAAAAAATAAAAGAGTTACTCCGGTTCCATAAAAAATAATATCCATCGTTAAAATTTTTTAAGATGAAATACTTTGACAAAAAAAACAATCGATTGGTATATATTTCCAAAAGCGCAACACCTGAATTTTGGGATGAATGCTGGGAAGATAAAAATTTGAAGCGTACGATTCAAGGTGTTTCTTCACGAAGTTTTGTTCACAAAAAAACAGAACAATATTTGAAATTGGGTTCTAAAATTTTGGAAGGTGGTTGTGGACGAGGACAGTATGTTTATGCCTTACAAAAATGGGGCTACGAGGCGTATGGAGTTGACTTTGCTCCTGAAACAGTGAAAAAAATCACCGGGCTTTTTCCGGAAATGAAAATTGTAGAAGGTGATGTGCGTGCATTGCCATATGAAGATAATTTTTTTGATGGCTATTGGTCCTTTGGTGTGATTGAACATTTTTACGAAGGCTTTGAAAAAATTGCAAGTGAAATGAAACGAGTGGTTCGTCCTGGGGGATTTGTATTTGTGACATTTCCTGCATTTTCAAAATTACGAAGTTTGAAGGCTCGTCGTGGAGACTATCCAAATTTTGATGAAAATACTTTTGACAAAGAAAAATTTTATCAGTTTGCACTTGATCCAAAATCTGTTGCAAAGCAGTTTGAAGCCTTGGGTTTTGTATCTCGTGAAGTCTATGCTCTTGATGGTATTAAGGGTTTGAAAGATGAAGTGAAGTTTTTGAAACCAGTACTCCAGTATATTTATAATTCAAAATTGTTGCCGATGAAAGTATTGCGTGAAATAATCAATAGAGTGTTTCGGAAATTTTCGGGGCATTCTGTTCTTTGTGTCTTTGAAGTAAAAAAATAATTTATAAAATTTTATTTGGAAAGTTGGAGACGGATTGTTCTTTTTTTCGCAGCGGAGAACTGTTTGAACCGAGTATACGATGAGTTTTCGAAGCGAGAAGAAAAAGAACTCCGTTGAAACTTGAAAATAAAATTTTACTATTTGATAGATATGAAAAGTTTTATAAAGAAAATAATCAACAACAAAAGTATTTTGAAATTTTTGTTTCGTTTGTTTACATTTGTTCACAATAAAGCATATGTTGCACTTTCGACAATCGCAATTTTGCAAAATAATGGAGTACATCCAAAGCATCGAATTTTAAATTATCACAAATTTTTTGTAGATCATATTGAAACAAGCGATAGTATTTTGGATATTGGTTGTGCTCATGGCAATAATGCTGCGGATATTGCTGCAAAGGCAAAAGAAGTGGTGGGTATTGATATTGAAGAAAAATATATTAAAGTTGCCAAAAAAAGATTTCAAAGACCAAATGTAAGTTATATTGTTGGGGATGCAACAACATATAATTTTGGAAAAAAGTTTGATAAAGTGATTTTATCAAATGTGCTTGAACATATTGAACATCGTGTTGAATTTTTGAAAAAATTACATCCACTCACCAACACTATTTTATTTCGTGTGCCAATGATTTCTCGGGATTGGCTGCCTGTGTATAAAAAAGAGCAGGGGGTCGAGTCGCGTCTTGATTTGACACATTTTACTGAATATACCCTGCAGCAGGCACAAGATGAACTGGCTTCAAGTGGCTGGAAATTTGCCGAGTATAGCATAAACTTTGGGGAGATTTGGGGAATTGTGGTCTCTGTTGACACTCATTGACACCTGTGATAAAGTAAATTTGTATATTTAACCCTCAACCCTGTGAAAAAAGCACTTATTACCGGTATTACCGGACAAGATGGATCCTACCTTGCCGAATTTCTCCTTGAAAAAGGCTATGAAGTTCATGGTATTATGCGTCGTTCGAGCAGTTTTAATACGAGCCGTCTTGATCACATTTATCAAGATCGTCATGACAAAGATGTACGTTTGTTTTTGCATTATGGAGATCTTGCTGACGCGAGTTGTCTTAACGATATTTTACGAAAAGTGCAACCGGACGAAGTATATAACCTTGGTGCACAAAGTCATGTGCGTGTGAGTTTTGATATTCCAGAATATACAGCTGACGTAACAGCACTTGGAACACTTCGTATTTTGGACGCTATCAAAGGACTTGATCGCCATGTAAAATTTTATCAAGCAGGAAGTTCGGAAATGTATGGAAAGGTGCTTGAAATTCCTCAAAAAGAAACAACGCCATTTTATCCACGTAGTCCCTATGCTTGTGCCAAAGTTTTTGCACACAACATCACGGTGAATTATCGTGAGTCATATGGACTTTATGCTGTGAATGGAATATTGTTTAATCACGAATCACCTCGACGTGGTGGAACTTTTGTAACAAAAAAAGTAACGCATGGTTTGGCAAAAATTCAGGCTGGAAAACAGGAACGTTTGTATATGGGAAATTTGGATGCCAAACGTGATTGGGGTTATGCAAAAAATTATGTCGAAGCAATGTGGATGATGCTTCAGCAACCTGAGGCTGATGACTATGTTATCTCTACAGGAGAAACACACAGTGTTCGTGAATTTATTGAAGAAACAGCAAAGGTTTTGGGTTTTGAAATTGATTGGCAAGGTGAAGGACTTCAGGAAATTGGAATTGATAAAAATACCGGTAAAGTAATTATTGAAATCGATCCATTGTATTATCGTCCTGCGGAAGTAGATTTGCTTTTGGGAGATGCAAGTAAAGCTCGTGAAAAACTTGGATGGAAACCAGAAGTGAATTTCAAAGAGTTGGTGAAGCTTATGGTAGAAGCTGAACTTGAAGAAATTAATGGTAAATAAATATATTAAAATTTTTTCTCTATGGAAAAAAATGCAAAAATTTATGTGGCAGGGCATCGTGGACTTGTTGGCTCAGCGCTCGTTCGTAATTTGACCTCCAAAGGATATACAAATCTTCTTGTTCGTACACATGCAGAACTTGATTTGACGAACCAAGCTGCGGTGAAGGCATTTTTTGAGGCAGAAAAACCAGAGTATGTATTTTTGTCTGCTGCCAAGGTTGGTGGAATTCAAGCCAACAATACGGCTCCGGCTGAATTTATTTATATCAATTCTCAAATTCAAAACAATATTATTCATTTTTCGTATTTGAATGGTGTAAAAAAATTATTGTTTTTGGGATCATCTTGTATTTATCCAAAATTTGCAGAGCAGCCAATGAAAGAAGAGTCTTTGCTCACAGGACTTCTTGAACCAACAAATGAACCATATGCACTCGCAAAAATTTCTGGAATAAAAATGTGTCAGAGTTATAATCGTCAGTATGGAACAAATTTTATTGCAGTTATGCCAACAAATTTGTATGGACCAGAAGATAATTTTGAACTCAATGGTTCACATGTACTGCCAGCCTTGATTCGAAAATTTCACGAAGCCAAACTCGCAGGCGCTGCAACAGTGAGTGCTTGGGGGACCGGTTCTCCAAAACGTGAATTTCTCTATGTCGATGATATGGCCGATGGATGCGTATTTATGATGGAAAATTATAATCCAACAAAAGAAGAAAATATCACTGGGCCAATATTTATGAACCTTGGAACAGGGGTGGATGTAACGATTAAAGAACTGACAGAAATGGTAAAAGCCGTGACAGGTTTTGAAGGTGAAGTTGTATGGGACACAACAAAACCTGACGGAACTCCACGAAAATTACTTGATATGTCACGCCTCCACAATCTTGGATGGCATCATAAGGTAGATCTTGAAGAAGGTGTGAAGTTGTCATATCAGTGGTTTTTGGATCATTATAATGAAGCAAAAAAATAGTTTGACACCTGTTGACACTATTTGATACAATATTGGTCTATGCCAGAGATATTACCCAATGAGGTATATACAACCGAGGAAGCCGAAAAATTACTAAAAATTAGTAATAGTACGATGAAACGTATTTTGAAAAAAGGCTTGCTTAAAGCAAATAAAATCGGGGGTCAGTATCGAATACTGGGTCACGAAATTTTGCGTGCCTTGTCTCCAGATATTGATCGTTCGGCGACACGAACTTATTTGAAAATAAAAAAAACAGCACGAGAAAAAATGAAGGAATGGTAATGTTTTAAAATATTGTGTATGCGTTTTGTTATCAATACAAATTATGAAGCTGCTGGCACAAAAGTATGTGTCGATGATTTGATTCCACGTCTGACTGCTGCTGGGCATACGGTGACTCGCAATGATTGGCAGGGCTACAAAAATTATGATGTAGCACTTTTTATGGCGCCTGATTCAAAGGCTGACGAGGCAAAAGCAATAAACCCAAATATTATTACAGGAATCATGGATCCAAAACTCACCTTGCGTCGTCAGCGTGAAGAAGCCCGCCGAGCAGATTTTGTGCTTGTGAGTTCACTCGAACAGCGTGATATTTTTTATGCTTATAACAAAAACGTTGTTATTTATTTCATGTTTCCGCATGTTCCTCCACAAGAAAAGTTGCATGTGGAAATTCTAAAAGGAACTCCGGTCAAAATTGGTTATCATGGAAATAAACTTCATTTGCATTGCATGAAAACACTGTCTGCTGCACTTGATGAATTGTCAGAAAAATACAATATTGAATTTCGCCCTGTTTATAATGTAAAAAAACTTGGGCTTTGGAAATTGAATCGTCCGAAAAAATGTAAAGTGGTAGACGTGCAGTGGAGTGATAAAACTTTTTTTGATGATCTGCATGCTTGTGATATTGGTGTGGTTCCGAGTATGATTCCCGTGCCAAATTTGCGTGGAAAAATTTTTACAAGAACTTTTTGGAGTTATATTCATAATACCATTGGATATTTTCGTGATGATTATATTTTGCGATTTAAATATTCAACCAATCCAGGACGCTTGTATGTGTTTACTCAGCTTGGAGTGCCTGTAATTGCTGATTTTGTTCCATCTCATGTACAAATGATTCAAGATGGAGTGAGTGGTCGTATAGTGTATTCAAAAGAAAGTTGGTATCAGGCTATTGAGGAATTGATTTTGGATGTTCAGAAAAGAAATGATTATAGTAAAAAATTAAGAAATTTTGTTGATTCAACATATTCACCAGATTTAAATTTTCAACATCTGATGAAATTTATAAGCGAAACTTCAAAAAAATAATTCTATTTATATTCATATGAAAATTATTGCTATTGGTGCACACTTTGACGATATTGAGCTCGGTTGTGGTGGAACACTCGCTCGTGCTATTCGTCAGGGACACGAAGTAAAGTGTATTATCATGACACCATCTGGGTATAAACGATTTGATGGAACAGTTCTTCGTACTGACGAAGAAGCTGCCGACGAAGGAAAAGCAGCAATGAATGCACTCGGTGTGACAGACTATGTGGTATTTGAATTTCCAAATAAAAATATTCCATACGATGAGTCAACTGTTGAGGCAATTGATTCAGTACTCACTGATTTCAAACCAGATCTTATTTTGACACATTGGAGTTTTGATACACACCAAGACCACCACAATGTTTCACTCGCTTCTATTTCTGCGGCACGTTGGTTCAATTCAATTCTCATGTACGAACCATTTCCACCTTCGGGACGTTCTTATCAGGCATATCGTCCTCAAATGTATATTGATATTACAGAAGATATTGAAACAAAGAAAAAAGCTATTGCAGCGCATGATAGTCAATTCAAAAAATATGGTCCAGATTGGATTGAATCTATTGAAGGACGTGCACGTATGCGTGGAAACGAAAATAATGTGAAGTATGCAGAGAGTTTTGAAATTGTTCGTTACGATTTGAAATTTTAAAGGTATTTATGAATGTTGCGATTCATCAACCAGAATGTTTTCCCTGGCTCGGATTTTTTCACAAGATGAGTCTTTCTGATGTTTTTGTGCTTCTTGATACAGTACAATTTGAAAAAAATAATTTTCAAAATCGCAATAAAATTATGATCTCAGGATCAGCACAGTGGATTACGATTCCCGTAGAAAAACACTCACTCAATACTGCGGTAAAGGATGTAAAAATAAATTGGAGTGATGAAAAGTTGATCAAGAAACATCTGAGTTCTATTGAACAAAATTATAAAAAATGTGAGTTCTTTGAAAATATTTTTCCATTTTTACAAGAGCTGTATAACAAAAAGCATGAGTATCTTGCTGATTTTAATACAGAATTTATTGTGTGGATGGCGCAGGCTCTCGGAGTGAAAACCAAAATTATCAAGGCAAGTGAAATGAATCTTTCGGGGACTGCTCTTGGTGGAACAGAGGTAACACTTGAGATTTGTGAAGCACTCGCGGCAACAACTTATGTCAGTGGTGCCGGTGCAAAAGTATATCTCGATATTGAAAAGTATAGGCAAAAAAATATACATGTTTATTTTCAAGAATTTCAGCATTCTATTTATCCACAAAAGGGAAGTTCAGAATTTGTGTCATATTTATCAAGTATTGATTTGTATGCAAATTGTGGTGAACGAAGTTTTGGTTTTATGCAAAACGGAAATCCTCAAAAAACTGACATTTTATAAGTATGGAAAATTTAGAACTTTCAATTCAAAATATAAAAAAACGTTTGGATGCTTCAAATAAAGAAAAATTGCTTTGTCTTTCTACAACAGCAAATTTGAATAATCCTGATGTTTTTTTTGGTGGAATTCGTGAGACCCCTACTACCATTGCTGGAAATGTTATTGTGCGTACTCTTGATAACGTAGAGTCTCTTATAGAAACTTTTGATGGCTATGTTTCGTATTTTTTGATTGACTCAGAAATAAAAAATGAAGTTCCAAACTTGGAGGCCTATGCTTTGACTCGTGTACACAAAAGTAAAGTCTTGGTGTATAAACCAAATGATTTTACGGTTGCTTCTCTTGATATGCTTCTTGCCTGTACGCGTGGGTCACTTCGTGGTCAAAAAGTAGCCATTGTTGGCCTTGGAAATATTGGTGCAAAAATTGCTTTGAAGCTTTGTGAACGTGGTGCAAATATTTTTGTATATGAACGCGCGCAAGAGAGAATGACTACTGTGATCACAGGACTTAATATTACCAAACGCAGTGATACAGAGATTCTTGGTTTTTCTACTGCTATTCAAGCCGTAGAATCTGCAGATATTGTACTTGGTTGTACTCCCGGAATTCCGGTTCTTGATAAAACCATGATAGCAAGTTTGAACGCTGGTGCTATGATTGTGGATGTTGGAAATGGTACATTGACAGAAGATGGTATTGCTGAAGCAAGAACTCGTGGCATTGAGATACATTCTTTATCAAGTTTTGGAGGATATCTTGGAATGATTGAAGATTGGCTTTTTCAAAGAAAAATGCTTTCGGGATTGCGTCAAAAACAATATGATAATTTTACCCTCATTGTTCCTGGTATTTTGGGAGCACGTTACGATATTTTGGTTGATTCAATTGAAAATACGACTCGCGTGATTGGACTTTGTGATGGAAAAGGCGATATAATGCCGATCGATGAAGCAAAAGCTTTTGTCCAGAATATTGTTCCAACTTCTGCAAATAAAGAAACATTAGAAAAAATTAAACAATTGTATCTTTAGTATATGCTTAAGAATCATAAAATATTCATCACTGGTGGAACTGGGTCGCTTGGCAAAGCACTGGCTTCTATCTGGGGGAAAGATAATAAACTCGTAGTGTATAGTCGCAACGAAGAGCGTCAGTACGAGATGATGAAAGAATTCAATAACCCAAATATTACATATCGTATTGGAGATGTTCGTGATACCGAAACTTTGAAATATGCACTTCGTGGCTGCGATATTTTGGTGCATGCGGGAGCGATGAAAGATTTGATTATGATTGAAGATCAGCCAACACAGGGATGCCTTAATAATATTGATGGATCAAAATCTGTAATTCAGGCAGTATTAGAAACAGCAAGTGTCAAAAAAGCAGTTGCTATTAGTACGGATAAAGCGGCAAGTCCAAGCAATGCCTATGGTATGACAAAATATATCATGGAGCGTTTGTTTATCGAAGCAAATAAAAATTCGGACAAAACATTTCTCTGTTCTCGTTTTGGAAATATGATTGATTCAAAAGGCGCGCTTCCAACATTTTGGAAAGAACACCCACATCTCGATGTAAAGATTACGCATCCTGAAATGTGTCGCTTCTTTTTTACTTTGAAAGATGCGGTGAAAACGGTGAGTGATACGATAGAAAAAGCAAAGGGTGGTGAAATTTATATTCCAAAAATGAAAGCGGCGAAAATTTTGGATATTTTGCAGGTGGTATTTCAAAAAGAAAAATTTGAAGTGATTGGACTTTTTCCTGGAGAAAAAATTCATGAAGATTTGGTAGGGGAGAGCGAACGACATTTTTGTTTTGATATGGGGTCTTACTATGTGATTCGACCTGGTGTTGCGAACAAAAAACCTGTTGAAGCTTTTTCTACTCGAAATGCAAAATTGTACACAAAAGAAGAAATAAAAAAACTTATTTACAAATAAAATACTATGTCTCTTGAAAATAGATTGAAAACCCTTGATTACACTTGTGAGGCGTGTGGAGCACACACATTCTATGAGTTTGATTATCCAACTGACCCTGGTCCTCGTCGAAAGGTTATGTTGAAAAGTGAAATTCGTCGTTATTTTGCAAATTCTGCAAAATTTGTATTGGCGCATATATTGTTTTGGAATGTAAGTAATCCAAAACTCGTTCAATTGAAAAAACGTGCTCAAAATACATTTAATAAAATAAAATCACCAAAAAAAATTGCACGTGCTTTACGTAATGTGAATAAAGGATTTGAATTGTTTGAAGGGAAAAAAATTATTGTTTGTTCTGTGTGTGATCTTGGTACTATTTATCCAAAACTTTCAGAAGAAACATTGGTGAAATTTTATTCACAGGATTATTGGGTTGCCGAGTCAGGTGATCTTGAAACCTGTGAAAATAATCGAACGACTTCGACATACAAACTTTTGAAAGAACAGTTAAATTTTCAAGATTTGAAAACAGTACTAGAATTTGGATCTGCCAGTGCTCAACTTTCTCGTTATATTCAAACACATGAAAAAAATATTGTTTTTGATTGTGTTGATCCTGGAATTGTTTGGCAAGAAAAATTGAAACCATTTATTCGAAATATTTATTTAAATATTCGAAATATAAATGAAAAGTATGATATGGTTTGTGGAAGTCATTCACTGGAACATGTACCAGATCTTGCTGATTATTTTTCAATTTTTGTAAATCTTTTGAATCCGAAAGGATATTTGTATTTTGAAATTCCTAATTCCGTTGAGAAAGAACGTATTTTTGGTGAAGAACCAGATTATCACTTTCCTCATACCTATTTTTACACTCCAAAATCATTTGAAAAATTGGCAGAAAAATTTGGTCTTGAAATTGTTTTTACCAAAACTTTTTCTCAGTCGTATACAGAACGTTTTGCTGGGCAGAATAAACATATTGATTCTACAATAGAACATCCAGATGGAGCTTATCTTCGAGTACTTCTTCGTAAAAAATAACTATGTCTGAACTTTTTAACAAAGAAAAATTTGGGACAAAAGCGGATTATCACAATTCACCTTGGGCTGAAAACCGTCGTCTTGTTTTGCAAGAATTGCGAGAATTTGTGGAGCGTGGTATTCCGGAACCTCAAGAAGATTGGAATGTTATTTCTCCACTTTCTGGACCAGAAACAGGAAATATTTTTGATGAAGAAAATATTGGAAATAGTGGGTATAATGAAACAGAAAAACGTTTTCGTACCGCTATTGATATAGCAAAAGCAGTAACAGCAAAACGTCTTGCCAAACCTCTTGAAGAAATAACAATAGCAGATATTCGTGCGAATGGACCTTTTCTGTACTTCAATGGTCTTGCTGAACAAAATCAATTTTTGGCAGACGAAGGTTTGAATATATTGGAAAATAAATATGGCTTTCCACGTGAAAACATAAAAATTACACAAAACATGAACATTCGTCATACAGGTCATCAATTTCAAGATTATCCTGATGGACTGGCTGGGAATGGAAAGTTTGTACTCGTTTCAGATTTATATCACTTGCCAAGGATGTCACGATATTTGGGGCTTGATACTGTCTCACTCAATCCTGAAAATACAGTGTTATCACCAGCTTTACCCCTTTCATTAAATATTCCGCTTACTCTTGATGAAATAAAAAAGATCTATCCTTATATTGAAAAAGGAATTTTACCTTCTGATACGATAAAAGAATCTTGACTATGAGTCCGATAACTTTTTTTCGAAAAGCCTATTATAAAGTAATGCGAAAACAGATAGTTCGAGATCTGGATGATTTTTGTATTGTAAAAAAAGGACGGGCATTACTCTACTACAAAACAGATTCTCTTGTATTTCGTTCGGTTGCAAATAATCCATCACATGTGAATCATTGGGAAATTATTGAGATTGTACGGGTGCTCAATCGTCTTGGTTTTGTTGTTGATGTGATTGATCGAACGGTAAAGCCTGAAACAATTGCCAGTGTCCAAGATATCTATCAAATATTTATTGGTATTGGGGCAGGGGATTCAGGACGCCACTATGCGGATATTGCCAAAAAAGTTCCAAGCGCCAAAAAAGTTTTTTATGCTCTTGGTCCTGAACCAGATGAAAGTAATCGCATTACCCTTGCTCGTTATGATTATTTTTGGGAACGTCATCCTGGTGCAAAGGTGGATATTCGTCGTACTATAAATCATGTTGACATCGACGAATGCATGAAACATACAGATGCTATTTTGTCTTGTGGAAGTGAATTTGCTTCTTCTACTTTTGCAAAACACCAAAAACCTTTATACAAGTTGCCACCTTCTTCGAGTACATTGGTACAATTTCCTTTTGCCGATCTCGATAAAAAAGATCCAAAGAAATTTCTTTACTTTGGTGGAAATGGGAATATTGTAAAAGGACTTGATTTGGTAATTGAAGCCTTTGCGCAGCTTCCAGATTATGAACTTTTTATTTGTGCTCCACAAACAGAAACAGATTTCAATGCCTTTTATAAAGACACACTTGAAAAATCAAAAAATATTCACTTTGTTGGATTTATTACGATTGGTGGAAAAGTTTTTTATGATTTGACGAGCAGCTGTGGTCATGTTATTTTTCCTTCGGCTTCAGAAGGTGCAGCAACCTCTGTCACTACGTGTATGCGTGCGGGTATGATCCCTGTGGTAACTCCAGAATCTGGCATTGACTGCGCCGAGCAGGTGGGGCATGTGATTTCTGACATTCATATTTCGGCAATCAAAGATCTGATTGTGAAACTTGCGGGCAAAAGCAAAGAAGAAATTATTCAAAAAAGTTTGGAAACCTATAAAGAGTCCTATGTGTATTCGCAAGGAAATTTTTCACAACAATTAGAAATTTCACTTATTTCAATATTACGTTCTTAATTATATTTGTATGGAAGAAACACAAAAACAATCTCCGATTACGCTTGATAATGCTGTAATCAAAACAGAAAAGAAATTTTTGCCTGCGGCAAAACGCGTGATCAAAGAAGAAGGTGTTGTATCATTTTTGAAAAAAACAGGACAAGCGACTTATGATACTGGACGCCGTTTTTTTCGTGAGTATATTCCACTCAAATATTATTACAAAAATTCAAAAGGGGGAGAAGTAGTACGAAAGGTGCAGGATAGTTTTATGTTTCTTGATCTTCGTGATACGGGTATTTCTCGTGAGTTGACACTCTATGGAGTTCATGAAAAAAATAGTACTGCAGCAATCAAAAGAATTCTCAAACCGGGCATGAAGATTCTTGAATGTGGAGCGAACATTGGATACTATGCTATGCTTGAAGCACGCCTGATTGGAAAGGAAGGAAAAATTTTTGCAGTAGAACCATCACCAAAAAATATTGCTTGGCTCAAAAGAAATATTGCGGTAAATAATTATGAAAATATTGAAGTAATTCCAGGAGCTTTTGGTGCAGAAAAAGGCACGGCTCCATTTTATGTAGATATCAGATCAAACCTTTCAAGTTTTGTAAAGCGGGACGACCTGACAGAATTTGAAGTAGTTGATGTTCCAATGATGACGATTGATGATTTTGTACAAGATGGTAAAACACTTGATCTTATCCGTATGGATGTTGAAGGTTACGAAACAGAAATTTTGAAGGGTGGAGAAAAAACACTCATGACAGATCGTGCTCCAAAATATTTCTTTATTGAAGTACATTGTGAACTGCTCAAAAAACGTGGCAGTGGAGGATTTGAAATTGCCAAATATTTGCGACAGTTTGGGTATGAAGTAGATGTAGGATTTCATCGTGGCAGTGACAAATATGTTGTTACGAGTATGAAAGAATTTGAAGATCATCCAATGTGTGAAGTAGGATATTGGGAAATTTTCTTTCGACTCGATCGAAAAACAAAATAACTATGTCTGGCTTTTTGGCCTTTACTACAAAAATGTTGAAGCGCTATGGAAGGGGCGGTATGCTCCTTCTGCTTCTTCAAGCTGTCACGGTCGCGATACAGATTGTCGTGATGCCTTTTTTGGCGCGGCTTTTGACACCTTCAGAATTTGGAATTTTTCAGTTCTCACAAAATCTTATTACTTGGTTTTCTATTTTTTCTGTTGGAAATAGTACGCTCGCTGCAAAAAAGGGAATGGTAGAAAACAAAAATGGGACGATACTCTATGCATTTTTGTATCGTCTCAAATTCATGGTAGTGCTTTGTGTTTTGAGTTTTGTTGCTGCGGGAGTTTTCTTTTTTCTTGGAAAACCAATACTACCTGAACTTTCAATGATTGTTGGATTATTTTTGCTCTTTGGATATCTCGCACAGGTGAGTTTTCCACAGCTGTTTATTGCCAAAGAAAATTTTGGCTTGTTTGTATTTTGGCAAAGTGTTGCAATTTTTGTATCCCAAGCTTGTACGCTTGCGGTTGCTTATACCACAAAAAATGTGACTTTGGTAATTTTTGCGCAGTATGCAAGTATGGCCTTGATTTGCGGTCTTGCTTTTATCTTTGGACTCAAAAAATATCATTGTATCGCTGCTTATAAAAAAGGGGAGATTGATCGCAGCTGTGTTGACTATGGAAAAAAACTTATTCCTGTAGAGATTTTGCAGGGGACAGCAGGAAGTATTCATAACTTTATTATTGGACCACTTTTTGGGTTTGCCAATTTGGCAGTATTTTCTATTGCGACTCGTATCGATGTGTTGTTTCGTTCAGTCGTTTCTTCGGGATATTATTTGCTCTATGCAGATTTTGCAAAAGTGGAAATGCATGAACTCCGTCGTCATCTGAGACAAAAATTATTCTTTCTTTTACTTTCTTCTTTTCTTTTTTCAATAGGATTATTTTTTGCGAGTTGGATATTTATTGTGAATTTTTTACCAGCTGCATATGCACCTGCAATTGTGTATATTGGAATTTTGGTTTGTGCTTTGCCTGCAGTGGTGCTTCAAGGTATTATGCAATCCGCGCTTGAATCGAAATTGAAAGCAGAGGATGTACGTTTTGCAACTTTTCTTTCTCAAATTTTGCGAATTGTTTTTCTTGTCGTTGGTGGGTTTTTTGGAATTGTGGGTATTACGATTTCACTTACTGTTTCAGCTTGGTTTGCGGTACTTTGTTTTGCATTTGTTTTTTATGAATTTAAATTTCTTGAGAAAAATGTTTTGAAAAAACATTTCAAATTTTTGAAGTAATGTTTTTTCTCTTGGAGTTGAAGTAAATTTATTTCTACAAAAAAACACCGACCAAAAGTCAGTGTTTTTTTGTGGGGGCCGACTGCTGCGATCAGTCGGCCACGATGTTCACCTCGAGTCCCTCCATGGTGCTCGGGGCGGGCGCGTCGCGCGCCTAGGGGTTGGGGGGCAGGTCTCGGACGCACCAGACCCCGAGGTCAGCCGAGATGCTGACCTCGTTCCTCGGGATCTGGTTGTCGATCGGGGTGGGGGCGTCGTCGAAGCCTCCACCAACGACCAAGCGGTTTCCCGCCGCCACGTCGCTGGTGAAGCGACGAAGCAGGCCGATGGGGTGACGAACCCCATAGACCGATACCGCGAGGGGCAGGTCCGTCACTGGCCTGGTGTCATTGGCGGGGGCACAGCCCCGGAAGTGCCCCAGGAGCTGGGCACAGACCGGTGCTTGGTCGCCGCTTGGGTAGATCGGGTCGTCCGTCGGCTGTTCGCATTGGGGCGTACCCCGCAGTTCGCAGCCGCCGCGTGCGGCCTTCTCGTACTCCAGGCGGGAGGGAAGGCGCCCGCCGTAGTAGGTGCAGATCGACGTCGCCTGCGCATAGTTGATGCAGTTGATCGGGTAGTCAGCCCGATCGACGGCCTGCCAGTTGCAGACCAGCCCCGCCTGGTTCGAGTTTTGTGGAACAGTACATGCGCCCGCATTGACGCAGGCGCTGTACTGCTCCTTGGTGATGAAGTTCTCGGCGGCCTGGTAGGCGCCGAGGTTCACCACCACCCCGTTGTCGCGGTAGAACTGCCCAGCTGGTATGTCGATCCAAGCCGGGCAGCTGAGGCCGTTGTCGATCGTGCCATCGCAGTCGTCATCGAGTCTGTTGCAGATCTCGACGCCCGGGTTCCGGGGTAGGGCATCGCAGGCCCTCTGACCGTCTTGGCAGACCGTCTGCCCCTGGGCCTGACAGGCGCCGACGCCGCTCTGGCAGGCAGCACCGATGTCGACCGGGTTGTTGTCGATGTTGCCGTCGCAGTCGTTGTCTACCCCGTCGCAGATTTCGTCGGGGACTGGACCACAGCTGCCGCAGGCGTTGAGTACGCCGTCGTCGATGACGCCATCGCAGTCGTCGTCAAGGCTGTTGCAGACCTCGTCCGAGGGGGGCAGCTCCTGTGCGGAGCAGGTGAGAGCTCCCAGAGCGAGATTGCAGATTTGATTGCCGTCGACACGGCAGGTCCCGACGCCCTGCGAGCAGGGCTGACCGAGACCCGCGACATCGTCGACTGTCCCATTGCCGTCGTCGTCGAGGCCGTTGCATGTTTCTGCACATGGGCAGGGCTGCAAGACCCCGTCCTGGCAGATTCGCATGTACGGCATTTCCGGGCGGTCGGCGCAGTGGCAAACGACATTGCTGTCGTTGTCGATGGCGCCATTGCAGTCGTCGTCGAGGTCGTTGCAGGTCTCGACCGGGACGGGACCGCAGAGGCCGCAGGCGTTCTGTACGCCTTCGTCGGTCTGGCCGTCGCAGTCGTTGTCGGTTCCGTCGCAGATCTCGGCCGAGGGGACGCAGGTAGGCCCTGCGTCAGTCGCCGCATCTACTGCGGCGTCGGGGAGCTGCGCGTCGACGGGGCCGGCGTCGAGCATCGCATCTGCTGTGGCGTCGGCTGGGGGCGGGGCTGCGTCGGGAGGAAGGCCGGCGTCGACGGGGCTGCAAACCCCGCCTTCGTCGATCTGCCCGTCGCAGTTGTTGTCGGTTTCGTCGCAGATCTCGACGGGTAGCGGGCCACAGAAGCCGCAGGCGTTGAGGACGTTGTCGTCGACAGCACCATCGCAGTCGTCGTCGATACCGTTGCACACTTCGGCCATCTGCCCCTCGAAGGGGTCGCAAATGGCCAGGCCACCGCCATTGCAGGCGGTGACACTGTGTGTGCAGGCACCGAGGCCGCACTGTTCGGTCTGGCCATCGAGACCATTGTCGATGTCGCCGTCGCAGTCGTTGTCGATGCCGTCGCAGATCTCCTCGCCGGGCAAGCCCGGTGAGGCGTTGCAGACAACGGACAGGCTGTCCGGTCCGCAGACGTTGATTCCTTCGGCCTGACAGATCCCGCGCCCCGCGAAGCAGGGCTGGCCGAGGCCAAGGAATTCCTCGTCGATCTGCCGGTCACAGTCGTTGTCGATGCCGTCGCAGAGCTCTGCCGATGGGGTGCACTGATGAATGCACCCGGCCTGGCAGTTGCTTGCATCCGGGTCGAGGACGACTGCATCGCTCGGCGGCGGGGCGGCATCGATGGGCAGGGCGTCCAGGTGGATGCCTTGGTCGACGGGGGGCGGCAGGGCGTCGCTCGGCGGGTTGATGTTCCCGTCGGGCGCGGCGTCTGTGCTGGCGTCCAGTACGGTTCCGTCTTCGCGCGTCGCATCGAGTGGCTGTGCATCGGCGATGCGGTCGCTGTCCGTCTCCCCGTCGGGAGAAGTAGTGGAATCCGGGCGCGCGTCCGTTCCCGGGCTGGTGCCATCCGCGGTGGGCACCACATCACCGTCGATCTGTCCGGCTGGGGCGCAGTGTCCAGCCTTACAGACCTGGCCTGCCTGGCACTCTTCGGTGACCTGGCAGGCTGTGTTCAGTGTGGGGGCACATCCTGCCATCAGCAGGAAGATGCCCATGGCAGCCCAAAGGCCACCGGCGAAAGTCTTCACTAGATTATCCTCCCTCGCATTTAGGGCCTTTCGGCCGTGGTTTATTCTTCCTTGTCTCCAAAATAGAGAAAATATTTTTCTTCATTTAGGAGACAAGGATATTTTTTTCTATTGTAATGAGCTTCTTGTATTTTTTTATTACAAGAACGTATTTTTATATCATGCCATAGGCTTTTTGTCAAGGCAAATATCGCCTACAAAAAAACACCCCTATCCTCCTTTCTTTTTCCTATTTGAAAATAAGAAAAAGAATCTTTGGGGGGTGTTTTTTGTGGCTGCGAGGTCCCGGCAGCTGGGGGAGGGGCGAAGCGTCACGGCGCTTGCCCCAAGATGTGGGTTTAGAAGGTCCCCGTGAGGACCAGGCCCCCGAAGCTGGGAGCGATGGCGGCCTTGGGCGACTCGTCGTCGCCCGTGAGGACCAGGTAGCCTCCGAGGCTTCCTGCCACCACAGCAACGACGCCGCTGACGATGGCCAGCGTGCGCTTGTCTTCACCGTCGGAAACGGCGGAACGGAATTCGCCCACTGTGTAGGCGTGGTTGCCGTTTCGCTTGTCGGCTTCGGCGAAGTTGGCCAAGCTGGAGTAGGTGAAATAGCCCGCCGCGGCTGCGGCGAGGGCGCTCACGCTGATGCTGGTCCAGCCCCAGTGGCGGCGGCCCCAGCCCGATGAAGTTGTGTCCTTCAGCAGTGCCGGATCGGCAGGCGTGTTGGGCTCGTAGGTCCACTCAGCCGGCTTCTTCCGCGTCGTGACGACTCGGCCACCCGCGACCAGTTGGTTTGCCACCAGGACCTCGATGCGCTGTTGTTCGCAGTCGGTCGTGATTGGGGTCTTGGGGTCCGCGATCTTGCCATTGACCTTCACGTCCGCATTTGCGGGAATTTCCCGCAGCAGCAGGACGCAGGTTTCGGGCGGAGCCGACGGAAGTGGGGATACCGAAGTCGGGGCGGAGGTAGGTGTGGGCGGGATGGGCTCGGCCGCGGCGATGGCGGCTCGAGCGTATCCGATGCCCTCGTCGTTCGGGTAATCCTGCATGTACTTTTTGAAGCAGGCCAGCGTTTCGGCCGGCTTGCGCATCTGCTCCTGGGCTCGGCAGATGTTGTATTGAAGATTCGCCGTCGGATCGAGGACCATTGCGGCCTGGAATCGCGTCAGAGCGGTTTTGAAGTCTCCGCTCAAGAAAAATCCTTTCCCTTCGTTGTACAGCGCTGTTGCTTCTGCGCGCTTTTTCTCCACCGGGTTCGTCCCGGCACCGTTGGGGACCGTCGCCGAAGCGGGGGCCCCCTGTCCCACCTGCGCCAGCACCATGCTGGGCAGGAGGACGAAGAGCAGGAACGCGAGCGCTCTGATCATGCTTCCCTCCAGGGAATCTGTGGGGCCCACGCTGGGCCCGGTTTGTCTATCTTCTGATCACTTTGATCCGCTTTTCTCCTAAAAAATAAGAAAAAAACAGATCAAAATGATGTTTGTAAAGAACGATTGAACGTATCACAAAAATCGCCTCTTTGTCAAGGTGAGGTATTGAAATGTATGCTTTTTTGTGCTACAGTAGCAGAACTATGAATATACTCTATATTGGTTCAGGATTTGTCGGCGCTTGTAGTGCCGCGGTAAGTAGTGATAGTGGTCATCGAACACTTGTTTTTGATATTGACGAAAAAAAGATTTCACTGCTTGGAAGTAATGATCGAGACAAAATCGAATCTTGTCTTCATGAGACCGGTCTTGGCGATTTGCTTATACACAACAAGGATCGTATTACTTTTACGACTAATTATTCTCAAGTAGAAAAATTTCTTGAGACTGCTGATGCGGTGTTTATGTGTTTGCCAACTCCAGAGATTGGTGAAACAGGCGAGAGTAATCTCACATATTATTTTGACGCGGCACAAAAGCTTGCAGAGACCTTGGTCAAAAGAAATAATGGAACGCAGTCACAGTATGTAGTGATTGTAAACAAAAGTACCGTACCGATTGACATGATTGATCGTAGTGAAGAAATTTTGCGCTCTCATGGAGTGAAAAATTTTGGTGTGGTCAGTAATCCTGAATTTTTGGTAGAAGGAAAAGCAATAGAAGGATCACTTCGTCCGGATCGTGTGGTCGTGGGTGCAAGAAATGAACAAGATTTTGCAGTGATGAAATCTTTGTATCAACGTTTTTATGATTCACCAAGTGTGCAGTATATTGAAGTGAATCCTCGTGAAGCCGCAGCTGGGAAATTGCTTGCGAACTTTGTTTTGTTCAATAAACTTGCTGTGTGTTTTGATGTGATTGGCCGAACCTGTGAAGCTTTTGACGATGTACACTTTGAACAAATTCGTCGTATTTTGACGAGTGATCCACGTATTGGAAATTGGGGACTCTATGATAGTCTCTATGCTGGTGGAAGTTGTTTTATAAAAGACGCACGATCATTGTCGCATCAATTGCAAATTGCAGGTGCCAATGCAGACATGGTAAGTGCTACTTATCTTGCGAACAAACGTCAATTGGAACTTTTTGTGTCTCGCGCAGAAAGCGAAGCAGATTTTGATTGGCAGGGAAAAAATGTTGCGCTTCTTGGTTTGGCCTTCAAGCGTGATACCAACGATACGCGCAATGCTCCGAGTGTTGAGATTATGCATTTTTTGAATGAAAAAAATGTCGGAAAAATATTTTTGTATGATCCTGCGGCAAAAGAACTTTTTGCAAAGCAATTTCCTTCATCGGAAAAAAATATTTATGTAGATCATGAATTTGAAGCTATCAAAGATGCTGATGTGGTGATTATTACTACAGACTGGCCACAATTTCGTGGACTTGCTGATATGCTGATGGCAGAAAAAAATCGACCGCTTATTATGGATGGACGCCGTATGTTGCAGCATCGATATAATGATTTGGTTTCTGCTGGATTTGATGTGATTGCTGTTGGTTCTCCATTTTTCAAAACAAACTAAAAACTGAAAATTATAGATTTGTAGAGTTAATATTTGAGCGGGTTATGACCTCCGTAGAGGTCATCCCCGAGCTCACAAGCGAGGAAAGCGAAAATCTTAACTCTGCAAATTCAATTTTCAGTTTATTATTTTAATGATATGATAAATTTTTCTGAGCTACAATCCAAACAAGAAAAAGTCTGTGTCCTCGGACTTGGCTATGTTGGTTTGCCACTCGCAGTATTGTTGTCAAAACATTTTTCTGTCATTGGTTTTGATATTGATGCAAAAAAGATTGACGAATTGAATAGCGGAATTGAAAACATGCGAGAAGTAGATCCGAGTGAACTCAAAAGTGGTGACATCGTTTATACGAGTGATCCAAGTAGTTTGGCAACAGCAAAGTTTGTTATTATTGCAGTACCAACTCCAGTAGATGAACACAACACACCAGATCTTACTATTATTCGAAAAGCCTCTGAAATGGTAGGAAAATATATTACGGCTGGAACCATATTATCTTTTGAATCAACGGTGTATCCTGGAGTAACAGAAGATATTTGTGGACCTATTATTGAAAAAGTTTCGGGACTCAAGTGTGGTCAAGATTTTTTTCTGGCTTATTCACCAGAACGAGTGAATCCAGGAGATAAACAACATACGATTGAAAATGTTGTGAAGGTGGTATCGGGTCAAACGCCAGAAACACTCGAAGTGGTGAAGGGGGTATATGGTGCGGTGACAACTGTGTATCCGGCCGTATCAATTCGAGTAGCAGAAGCTGCAAAAGTGATTGAAAATACACAGCGTGATCTCAATATCGCTCTCATGAATGAACTCGCCGTAGTATTTAATAAAATGGGGATTTCTGTATATGATGTTCTCTCTGCTGCAGAAACTAAATGGAACTTTCTCAAATTTTATCCAGGGCTTGTGGGTGGACATTGTATTGGAGTAGATCCATATTATTTGACTTACAAAGCACAAGAACTTGGACATACTGCCGAGGTTATTTTGGCAGGTCGTCATATCAATGATGGCATGCACAAATTTATTGCCGAAGAAATTGTAAAAAACATTTTGCAATCAGGAAAAGATATTCAAAAATGTAATTTTGTCATGCTTGGAATTACCTTCAAAGAAAATGTAAAAGATGTCCGCAATTCAAAAGCAGCATTATTGTATGAGGCATTCAAATCTTTTGGTGCAAATCCAATTGTGTATGATCCACTTGCTGACGCAGAAATGGTGAAGCATGAGTATGGTATTGAAATTGAAACAGATAAAACAAAATTATCAAAAGCAGACGTGCTTGTCGTAACGGTTGCACATGATGAATTTAAAAATTTGTCGCTGGCCAATCTACAATCAATGGTGAATGCGCAGGCACTTGTCGCTGATGTAAAACATATATATAATAAAATAGATATTGAAAAACTGGGATTAAAATATTGGAGTCTCTAATAAAATATCAATTTGTTTTTAAAAAATATTATGCACTATCTTATTACTGGGGGAGCAGGATTTATTGGAACCAATCTTACGATTGAACTTTTGAAACAGGGTCATCAAGTTCGTGTTTTTGATAACTATGTAGGTGGTCGTATGCCAGAGCGTGTTCAAGCTGGCGCTGAATATGTAGAGGGTGATATTCGTGATCGCGCTGCACTTGATGCTGCTATGCAGGGGATTGATGGAGTATTTCATATGGCTGCGCTTCCTCGTGTTATTTTTTCTATTGAAAATCCAGAATTGACACATGATGTGAATGTCAATGGAACTTTGAATGTGCTTCTTTCTGCTCGTGATAATAAAGTAAAACGTGTGGTATTTTCTTCTTCATCTTCTACATTTGGTGATCAAGAAGTCTATCCACTCAAAGAAGATGGTGTGGTCAAAAAACCTCTTGCACCATATGCACTGCACAAATATATTGGTGAACACTATTGCCGCATGTTTGCAGAATTATATGATATTGAGACTGTTTCGCTGATTTATTACAATGTGTATGGATCGTTTTGTGATCCAAATGGTGCCTATGCACTCGTGATTGGAAGATTTTTGCAAATGCGAAAAAATGGAGAGCCGCTCACTATTCGTGGGGACGGTGAAATGTATCGAGACTATACTCATGTGAGTGATGTTGCTCGTGCCAATATTTTGGCCATGACCAAAGATACAGTTGGTAAAGGTGAAACGATCAATGTAGGTTTTGGAAATCCATATTCAGTCAATCAACTTGCCGAGATGATTGGTGGACCAACTGTGAATGTTCCTGCACTTCCTGGTGAAATGAAATATACCAAAGCCGACATTAGCAAGGCAAAAAATTTGCTTGGTTGGGAACCAACAATTCAACTTCCAGATGGAATTGTGGAACTGAAAAAAGAATGGGGACTCGAATAATATGTATTGTAACTGCTTGAAACCATTACCATTTCGTGAAGCGCTTGGTCATTTGAAAGATGAAGCCAAAGAATTTTTTGAAAAACCTTCGATGGATGAATTTTCTGATTGCGCTTTTGCTGTTGGACGCTTGGTCGCGAGTTTATTTGGAAAAGTATATGTGCGAATGCCCTTTGATTCATTGCATAAAAAAAAGATCGATGAGCGTATGAAAGAATTTGGCTGTGTAAGGTCTCGTGCGCATCAGGTGAATGGAAAGTGTCCGAGTATATAAAAATAAAAAACAGACTACTTATAGTAGCCTGTTTTTGTTTGTCTTGAAATTAGCTTGCTTTTTGTTTGACTTCGTGAATTCCAAAGGTATTTCCTTCGCTATCAATAAAATATCCTTGCCATGCCATACCCGCAATATCAAATTTCGGCATTGCAATTTTGCCACCAGAGGCAAGAATTTTTTCGGCAGTAGCATCGTAATTTTCTACGACTATTGTGCAGACAAATGCATTGCATCCACATTGACCTTCGGCGAGTGGTACTGGGCGTTTGTGCATACCACCGTTGATACCAGGCTCCTTACTATCTTGTGGTGCGGTCATGATCATCCAGTATTCCATTGCAGGACTATCCCATTTTCGTATTTCCCATCCAAAAACATCAGTATAAAATTTGGCTGCGCGCTCGAGATCGTCGGCTTGAATTTCGAAGTGTGTGATTCTATTCATAGAATTTTTATTTAGTTATTAAAAAACTTTTCGATATTGGCTTTAAAATATTTTTCGCCTTTGATCATCTTGTATTCGTGATAATCTTTACTCATATTTGAATTATGCACCTCTTGAAAAATATCGTCAATTTTGTCTTGAAGTCCGTGTTCGAGGATGGTGCCATACACCGCGTAGAGAATATCACAGAGTTCTTTTGCAATATTGGGAAGGTCATTATTTTTGACGCCTTCGATATATTCTTCTACTTCATCTTTCATAAGTTTGTATCGGTTGGCAGAACGATCTTCGGGAATGAGTGATGCTTCAGGCAAAACTGGTTGTTGAAATTTTTCGTGAAATTGTTTTACAAGGTCAAGTTCTTTTTTCATATTTTTTATTCTTTATATACATCTTTAAAAAATAACATTTTCAATAATTTTCTTTCGTTATTTTTTGGAAAACCACAGTGCTTGGTAAATGTATTTGTATCTTTGTATGTACCAAAAAGTTTATCCCAGAGTGGCAGATCAGAATAGTTGAAGTGATGTACATTGAGTTCGTGATGAATGGAGTGAAGCTCTGGCGTCTGGATAATATATTTGAGCCAATGCGGAGTTTTTATATTGGCATGATAAAAATATTCTCCTGTCGCTGCAAAAAAGTTGAACCAAAAAGCTCCTTGGAGGCTGGCTCCGAGAATCGGATATAATAAAATTCCACTAAGTAGTGAATCTGAAAAAATTTCAATCGGATGTTTGTAAAATGATGTGACAACTTCAATTCGAGAAGGAGAATGATGTACTTGGTGAAAAATTTGCCAGAGTCCTTTCATGTGTCGTGCGCGGTGCCACCAGTAAAAAACAAATGTTCCAATAAACCATACTATAAATCCCTGGATGTATGGAGGAAAATATGAAAGATGAAAAAAAGAAAATGTACCAAATAGGTTGACCCACAATGTGTTGGTGGCAAGTGTTATTGCCAGTTGGCACAAATTTATGAGTATCGCTCGAAAATACCAGCCGCGAGAGCTTGGAAGTTTTCGACCGGGAAAAATTCTTTCGAGTGTCAAAAAAATTATTGAGGCCACGATGGTGAGAATTGTCGGTAGTGTGAGAGACATGTTTTTTTATATTTTATTTTTTATACGTTCCAAATTTTTTATGGGGTCCTCGATAAGTTCCCAGCGCGTAAGTCTTTGAATCCCAAATGCCTCAGAAGTTTTTTTGATGAGTCCATCTGCGACTGCTTTTTCAAAAAGAGCGGCTCCTTCTGGAGTAAAATCTGTAGAAAGAAATGTTTTTCCGATTCCAACTCTTCGTAAAAAATCATGGAATACGAGATATCCAAATTGATATCCTTTTTGAATATTCCAAATGTTTAGAAACATGGGTTCATGATCTCCAAACTGGGCATCATAGTTGGCCATGCTGTTCACATTAAAGAGAGTATATTTTGCATCAATAATATCCTGTATAATAGCTCTCATTTGATCGTGAGTAAATTTTTGTTCAGGAACCTGCCCTGACTCTGGTGTTTCGCTCATATATATTTTCTTACAAAAAGTAGGCTTATTATACCCTTATTTTTTAAAAATATACAAGGGTATAGGGTGAAATCGAAACCCTTGATTAAGAGGCAAAACAATGGTATAAAAGATGCATAGATATGAACGATACCCAGCAGATAAAAGACAAAATTGACGTGGTGGACCTCCTTGGTGAATATATGGTTTTGAAGCCCGCAGGCATCAACTACAAGGGGCTTTGTCCATTCCACAGAGAAAAATCACCATCTTTTATGGTCAATCGCGAGCGGCAGCGCTGGCATTGTTTTGGTTGCAGCAAATCTGGTGATATTTTTACATTTCTTCAAGAACTCGAAGGCATGGAATTTATCGAGGTGCTCAAATACTTGGCAGATCGAGCAGGAGTTACACTTGAAAATACACGTGGGAGCGAAATTCAGGGGAATCAAAAAAATCGACTCAAAGAAATTTGCGAAACTGCAGCGCGTTTTTATCATGAGTTTTTATTGCGCATGCCGGCTTCAGAGCCTGCACGTGATTATTTGCAAAAGAGGGGATTGAACGATGAAACTATCAAAAAATGGCGTATTGGTTTTATTCCAGATCAGTGGGAACTTCTGACTCAATATTTGCTCAAAAAAGGCTATGGTATTGAGGATATTATTGCAGCGGGACTGACGATTAAAAAAGAAGGTGCTACAAACGGCAAAGGTTTTTATGATCGCTTTCGAGGACGCATCATGTTTCCAATTTTTGATATGTATGGTGCGGTTGTAGGATTTACTGGACGTGTGCTTGTAGAAACAGAAAAATCTGGCGGCAAATATGTGAATACCCCAGAGACTCCAATTTATAATAAATCAAGTATTGTTTTTGCACTCAACTTTGCAAAAAATATCATCAAACAAAAAGACCTGATCGTAATGGTTGAAGGTCAGATGGATGTGATCGCTTGTCACCAAGCTGGCATGGAAAATGTGGTAGCAACGAGTGGCACTGCCATGACCGAAAAACAAGTACAACTGCTCAAACGCTACAGTGAAAACATGGCCCTTGCCTTTGATGCGGATGCTGCAGGACAAAATGCTGCTAAGCGTGGTATAGATATTGCCTTGAGTGAGGGTATGAATGTTCGTGTGATTCGAATTCCAGAAGGTGCAGGAAAAGACCCGGATGAAGTTTTGAAAAAAGATCCGGCTGTATGGTTCAAAGCT
>JBPOIO010000043.1:0-7615 GCA_052034405.1 Candidatus Magasanikiibacteriota bacterium | reverse complement strand
GCCTGCAAAAAGACCTCTTTCAAGTAGAGGTCTTTTTACTTTTAAACATTTTATTTTAAACTTCTTTACAGACAACTTTTCTCGTATCTTTCGTATGAGCACAATAAAAATATCTATACAAAAGATGCGCGAACAAAAATACGGAAGAGGCAAGACTGATTCCAACAATAATTTGTAAGAGAGGAGTGGGTACAAATACAGAATAGACAAAGCTTCCGAGTACTCCATAAGCTACGAAAGGACAAATGAGGCTCCACTGGGTGATATAAAATTCCTTTTCAAAATGTTGTTTCTGAAAATAATTTTTGAGAAGGGATATTCCAAATATAAGATACCATGTTTCAAAAGCAAATGCTGTTGTGATAACTATGGTAAAGAACCAATCAATATGGAATCCATGATTATTTTCAAGATAATGTCCCAAGCGAAAAAAGGTTATAGCAAGTAATGTGATAGCCGGAACAATATTTAAAAATGCGGGGAGGAATGGTTTTTCCGGAAGAGTTTCATCGGAAAAATATTTTTGAAATATGGGTATGATTTTTATCACAAGGAAAAAGATCGCCATTGTCGCGAGCATGAGCGAAATAAAAGTTGCGAGATGAGCTATAGAAGCATTTTTTGAAAGTGCTGCAATACCTGATCCTGTAACTGCGAGCATAGCAAGAGCAAAAACATCAAGGAGCCATCCAAATCCTATCTTTGATAAATCAACTTTTTGTGTAAAGAGACTTTTTAAGACGTGCAATTGAACAGAGAGAAATGCTCCTACCAAAATAACCCAAACGATGATTGCTGGGAGCATCAAACTTTGAAGATTTTCATAGAGTGCTGGTACAAAAAATCGTATAGGCCCAATAAGTACATTCATGCTCATCGCTAGAGCGATAAAGGGGGTGAGAAGCGAATTGTTTTTTAAAGGATTGTTATTTAATTCTAGGTATTCGCTGCTTTTGAGAAAAGGAATATACTTCGAAAACAATGCAATCATTAGGATAATATGGAGAAAGGCAAAAACAATCATCACCGTTTCAAGAGATGTAAATATTGTTTTTTGCCAAAAATTCGCCTGTCCAAGTAAAATATCAGACACGTTTACAAGGCCCTTTGGATGTGGAACCGTATAATTGAAAAAGGCAAAGGGAACGATAGATATTCCTCCGGCGCCTATCGCCGCCAAGAATGATAATGGAGAAAATTTTCTGTTCATAAGAAAAAATGCTATCTTATTTTTTTAAGAGTTTTTGGAATGCCTCTGGTTGAAAACCTATCAGTATGGTTCCATTGATATCAATGACCGGGACACCCATTTGTCCACTTTTTTGAATCATTTCTTGCGCTTTTGCATAGTTCACGGCTACATTGTAGTCAGTGAAGGGTACTTCCATTTGTTTCAAATAATCCTTTGCCATGTGGCAGTAAGGGCAAGAGGGAGTCGAATAAACGATAACGGTATTTTCCATATATTTTGAGAAAATAAAATTAAAAATTTTTGTATTTACAAATAAGATTTTTGAAGTCCTGCATAAAATCCGTGGGCGAGAGAAAATAACAAATTTTTTTTCCTTCACGTTGAGATTCTATCAGCCCTTCTTTTGTCAGGGATTGAAGGTGGTGGGACGCCACAGCAATACTAATTTTAAGCTTACGAGAGATATCCGATACACACATTTTTTCTTGTTGAAAGAGAAGGCACAAAATGTGGAGACGATTTGGCTCTGAGACCGTTTGGAGTGCACTTGTTAGTCTTTTGAAGGACTTTTTTTTGTCTGGCATAGTATAATACATTCAAATATACGTTTGAATGATATTGTATTTTGAAAAAAATGTCAACTGTGGATAACTGTTTCTTTTATCTAAGAGAAAAGACTTCTATCTTAGAAGAAGAAATTGGGATTATAAAATTTTTGGGATTAGGAATGAAGAAAATTTGAAATATACATATCATTCTCTTTTCTCAAAATAGTTCCAAGGTCCCGCACAATGGCCTACATTGAAAATTTGTCTTTCTTCCTCTATACTAAGAGAATCATTTTTTAGAATACATTATGTCAGAAACATTGTGGCAGGATTCGAATAAAAATAATATTATTCTTCACGAAAATATTTTGTATAGTGCTTATGGAGACGATCCTATAGCAAATTCTGTTATTTTGTTTTTTTTGCATTTGCTTGCTTTTCCTTTTATACTGACGTTTTTTCAGTTTCTTTTCAAAAAAAATCCATTTTTGGTGAATATACAATCTTTTCCGGTATCGTTTTTTTTATCAGTTTTGATTACCGTTGCTTTGTTTCTTCTTTTTCGTCGAGTTATAATACACAATCGTTTAGCAACTGCGATTGATCGAAGAAGTAATTTTTTCAGTATTGATTTAAAATCTCGAGCTGTTATTCGAAAAGAAAGATACAAAGAAGTTGAAAGGTTTGTACTGAGTAGCGACGATTATTTTTATTTTCCAAGAAAGTCTCAAAGTGAATTTATTCATACTCATAAATATGGGGGGAGTTATTCTCTCTATTTTGTTCATGGAAAAAATCTTACTTTGAGTGTCGCTCATTCTATTAGCTCTGAACCTTTGGAAAAATTATTGACAAAGCTTGGAGAAATGAATGTACCAATAAAAAAGGATTACTAATGTATGATTCAATCTTTTTTTGAAAAAAAATTTCGTGTCTGGTGGTTGCAGGTTGGGTATATGATCGTCAACAGTGGTTTTATATCACTTTTGTATGTGTATTTTGTAAAAAGCCACCTGAATTTTGGATATATTATTTTGGCCGAGGCGCTGGGGTATTTGTTTTCTATTTTTCTTATTTTGGTCAAAAAACAATTTTCAAGCCAAAGAGATTTGCGTTTTGGATTTATTTTGGTATTTTGCGCCTTATTGATGCTGTTGCTTCCACTTCTTCCGCTCACTCTTTTGATCCCCTATACCGTACTCAAGGTCATGGGAGCCATCATGTTTTTTACTCCTTATAACATTTTATTTTTTGAAAGTACAAAGGCAAATAAAAAGCTGTCTCGCATGACGAGTTATTGGTCAATTGGGGTCGTTGTTGGAATTGTGGCACCAATTGTTGGTGGTTTTCTTTTCTCACGTCTGGGGCTTTTTCCTTTTGTGCTTATCGCCCTTGGAATTTTGGGACTTACTTTTTATCTTATAAAATTTGTAAAAAAAGAAGTTTATCCATATTCTGTACAAGAAATTTTTCAGCACATAAAGGGTTTTCGTACGATTGTTATGATTGATGGGGCTCTTCCTACAGCCTCCAATCTTCTTTTGAGTTTGTATTTGTTGACTTTTGTTCGGGGTGCCTTTGATTTTGGTATTTTGCTTTCTTCTATTGCACTGCTTTCGGTTTCCTTTTCTTTTTTGATTGCAAAGATCTCAGATAAAAACAAAAAACGTTTGGAGTTTATTTGGCCACTGTCTTCTTTTTCTGGAATAGTTTTGATTTTACTCTATTTCACGCAGAGTTTTTGGTCTGTCGTGGTTTTGGTTGTTGCCTTCAAATTTATTTCTACGATGCTCAACCCAATTCAATCGAATATTGTTTTTGATAGAGACAATACAACTGCGAGTACTTGGATTTCGAGGGAAATATTTTTGAATATTGGAAGAACATTGACCTTACTTTGTCTTGTCCCACTTGTATACCTTGGATTTTTAAAAGAGGCCTTTGTTTTTGTTGCTTTGCTTTTTATTGTGTTTCCATTTGTGGTATTCAAAAAAGGAGTCTATAAAAAATACAGATAATTTGTTATACTATATTCGTCTTCGTGACGAGTATTTTTTTATTTTTTGTAAATGCGTTTCAAAAATAATCCAATCTTTTTTTTATTTGCCAAGATGTGGCAGTATTCAATCGGCAACAGACGAAATGTTGTATTGTTTGTATTTCTCTCTATTTGTGCCAACGTTATTTGGCTTGTGGAACCGATCGTTGTTGCCATGGTATTCAACAATATTCAAATCCAAGGAGTAAGTGCCGAGACTCTCCCTTCACTTTCTCTGTATATGTCTCTTTTTGTGCTTATTCAAGTTGTTGCTTGGGCTTTTCATGGTCCAGCTCGCGTTTTGGAGATGAAAAATGCTTTTTTATCCCGAGCAAATTATAAAAAATATTTATTAGAAGGGACAATGGCGCTTCCGGCTGCTTGGCATACTGATCATCATTCGGGTGATACTATCGACAAAATAGAAAAGGGGACGAGGGCGCTTTTTGATTTTTCTTGCGATACCTATCAAATTATTTCTACTTTTATAAAATTTCTTGTTTCTTACGCAGTCTTGGTATATTACAATATACATGCAAGTTATATATTGTTTGCCATGCTTATTTTTACAGTGCTTCTTATTCTCAAGATAGATAAGACACTTATTGCACAGCTTTCGGATCTGTACAAAAAAGAAAATAGTGTTTCAGCCCGAGTCTATGACGTAATTAGTAATATTACAACGGTTATCATTTTACGCATTGAAAAATTGGTCATGAAATCTATTTTGAAAAAAATGATGCAGCCCTTTTCATTATATTCCAAATATCAAAAACTCAACGAAACAAAATGGGCTCTTGTTTCAGTATCGGCTTCGTTTACTATGGTTTTGGTTTTGCTCTCATATTTTTTTATCAATGTAAGGGCGGGGAACTTGATTTTAATCGGAACGGTCTATCTCATGTATGAGTATGTAAGTCGAATTGTTGGTATATTTTATACCTTTGCCTATATGTATGGTGATGTGGTTGAACGAAAAACTTTGATTATGAACGCAGAAGAAATTGCCAAAGAATTTAAAGAAAAGGAAAAAATACAAGAAATCGAATTGGCGTCTTCGTGGAAAATACTAGAAATACGGAATCTGCGTTTTTCCTATCATGGGAAAGAAGGAAATACACATCTCAACAATATTCATTTTTCACTTCATAATGGCGAAAAAATTGCTTTTATTGGGGAAAGTGGTAGTGGAAAAACTACCACTCTCAAACTCATCCGTGGACTTTATACCCCTGCGCATGTTGAGTGTCGTCTTGATGGAAAAAAATTACCCAACGGATTTTTATCTCTTGGCTCCGAAATTGCTCTTATACCACAAGATCCAGAAATCTTTGCTACAACAATAAAAGAAAATATTACGGTGGGTGTGACTCACAGTTTGGACTATATCAAAAAATTTACCGATATGGCCAGGTTTACCGAAGTAGCGAATCGTCTTCCCAAAAAGTTTGACTCGTCTATTGTAGAAAAAGGAGTGAATCTCAGTGGGGGAGAGAAACAGCGTCTGGCTTTGTCTCGTGGTCTTTTGGCTTCTGTAGACAAAGAAATTGTGCTTCTTGACGAACCGACGAGTAGTGTCGATTCTCGCAATGAAAGGCAGATTTACGAAAATATTTTTTCTGAATTCAAAGACAAGGTTGTTATTTCTTCTATTCATCGTCTTCATCTTTTACCACTCTTTGATACCATTTATCTTTTTGAAAAAGGAAAAATAAAAGAAAGTGGTTCTTTCAATGAACTTCTCAAAAATTCCAAAGAATTTCAAGCAATGTGGGAGAAATATACAAAGTCCCAGGAAAATTAAAACTTTATTCTATACTATGAGGAAATTGGAGGATAAAGGTTGTACCTCGTGGGTTTGAATTTTGTACTTCAATAGTTCCAGCAAATTCTCGTTCTATTTTGTATTTTACAATGCAAAGGCCAATGCCCACACCTTTGCTACTTTTTTTTGTAGTAAAAAGTGGCTCAAAAATATATTGTTTTTGTTCATCTGGAATTCCTACTCCAAAGTCAATAACTTGAAGTTCCCAGTAATTTTCTATTTGCGCTAAATGAATTTCAATTTTCTTTTCTTGTGTTTCGTCTATTTCTTCATATGCATCAATAGCATTGGTAAGGAGGTTTACAATCATTTGGTTAAATTTTATGGGATTTCCAAAAAAATTACTTTGCTCTGGAAATTGTGTGCTGATATGAACATTGAGGCCGGTAGCTTGGTGCTTTACAATGAGAAGTGCCTCGGAAATTTCTTCGCTGAGTGAAAATATTTCTTTTTCTTCTTGATTTTGGATTTGTTTTCGTATATTTTTGAGAAAATTTTCAAGATGTTTGGTAGCATGAAATGCTTGGTCTACCAGGATTTGAATACGTTTTGGATGATTGTGTTGAAGCTTGAGCTCTTCAATGTGTAGAGATATAGCCGTGAGGGGACTTACAAGATCATGAAAAAGGCCTGAGCTGAGTTTACCAAATTCTGCAAAAAGATATACTTGATTGAGCTGTTTGAATGTCTCTTCATTTTCTTTTTGAATATGTGTGTTTTCTGAATTTTTTTGTATATTTTCAAATTCAAGAAATTTTTTTTTAAGAAACTCGTCAGTTTCAGAATTATTCGGTAGTGGTATAAACATATCCCCCTTATACATTAAGACTTACAACTTTGGTGCATTACAAAAATACAATTGTGCATTGCCATCAAAGTTCTAAGTCCTATGCCCTTGTATAGTATACAGGAATAAAGATAAAATTTTTCTAAAGAAAAAATAAAGTTTTTATAAAAAAAAGCTCAAAAATTATTTTTTGAGCCCAATTTTGTATCCTCGCCCTGATAAATTGTGGATAAGTTTTGTTTTTCCTGGAGTATCAATTTTTCTTCGTAGCGAAAGTATATGTGTTTCAATGGTATTGCTAAATGGGTCTGCATGAATATCCCAGACATGTTCCAATATATCTCCTCGAGAAATAACTTGTCCGGCAGAACGCATAAGAAATTCAAGCATCATGAATTCTTTTTTGGTGAGATAAATTTCTTGTTGTCCTCGGTAAACTTCGTGTTTTTGAGAGTTGAGTACCAGATCATCAATGCTGAGAATGTTTTCAATCATTTGTTCAGATCGGCGTAAAATGGCGCGTATGCGAGCATTGAGTTCTGAAAAAGAAAAAGGTTTGGTGAGGTAGTCATCGGCGCCAGCTTCGAGAAGTTCAACTTTTTGGAGGGTATCATCCAGAACCGAGAGAATAAGTATGGGGATATTTTTTTTGGAATTACGTATATCTTTACAAACTTCAATGCCATTTTTTTTGGGCAAGTGATTGTCAAGAAGAATAAGGTCGTATTCATTGGTCCGTGCCATAAACGAGCCTTGTTCGCCATCTCGTGCGGCATCAACAACAAAACATTCTTCTTCCAAACGAGACCGCAGAAGATTTCTTAGGTCATCTTGATCCTCAACAATGAGAATACGCATAGTAATAAAAATGAGTTTCTCTTTTTTTAGTATACACAAAATTTTCTGTTTCACCAAGTTGTAAAAAGAGTTTATTGACAAAAGTTCAAAAATGTTCTAATATATTAAATATTAGACTATCTAACTATTGTAATCTATTTATGCCTACTCAAATCCAAGAGCTGGCGAGACTCATTGGTGCTCTCAAAAAAATCTTGCCCCATGGGGAAAAGTCTTTTTCTGTGGATCCATTTACCTGCTTGCGTGTTCATGTGCTCGAGTATATCCTGGATAACAAGGATATTGGTATGAACGAAATTGCCAAATTTCTTTCTATTACACCACCTTCGGCAACTTCTATTGTAAACAAACTTGTCTCTGCTGGTAT
>JBPOIO010000025.1:0-3802 GCA_052034405.1 Candidatus Magasanikiibacteriota bacterium | reverse complement strand
AAAGGTGCCGAAGGACTACGGGTACCTGGCTTCTGTTCTACTGCCGATACGGTATAAGTCGCGGACTTAGCATCATCAAGAAATTCTTGAGCATTTGTGATCGATTCTAATTTCTTTGACAGCTCTGTTTGGAGAACTTCTCCAGAAGAAGTGGTCAGATCTGCAGTGATTTTGACGGTCTTTTCAGCTTCATGTGCCTTTATTTCACGCTCGCGTTCGGTGATGAGTCGAACTGCGACGGATTGGACACGACCGGCGCTCAAACCAGGTCTGATTTTTTTCCAAAGCACAGGGCTTAACTCATAGCCGACCAGACGATCAAGCACACGTCGAGCTTGTTGAGCATCGACCAGATGGGTATCGACAGTACGTGGATTTTGAATGGCGGATTCGATTGCCGGCTTTGTTATTTCATGGAAAACGATTCGTTTCGTCGTTTCGACAGGTAATTGCAGTGCTTGACAGAGGTGCCACGCAATAGCTTCACCTTCTCTATCTTCATCAGATGCGAGCCATACAGTATCGGCACTCTTCGCTTCTTTTTTTAACTCACTGATGATTTTTTTCTTGTCACTGCTTATTTCATATGTCGGAGTAAAGTCTTTCTCCTTATCTATGCTCAATCCCTTTTTCGGTAAATCACGGATATGTCCGAAACTGCTTTTGACTGTAAAATCACTTCCAAGGAAACGCTCAATGGTCCTCGCTTTCGCAGGGCTCTCAACGATGACTAACTGTTTTTTACTCAAATAAGTTCCTTTTGTCGTGCATTAGCGTTTTGTCTAGTATACGCACTGTCTACTATATATGACAATCGCGTAAGTCTAGCGCATGAATGAAATGAAATGCAAATTTTAGTTAGTAAAGCTAAATCAAAACCGACAGATAGTAAGTATGATCTGCTTTATACCTTCAGTGTGAGCATATGAGATGCCGATTAACGGGTATGCCAGATTCCGACAGCGTCCGAGGTAATCATACCTGCAAGTTCTAACATCGTTAGTGCTACCTGCACCTCTGAGAGTGACTTTTCGACTAGGTGGCACAATTGCGTACTGTCACATGGGGTTTCGCCGATAGCTTTAAGAAGAACTGTTTCTAAATCGCTTCCTCCATACAATGGCAATGTTGGTTGCTTTTGCACGTGCAACAACGACAGGATGTCTTCACTACTCGTTACAACTTTAGCCCCTTGTTTCAAGAGCCAGTTCGCTCCATTCGACATAGGAGAAGTAATCGCTCCAGGGACCGCTGCGATGGGTATATGCATCTTCATAGCGTGTGAAGCTGTATTGAGACTTCCAGACTTTTCTGCAGCTTCGGTGACGATGACGATATCGCTTAGACCGGCAATGAGGCGGTTACGATCTAGAAAATCATGCGCCATCGGGCGGTGTGACGATTCATACTCACTTATGATTGCCCCGTTTTCAGTTATTGAGCGTGCAATTTTTGCATGGGTCGCTGGATAAATTTTGTTAAGCCCCGAGGGTAACACAGCTATCGATTTCCCGCCTGCTGCTAGTGCTGCTTTGTGGGCTGTAATATCCACTCCAAAAGCAAGCCCGCTGATGATGACGACCCCTGCTCTAGCAAGCTCTGATGCAATTTTTTCAGTCACCAATATTCCATAAGGTGTTGGTTTGCGTGAGCCGACGATAGCGACGCGTGGGAGTGCGAGCAAATCATTCATATCGACACCCTCATACTGAAGCGTACCGAGCTTTTGAGGTAGGCTATGAATCCGTGAGAAGAACGGTTCGGTAAGCGTAAGAACTTTCATACGAGAATATTGCTAAATAAACAAATATGTACCTTAGTATTGACATAAAGCCACTTTTTTGATAAAATGGCAAGGTAAGTTCGCCTTGAGTGAACATTACGTACCTTTTACCCCCTGAATTCTATCATTAAACATCGTTATGATGTCGTGAAAGAATTCAACGTTTTAGAGTCGCTTGTCGTCGTTGTTACCCTCCACGCCGTCTTAAGCACGTCGTTGTCTCAGATAGGAGACGCGACACACTCTAAAACAGTTATTCCCTTTAACCCCGCTCCTCCCTCTCGTTTATTTTGAGTTTTGGGCTAGTGTCAGCGGATAAACCTTTGAGTGGGCCTTGATGTACTTTTGCGAGTTATATCAAGGAAGGCCTTCAAGGTGGGTTGAAGGGTGTAAATAGGCTTCTAGCGGTGCCCACCCCCTCTAGAAGCCTATTTTTATTTCGTGAAAAAACATGCGTACAAATCGTGCTTATCGTTGCATCTTAAGATAAAACACGCTACATTTTTCTCATGTCATCCCCGACGCATGAAGGCTGGAAAATCCCAGAAGGTTATTACGAACACATTGCGCAGAGTAATGTGAGTGGGATCGTGCATTGGGCTGGTAGGATGGTGGTGGCGCCACTTCGGTATGCGAACTATGGCACGCCGATTGTTGATACGTCACCTGAATTTGAAAGATACCAAGCATCCGGCACATTTACGCATGGGAACATCATTATAACTCCGACGCATCGTAGCGCTCTTGAAACCGTGACGCACCCTGCAATTTTTGAACAGCTTGGACTTCATCATGCACGCCCTATCACGAAAAGAGAGTCGAATATGGATCATCCCGTCGTACGTTGGTTTATGCATAGACTAGGCGCATTTGCTGTCGAGAAAAAAAGTCCGAACGTGCAGGGTGTGTCGCTTGCTTTGAATGGCATACTGAATCGGGGTGGTATAGCGACGGTGTACGTTGAAGGGACGCGTATCCACTCCGCGATTGAGCATGTTGCACCCATCGAGACTGGTGCGATCATCGGGGCTATACAAAACGATAGTTTGATAATTCCACAAGCGACAGCAGGCATGTCTTCGATAAAAAAGAGTATGCAAGACGGTAAAAGAATCGTTATCGCACAAGACCAAAAAGCACCATTAGGGAGAAATCCTCATCAGCTGTGGCGCAGAGGTCTACCAGTCGTCCACTCTTTTGGTGATCCTTACCGACTTCCTCGTCCGGATTTTGAATTCTCCCTTGAAAGAGGAAGAGGAGTGAAAGTATTCCGTCAATCTAGAGAGTTCGTGCATCATGCATCTGATGAGCTCCGAATGAGAATGCAAACTGTCTTATCGCGAGCGTATGCACTCAGGGGCTCTATGCTGGAAGATGTCCTTCGTGAAGATTTGCTCTAACTATAGTTACGTTTTATAGTAAATACATAATATAAGTGGAGTTGAGCTATGGACGGAAAAGCAAGTCGAGGTGATTTTTTGATTGGTGGCAGACAAACAGTTGATGCAGAAGGTCGCTATGTAGGCGGTATGAGTATGGCTGAAATGATGGCCTACAAGAATAATCGGTCTAACGGTAGATTGACAGCCTACATAACAGCCACAGGCGTATCGATCGAGCCAACTCCTGATACTGCTTCGTTGCAGACTCAATCTGAGCAACTGTAGTTTGTAGCGATACTATGTTCGATACAACGCTCGTTACGTCTCTACGATCTAATCATGTGGTCGTGTTGCCGACAGATACCATATATGGATTAGCGTGCCTTGCCAGTAGCCCACGTGCGGTTAAGAAAATGTATGCGATAAAACGACGCGACGGAAAACCTGGAACGATACTAGCAGCCAACATAGATCAGTTAAGAAAATTAGGCTTTGATAACAACGAGCTCGTACGCGCACAAGAGTTTTGGCCGGCACCTGTCAGTGTTATCCTTTCGGCAGGCGATGAACTGCAGTACTTACATATGGGTATGCAATCATTGGCAGTTCGCATCCCTGATGATGACGATCTAAAACG
>JBPOIO010000006.1:0-2929 GCA_052034405.1 Candidatus Magasanikiibacteriota bacterium | reverse complement strand
CAAAATTCCTGTCACATGATCCTCAATCAAAGTTTCAATCCCTCGCACCCGAGTCCCGACAATTGGCAAACCTGCTGCCATTGCCTCAACCAATACTTTTGGATGCCCTTCAAATAAACTTGGCAATACAAAAATATCTGCAGCAGCATAATACTCTGGTAATTTTTCATAAGATACTGATCCAACAAAATGAATTGTTGCGGCACTTCCCAAGGCCAGATCCTCCAATTTTTTTCGATCAGGCCCATCACCTACAAGAGTCAATTGAAAATTCGCTTTATTTTTTATAGCCACAATCAAATTTCCAATATTTTTTTCATAGGACAAACGTCCCACAAACAAAAGACGAATTTCCCGAGCCAAAGCTTCCATCCTCGGAACAAACAAATGCGTATCAACAAAATTTGGGATCACCATAATACGATTTGTTTTCTGCGCATACAAATCTCGTATAGCATCCGTCGTCACCAAAACCTGATCCGCATTTTTCAAAGCAAAATACTCAACCGCACGCGCAAGCAAACGCTTCAAGAATCCCTGCCCTCGCAAATTTGTAGAAAGCGCAAAGCCAGCTCGCACAAACAGTGGTTTTTTATAGAGCCATTTTGCAAGTACAGAAGTCCAAGAACCAAACATCTGTGTTGTTTTATAAAGAGAACATGCTCGCAATTCTTTTTTATAAAACAATGGCAAAAAAAATGAATAGAGAAAATTTGGCAACCAAGTCTTTTTTTCTTTTACCTCAATCCCCATTTCATTCAAGTGCAAAATCACTTCTTCATCTTCCACTCCATAAGTAAAAAAATATATTTTTTCAAAGGGATTATTTTTCAAAGCCTGATACAAAGAAATTTCGCGTGAAAGCATTCCTTGTTTTTTCCACATTGAAGCAGATACCCCATAGGTAAAAAAAACTCCCAAAATTTTCTCTGTGCCAATATCACTCATATCTGTTGTAGTAAATCTTGCATTCTTTTCTTTTTGTACATCATCTTTATTTTCTTTGGCACCATCATCCACAAAACACGCAGTGCAATATGCCAAAGTCCCAAAAAAAATGAAAATTTATATTTTGTAATTGCCATCCACCTTGCACGAATCGCAAACTTTTGTTGGTCTCGATTGGTCCAGGAAAGTGAATCCCCATGGAGACGAAATTGCACAAGCTTTTCTTTCAAATTCACTACTGGATAACGAGAAGACAAACGCAGCATCAGTTCATAGTCCTGACTTTTTTTAAATCTTTCATCGTAACCTCCACAACTCTTCAAAACATCTGTTCGAAAAAACAAAGTACTATGAATAAACTGATTATTAAAAAGCATCTTTGATTGTATCTCTTCATAGGTCAAAGCAAGATTTTTTTCTCCAAGAAGTTTTCCAGATTCATCAATCACCGCAACACAAGACCCCGAAACCGCCACATCTGGATGATCCTCCATAAACCAATACTGGGTCATAAAACGCTCTGGCAGCGAAATATCATCCGCATCCATACGAGCCACATACCTTCCCTCACAGTGAGAGAGTCCCACATTCAAAGAAGCAGTCAAACCCAAATTTTCTTCATTTTTAAAAACACGAATACGTGCATCTTTTGCAGCATATTCAGCCAAAATAGCCCCCGTATTATCGCTCGAAGCATCGTCCACAATAATATATTCAAAGTCCGAAAAACTTTGTTCCAATATACTTTCAAGCGCCGCAGATAAAAAAAGATCCCCATTGTAGACAGACATGAGAACAGAAATTTCTGGTTTTTTCTTCAATTCAGTATTATCTTGCATATTTAGGCCAAATATATTATTCTACACTACATATGAAAAGTCAAGTAAAAATTCTTTTTGTCATCACACAGGGCTTTTGGGGAGGCGCCCAAAAATACGTTCTTGAGCTCGCCACGAACCTTGGCCCTTCTTTTGATATTTCTCTGGCTCTTGGCAGTGAAGACTACCAGGCCTTTCGAACAAAAATCACAGAACACAATCCACAGATAAAAATCTACCCTCTCAAACACCTCAAGCGTGAAATTTCTCCACTCCATGATCTGTTGGCCATAAAAGAACTCAAAAAGCTCTATACCAAACTCCAAGCAGACATTGTACACCTCAATAGCTCCAAAGCTGGATTCCTCGGTAGCCTTGCCAAAACAGCACAAACAAAAATCATCTATACTGCACATGGCTGGGTTTTTCTTGAACCCCTCTCTCCCCTGCGAAAAAAACTTTACCAATATATCGAACAATACAGTGCCAAGTTCAAAGATGCCATCATCGTACTTTCAAAAGAAGACGAACATGTTGCCCAAGAACAACTTCACATTGAAAAAAGCAAACTTCATACTATTGCTCTTGCCACATCCGATATCGCATTTCTTCCAAAAGAACAAGCACGAGAAAAATTACTCGAAAAAAATCCACATATCGACATGACAAAATTACTTGTCATGAGCATCGCCAATCACTACCCGACCAAAGGCCTCGATATCCTTATTGATGCAATAGGCAAGCTCTCAAGCGAAGAACAAAAGCAACTTCAACTTTGTATTATTGGCGATGGACCAGAACGAACCCGCCTCCAAACAGATATCAATCTCCTCCACCTTGAAAATACTATTTTTTTGATTCCATTTATTGAAAATGCAGCAAGCCTCCTCAAAGCAGCAGATCTCTTTGTCCTTCCATCCCGCAAAGAAGGCCTCCCCTATGCCCTCCTCGAGGCTCTCCAAGCCCAAATACCAATCATTGCAACACTCGTGGGTGGAATTCCAAGTTTACTCAAAAACAAGCCAGAAAGCCTTCTTATAGCCCCAGAAGACTCCGCTGCTCTTCAAGATAAGCAGATCGAGCGCCAGATCGAGAACCGCCTATCGTTCCTGAAGTTCGCCTCGCTGCACCTGATCTCCGCCAAGAAGCGCCAGGGTCTGGGG
>JBPOIO010000062.1:0-4969 GCA_052034405.1 Candidatus Magasanikiibacteriota bacterium | reverse complement strand
TCACCGGCACCGTGGCCCTGGCCGGCGATCTCACCGTCTCTGGCAACGACATCGCCGGCTCCGGCGGCACCGCCATCACCTTCTCCGGTGTCAACACCACCCTCGCCGGCGACCTGACCGTCTCCGGCGATGACCTGTTCATGACGACGAATTCCTCCGGCTTCATCCTCGTCGCCGATGGAACGAACTACAACCCTGTCGATGCCTCGGGCGATATCGACCTCTCCTCTGCCGGAGTGTTTACCATCCAGGATTCCGCTCTCGATTACCTCGACTTCGACATCATCGATGGCAACAGTGCGACGGACGAATATTGTCTCACTTCCGAGCCTGGCGGTACGAACGGCACGCTCGAGTGGCAGTCTTGCGGTGGCGGCGGAACCCTGCAATTGGCCTACGATGGCAGTGGAACTCCTGCCACCATCGCTACCGCCTCAGGCAAGAACATCCAATTCACCATGGCGGCGAATACGTCATTCGTCATCGACGGTGCCGCGACCGATACGACGCAGACGAACGGGGTGATCGACCTCGATGTCGACTCCCTGACCAACGGTGCCTCGGCCATGGACCTGAACTTCGAAGGAACGGGCACGACCTCCTCCGCCACGCAGAACGGCCTCAACCTCTCGATCGTTGCCAGTAATGCGACCAACGCCCGCACCTACAACGGCATCAAGATCGGGGCCACGAACGCCACTGGTCTGGCCGATACCTTCTACGGGCTCAACATCGATGCCACCACCTCCGGCAATACCACCGACGTCACGACGGCCATCAACCTGGCCAACACCATCAATAATACCGGTGCCACCGCCGTGGCCGGTATCCTTGGAGGATTCACGCTCAATAGCGGAAGTGATGGGACGACCCAGTACGGCAACCGCTTCGTGAACACCATCTCAACCACGGAGGATTCCGACCGCGACTCCAACTATGTCGGCGAATTACTGCGCATGATCGACAACGACTGTGACACCGGCGCTACCGCTCTCGACTGTAACAACACCACCATCGGCCTCCTCGTCCATGCCCACTCCGGAACGAATACGGCCGGTGTGAACTCGGGTATCGCAAGCTTCGGTAAGACGTTCGGTATCGAGGCCACGACCACGGCCGAAGCCGGAGGAACGCAAGTTCCGGCCGCCATCCTGGCTGACTTGTCGAACTCCGCCGCTCCCACGGTGGGTAATGCCATCCGTGCCTACACCGGGACGGCCACGAGTGCGAACCTGGTAAGCCTCTACCAGGACACCTCCACCTTCACGGGAACCGGTCTCGTGATGGACTTCGGGAATAGTGGAGGGTTCACCGGGAACTTCCTCGATCTCAAGAAGGCCGGAACGACCCGTCTATCCGTGGCACATAGCGGAAACATGGCCATCACACAGGGCGTACTGACCTCCGGAAGCCCCTCTCTACTGACCCTCACTGGTGCCGCCCATACGACATTGGCGGCCGATACCGAGGCCAGCGACGTCCTGTTCAATCTTGGACGTACGGTACAATTCTCCCAGGCGGGCGGGACGTTCACCAACCAGCGTGCCTTCCGGATACTCGCTCCGACCTACGCCTTCAGCAGTGCCGACACGATCACCAGTGCCGCCACTCTGTACGTTGATTCCGCCCCGGTCGCCGGCACCAATGCCACTCTGACCAATGCCTACTCGATCTGGGCCGACGCGGGCACGGTACGCCTCGATGGGGATACGATCGTCGGCGGTTCCACGGCGAGCACGGAAACCCTGGCCAACACCGGATTCACGATGGGTGGCGATGACCTGTTCGTTGCCGGCATGGCCGGAGTCGAGGGCAATGTCTATACCGACGGCGCCTTTGTGGCCGGGGCGTCGACTACCTATGCCAACGGGTCCATAAGCCAGTCTTCCGGGGAAACTCTCAGTATTGGGACGACATCGGCCAATCTCACTATCCAGACCACCACGTCGGGGAATATCGTCCTAAATTCCTCCGGGACGATCGAACTGCAGGACCAGACGAACATAAGTTCGAGTGCGACGGGCGGTGTGCTCAACCTAACGGTCGGTGCCGCGAGCAACATCCAGGGTTTGGTGATCGACGCGCAGACGAACGATTCCACCGCGACCTCGGGCATCATCGACCTTAACTTCGACACCTCAACCGATACGGCCAGCGCTGCGGACATCCTGCTGCGCTCCACAGGTACCACGTCCTCTGTTACCAACTATGGCCTGAAGCTTGGTTACTCGGCCGCTCATGCCACCAATGCCCGCACGGTCCGCCTGCTCGACGTTTCCGCGACCAACGCGGGAAGCCTGGCCGATACACTGTATGGCATTTACGTCGATACCACGACGGCCAACGGGAGCGATACGGCTTATGCTGCTGCCTTCATGAACGGCAACGTCGGTATCGGTGATGCCACTCCCGCCGCCCTCTTCACGGTTGGTACTTCGGATGCTTTCCAAGTAAACGCTTCCGGTGCCGTCACCGCCGTTGGCGTCAACTCTGGCTCCGGACTCCTCCAAGGTACGGGAGGATTTACCCTGACCGGTACCACCAACATCAATGCCACCGGGACCGCTTCCACGAACATCGGCACCACCACTTCTGGTGGCACCGTCACCATCGGCGCCTCCTCCGGCTCCGACCTTGTCCTGCAGGATGCTAACTGGAGCGTCACCGGTGCCGGTGCGGCGAGCTTCGCCTCAGCCACCATCTCGGGCACCCTGGCCGCGAACGGCGGTATTACCTTTGACAGCGCGGCCGATACCGTCGGTGCCCACACCCTCTCCGGTACCATCGATGCCAACACGAACATCATCACCAACATCGGGAACTCCGGAACCGACTTCATCGCCTCCACTGGTGCCCTGACCCTGGCCGGGGTCCTCACCGCCAACGGCGGAGTGACCGTCTCTGCGAACCAAAACCTGACGATGTCCTCAGGTACGGGGCAATTTGCTCAGACATATACTGGGACCACCACGGCTGCTGCCACCATCACGGCCTCGTCGATCACCACCGGTCAGGCTCTCTCGCTTGTTGGACCGACGTCTACCGGGGTGACGGGAACTGGCTTCCTGAAGGTGGCCGCCGACGTCGGTTCCGGAGGAACACAGGGGATCCTGGCCCAGTTCTTGCCTGATTATAGCGCGGGCACGGCCACCAGTGGCTATGGCTTGGCAGTCGTGGGAACCGACTCCACCGCGGTTGCCAACAGTGATACCAACTTCTACTCCAACCTGACCCTCACTGGTAACGCTGCCAAAACCGGATATGCCAGTTACAACGCGGTCAGCTCAAACTCGACCACCGCCGACACGACCTACGGCGGACTCTTTAGCACCAGCATCACGGGTGCCATCTCCACGGGTACCCGCAACACCTACGGCCTATTCTCGAACCCCACCACCAGCAGTGCCAACACCGGAGGTACGACGCAGGTCTTCGGTGGCTACTTCGCTCCCAGCAGTACCGCTTCCACCACGGGCTCGACGGTCAATGTGTTCGGACAGTACATCACCAACACCGCTACGTTGACGACCGGAGGTACGATCAGCAGCTACGGGATCTATGTGGCCAACGGCTCGATGAACACCACCGGGACGAGTGCCCAGTACGGTCTGTATATCGGCGAACAGACCGGTGCCGATACGAACTATGCCATCGAACTGGCGAACCTGTTGCGCATCTATGACAATGGAAACGAGTCCACGATCGCCGCCCTCAACAGCCAGGGACTCGTCCTCTCGGGAAACACTACGGCGGACGGAATCATCCTCGCCCCCAACTACGGCTCGTCGGGTACGGTGCGCATTGACGATTCCAGCGGCTATCCGAGCATGGAATTCCGCCTGTCGGGCAGCGGGCTCAATGGCACCCTGGGCGTATCGAGCACCTCGGACAACTTCTATATCCAGCCTGGTAGCGGCCGCTTCTCAGTGCTCCAGACGGATGCCGCCAACGTTGAGGCACTCTATCTCAATAGCGAAGAGTCGACCAATACCCAGAACGTCTTTGCCATCGAGACTGACGGCAACTCCTCGGCTAACACTGTCAAGTTTGCTATCACCGCTGGTGGCGGCGTAGGAATCGGCGGGGCTTCGATCAAGCAGAACAACGGACTCAATTTGCAGTACAGCACGACCGCTGGTGCTGAATACGGCATCATTACTTCGCGTAGCAACAACCACCTCGCCTCGAACGCATATTTCAATGGGACCAACTGGCTGTATAACAGTAGTGGTACGGATAGTAAGGCCAGCCTGATCGATGCGTTGGCCGACGGATCGATCATCCTATACAACACCGATACGACGGGTGCCGACGATGCAACGATCACCTGGCAGAATCGCTTCACGGTGCTGTCCAACGGCCAGATAGGAATCAGTGATTCTTCCCCTGATGCCTCCCTGGAAGTAGTGAACGATGGCTCGGGAGATTCGTTCATCGTGGCGGACACGAATGACGGCGACTCCACGGCCTTCATCATCCAGTCCGACGGAGATGTCGGTATCGGTATGACCCCGACGTACAAACTCGACGTCACCGGCGATATTCGTACCTCAGGAACCTTCCGCGGTACCTGTAGTGTGGGAGATCCGGACGGTTTCGGTGATACCGACTGTGCGGACTACGCGGAAATCTACGATGCGTCCGAGCCGGTCATGGCTGGGGAAGTCGTAGCGGTGGATGAGCTTCTCGGCACCAAGAAGGTCAAGAAATCTAACACGGGGTACCAAGACAACGTCATCGGTATCGTGACCACTAATCCTGGTATCGTCCTCGATGGCACGAACGCCTTGATGGGCAATACCATTTCGGTGCTCAACAACCCGATGAAGCCTGCTCTTGCCCTCGTCGGGCGCGTCCCGGTGAAGTTCAGCCTGGAGAACGGTCCCGTCATGCCGGGCGATTACCTGACGTCCTCGGCCACGCGCCCGGGCTACGCCATGAAGGCCACGCGCAGTGGACAGATGATCGG
>JBPOIO010000054.1:0-12976 GCA_052034405.1 Candidatus Magasanikiibacteriota bacterium | reverse complement strand
ATGCGTTTTTTGTGTATAAAAAGGGGAGTGATCTTTCACTTTTGGCGCTTGGAGTTTTTGCTGCGACTATTGGAGTTGCGATCATGGGATTTTTTGGACCTTACTTTGAATTTCGATCACTGATGTTTTATTTTTGGCTTGCGGTTGGACTGATATTTCTCGATCTAAAAAGAGAGACACAAAAAGGAAATTTACTCGAATGATGTTTAAGGTAAAATTAATTTTTATAGAGGAGTCATAAAAAAGTGAACATTTAGAATTTTGAAGTAAGAATTGAGAGATAAGGAGAAACGCTGCGAAGCACATCGACCAACTGTTTGAACGAGTATACGTGAGTTTTGGTCGATGAGTGACGACGAGTCCTCAATTCTCTGAAAAATTCTATGGTGAACTTGTTTATTACTCCTAACAGTAAAAAATAATTTTATCTGAAATAAAAGTGTATGAAAATAAATAATCCAATCGACTGCGTCGTCGGTATAACTTACAACTGTAACTCACGCTGCCAAATGTGTGATATTTGGAAGATCAAAGATTTTCCAGAACTTCCACCAAACGTATACTCCAAATTACCAAGGAGCTTGCGTGACATCAATATCTCTGGTGGAGAACCATTTTTGCGCATGGATATTCCCGAGATTATTGGCGTGATACACAAGCGTGTGCCACAGGCGCGTATGGTGATTTCGACCAATGGATTTACTCCAGCACTCATCGAAGCCCAGATGAAAAAGATTTTGAAGATCAAACCAGATATTGGTCTGTCTATTTCGGTAGATGGATACCAGGATATGCACGAAAATATTCGTCATATTCCAGACGCTTGGAACAAAGACATGGACACACTTGAGCGCCTTCAAAAATTGGGGATGAAAAATTTGCGCCTTGCTTTCACTATCTTGCCAGAAAACGTCCAAGACTTTGGTAAAGTGTATGACGAGACACGTCGCCGGGGGATTCAGTTTACCCATGCATTTGCACAAAGTAGTGAACATTATTTTGGCGGTATTCAGGTAGACAATCATCCAGATGTCAATGTTCTCAAAGAGCAGTATAGCTATGTGATGAACGAAGAGCTCAAATCTTGGAATTTGAAGCGCTGGGCCCGTGCTTATTTTTCTTACGGTCTCTATCGCTTTAGTGTAGATCGTCAACAGGTGCTGAGCAATGATCCTGGAACTAGATTTTTTTACATGGATGCACGCGGTATGGTTTATCCATCTGTGGTGCATGGCTATGGCATGGGAAATATCCAAAATTATGATAGCTGGGAAGATCTTTGGAATAGTGAGCGAGCAGACAAGGCGCGTGAACTCGTGCGCAGCAAGGGTGTACCTGCTTGGATGATTTGTACTGCGCGAACGGCGATTCGCAAACATCCACTCAGTGTCGGAATGTGGGTTTTGAAAAATAAAATGGGTGGGGTGAAACTCTAATACTATGGAGATGAAAAAAAACAACTACGCTTTTATTGATAGCCAAAATTTGAATTTGAGTATTCAAGCACTTGGTTGGAAGCTGGACTATGGTCGTTTTCGTATTTATCTCAAAGAAAAATATAGCGTGACACGAGCCTATATATTTTTGGGTTTTGTGGAGACAAATGCAAATCTGTATCGCTCTCTTCAGGAAAAAGGTTATATTTTAGTTTTTAAACCCACTCTAAAATATTTAGATGGAAAGACAAAAGGAAATTGTGATGCTGAAATGGTGCTACAGGCAATGATCGACTTGAACGTGTATGATCAAGCTGTACTTATTACAGGAGACGGAGATTTTCATTGTCTCGTTCAATATCTCATAAAAGAGAATAAACTCTTAAAATTATTGATTCCAAACCAACGTCGATACTCAGCTCTTCTAAAGGGTTTTCCTTCAGGTTTTCTTGGATTTATCTCTGATCAAAAAAATAAATTAGAGTATATAAAAAGAAAAGAACCCTAGACGGACAAAACCGTATAGGGCGCTTTTCGTGGTGATTCTGTATGAAGAATATCACATTTACCTGAGTTTGTCAAGAGTAGATAATTGCCTATTTTTTATGAAAATTGTATTGGTCAACAAATATTGGTACGAACGAGGCGGAACAGAGCGCGTGCTTTTTTTGACCAAAAAATTACTCGAAGATGCAGGGCATGAGGTTGAAGTTTTTGGAATGAAAGATGAAAGAAATATTTTTGAAAATAAATATTTTATAGATAATATTGATTATACAAAAGCGCGAGGATTCCAAAAAATAACACAGGCAGGAAATATTATTTGCAATAACGATGCAAAAGAAAAATTCAAAAAACTACTCAGCGATTTTGCTCCAGATCTCGTACACTTTCATAATATTTATCATCAGCTCTCTTTTTCACTCGTTGAAGCCTGTGACGAAATGCATATTCCAAGTGTCATGACACTCCATGATTACAAAATGATTTCTCCCAATTATACAATGTATCATCATGGGCATATTGACGACTCTATAATGAGTAAAAAATATTATCGTTGTTTGCTCGGCAACTGCATGGAAAATTTTTATAAGAGTTTTGTTTTTACTCTCGAAGCTTATTGGCGAGTGCGTCATCATATTCAAGAAAAAATTACTTATTATATTGCACCGAGTGAATTCATGAAAGAACTTTGTATTGCTGCGGATTGGAAAAATAGTATTGAAGTTATTTCAAATCCAATTCCAAGCGAAGTTTTTAAAAATTATAAAGAACGAGATTATGTGGGATATACCGGGCGCCTCTCCAAAGAAAAAGGTGTTGAGTACCTCATTGCTGCTGCTCGCGAAACTCCAGAGATTCATTACAAGATTGCAGGCTCTGGACCAGACGAAGCTCGGCTCAAAAAGTTGGCAAAAGATTTGTACAATGTAGAATTTGTTGGCTGGCTCGACGGTGAAGACTTGTTTCGCTTTATTGGCGAAGCACGCTTGCTTGTGGTACCATCTGTATGGTATGAAAATTATCCCTATAGTATCTTGCGTCCACAACAAATGGGCAAAGTAGTGATTGGATCAAACCTTGGCGGTATTCCAGAACTTTTGCCCGAAAATTGTCTTTTTGAAGCCAAAAATATTTCGGATATGGTTGAGCGAATTCGTTTTTGGTATAGGGTACCAGCAAAAGAACGAACTTCTCTTGGAAAATTATTTCAAAAACGAATTGCAAGGGAAAATAGCCAAGAACTCTATCTTGAAAAGATTGTTGATCTGTATGAAAAAGTATCTGCGCGTCGAAAAAAATAATAGAACGATCTGGGGGCTGATTTTGGCTCTTGTCTTTTCTTTTTTGTCGACCAATTTTGTAGATGCTGCGGCAGCGCCAAAATTTCCACTTCGTGCCAATTATTATTTGGGTGAAATTCAAGAAGACGCAAATTTTTTGCGAGATATTTCGCGTTATGATTTGCTTATCTTGACTCCTGCCCAGATAAAATCTCATCCAACGGCAATCCAAAAAATTCGTGCGGCTCACGCAGGTATTTTGATTTTGGCCTATGTTCCAAGTCAAAGTTACAACTTGCGTTATTGGTCACAAGATTCTGTTTTCAAAAACTTCAAAAACATTCCAGATTCGGTGTGGCTTCGTGATCAAAATGGAAACAAAGTTGTGGATTCTTTTAATCTGCAGTGGGCAAACTTGAATAGCGATTGGAATAGCGCGCTTTTGAATTTTGTACAAACGCAAATTTTGCCGCTTGGAGTGGATGGTATTTTTTTTGACATGGTTTCAAGTAATATTTCTTGGCTCAATGGCGGAAATTTGGATTTCAATAGTGATCAAAGAAAAGACGAGGCGCCTGTTGCAGATGCGCTGTGGTTTTCTCGTACGGCTGCACTTTTGCAAAAGGCCTCCGAAACTTTGAAAACAAAATATATTGTTATCAATGGAACTTCGGATATTCCATTGCAAAAATATGTGAATGGTCGTATGTTTGAAACTTTTCCTACTCCTTGGGAAGGGGATGGGAAATGGCCAACTGTGATGAACCGTGCGCGTGATATAGGGCAATTCAATCGTGCTCCAAGACTTTTGGTTTTCAATGGCAACTCGAATAATACTGGGATACAAAATAATTATAGCAAATTTCGTTATGGATTTGTGAGTGCACTCCTTAGCGATGCGTATTTTTCTTATGATTTTGGCGACAGCAATCACTCTCAAATGTGGTGGTATGATGAATATGGAAGTGACCTTGGGACTGCACTTGCCGCGCCAAGCTTGCACAATAATCTTGCGGCTAATACCAATAGCTATGCTCCTGGTGTTTGGGTGCGTCAGTTTCAAAATGGTATTGCCCTGGTGAATAGTAGCGGTGAAAAACAACATGTGGATCTGGGTGGTGAGTATGAAAAGTTTCATGGAGTGCAAGACAAAAGTGTAAATGATGGTTCTATTGTGACCGCAACGGATATCAATAGTGATGATGGACTTATATTACTTCGAACCTTTGCGACTTTGAATGATGCTCTGTTTACCAATGGTGATTTTGTACGATTTTTTCGTCCCGATGGTACTCGTGTGCGCAATGGTTTTTTTGCTTTTGAAGATACTTACAAAGGTGCTGATCAAATTGCCCATGTGGATCTTGATAACAATGGTCAGCGTGATTTGCTCATAGTATCAAAAAATAAAATTACAATGTGGCGTGATGATGGACAGCTTTTTGCAAAATTTTATCCCTATACTGCTTCTTATGCAGGGGATCTTTCTATAACTTTTGGCGATGTCACTGGCGATGCCCGATTAGAAATTTTGGTGGCTCCAAGTGCGGGTTATGCTTTGCCAGTACAAATATATAGTCAAGCAGGGACTTTGATTTCTGGAAATTGGTTTCCTTTTGGGAATAAATATACGGGTGGATATAGTATTGCTGTTTTGGCGGGTGCTGGAAATCCAGGAAAAGTGGTACTAGGGACAGGAACTGGCCTGGCCACAAAAGTGCAGCTCTACAATCCGGATTTTACACTTTTTCGTGAGTGGTTTGCCTATGAAAAATACTTCAAGGGTGGGGTGCATGTGGCGGTCGGGGATATTGATGGCGATGGTATAGAAGAAATCGTTGCTGGCGCAGGGGCAGGCAAAAAGCCTTTGATCAAGGTTTTTGATGATAGCGGAAAGGTCAAATATGGCGAATTTCAGGCCTATAGTAGCCTCGGAAACCCTGGAATTGAGGTCCGTGTCATGGATGTGAATTTTGACGGAAAAAAGGATATTGTGGGCATGAGTTCGGGAATCTAAGGAAAACCGCTCAAATAAGCCAAAAATATACGCTGAGAAGGCCTTGACAAAAGGCCTTTTTTGTGCTATACTATCCTGTTTATTCAATCAAGCATCAGTCTATGAAAATAGCCATGATCGGACAAAAAGGAGTCCCAGCACTCCACGGCGGTATCGAACGCCATGTACACGAATTGTCGCTCTGTCTGGTAGAGCGTGGTTTTGATGTGCTTGCATATTGCCGAAAATGGTATACAAAGCGTGAAAATGGTCTCTTTGAAGGAGTCGAGCTCATTCATGTGCCAACACTTCATAGCAAACACCTTGATACGATTGTTTCGACTTTTTTTGCCACTCTTGATGCGATGCGTCGCCGTGTGGATGTGATTCATTATCATGGAGTTGGACCATCGCTCTTGTCATGGATTCCTCGTGTTTTTGCACCTCGTATTTTAATCGTATCAACCTTTCACTCAATTGATCGTAAGCACCAAAAGTGGGGACTCTTTGCTCGTCTCATGCTTCGTCTTGGTGAATGGGCTTGTAGTAATTTTTCTCACAAGACTATTGCGGTATCACGTACTATTTTTCAATATATGCGTGATGTGTATGATCGTGAAAGTGCTTATATCCCAAATGCAGTTCCTCTCTACGAGCCTCTTAAAAATGAAAATGTTTTGGAACAATGGAATCTGAAAGAAAAAGAATATGTCCTCGTGGTTTCACGTTTGATTCCACACAAAGGTATTCATTATATCGTAGAAGCTTGGAAAAAAATCATGGAAACAAAACCTGAAATTCTTGGAAACAAAAAACTGGTGATTGTAGGGGACGGATATTATACTGATGAATATGTTGATTTTGTAAAATCTCTTGCTGCCAATATTCCTTCAATTATTTTTACAGGATTTCAATCTGGAGTTCCACTTCACACATTGTATTCTCATGCGCATCTCATGGTGCACCCTTCAGACAACGAAGGACTTCCAATTTGTGTACTCGAAGGAATGAGTTATGCTTTGCCAATATTATTGTCCAATATCGTGGAACATCGTGATCTTGTAAGTAATGACAAATTCTTTTTTGAACGTGGAAATATAAATTCACTTGTAAAAAAACTTTCGGATATTATTTCAATGGACGAAAGTGAAATGAAAAAAGAAGGATTACAAAATCGTGCACTCATTGAAAAAGAATTTTCTTGGGAATCGGTAATGGATTCAATAGTAGAAGTATATGGCACTCCACTTGCTGTTCCAGCAATAAAAACAGTTTCCGTATAAAATCAAAAACACTTCTCTTTGCGGGAAGTGTTTTTTTATTTCAAAAATTATTGAATAACTTGTATCCCTTTATTTCGTCCGATTGAATCATTTGGAAGAGAAATATCAAGAGCCTTGATGCTGCTAGAAAGTGGAAGTGAAGTAAAAGAATCTTTTGCTGTGAGAGAAATATTTTGGAGGGCGATTGGACTTGTGCCAACTTGATTTGCACTTGGAGTAAAAATAACGCCAAATGAAATTCCAACATTTGTGTGTGCTGGAATACTATTTGTAGTCCAAGAAATTTTTCTTGTTTGTGCATTATAGATAATATCTTTTCCAAGACTGACACTACTTTTATCTGCCCAAGAAAAATCTGGGGCCAGTGTGGCGCTGAAAATCGCATTTTCAATTTGGCTTGTTGTATTTTCAAGGATAATATTTGCAAAGTAGCGTGTCTCTTGGTCTACTTGTGGAGGGAGTGGTCCACGGCCAAGTTGGTCACCTTCGTCTGTATAGTATCGCAGTGCTCCATTCAAAGTAATATGACTGGCAATATGCATCTCGTCACTGTTTATTTTTTTGTGATAAATTGCTCCAGGGACTTCAGCAATTTCTGCTTGTATCTCTGGCTGCAAAATTGCACGAATGTCTGTTCCTTCTGTGCTGGCCGAGAGAGGAATTTGCAGTGTTAGTTCAAATGTTTCACCTGCTTTGATTCGGGCGAGTGAAAGATCTTGATTTTTATTTATTACAAATATATTTCCTCGAAGAGTTCCATGATTGAGACTTTGCAATTTTGTTTTATTGATGAGTGCCGTAAGTGGTAATGACACTGTCATGTTTTGCAAATCAATGATTCCTGTATTGTGTATGCGTATAACAAAAGGAATAGTATCAAATACTTTTGCAATTTTGTTTTCTTGTTTCCACTCGGCTCTTGCTTCAAGAGATGGATGAAGAACTTGTATTTTCTCTGTGAGTTTTTTTTGTGGAAAACTTTCGCCATTCACAAAAATTTCTGGAGTTGTTTCGAGTTCTATTGTTGTTGTGTCTTCGTCAAGTGCGGTGATAATATTTCCTTTGAGAGTGGAACTTGTTTTTGGAGGCAGTGAAAGTTCCCATGTTGTTTTATTGACTATTCCAATACTACTTGTAACATTTTCAAAATTTATTCCAGAACGATATGGAAGGGGGATTCGTAGAGATGAAAGTGTTTCTTCGCCTGTGTTTTGAATATGAAGAGAAAATGGCAGTATTCCATGTGACAGAACTTTTTCATTCATATCCCAAACAACTTCGAGCGGACTTTCACGAGGCAAACTAAAAAGTCGTGCAATGACATATTCACGTTCTGTTTCGCCTTCTTGAAAGTAAGAAAGTTTGACAATGCTTTCGTATTCTTGATCCGGTGTTCCAAACAAAGTTCCCTCGAGGTGGAAGCTTCCATTTGCTCCAGGAGCCAGTTTGGAAAGATTGAGTGAAGAATTTTCATATTCAAAATTTGCTGGAGCAGTACTCGTATTGATAATAAAGCCTTTTGGTAGATTGATACTGACTATTGGAGAAGTCAGGGCAATATCACTTCTATTGATATAGGAAATAGTATAATTCACTTTGCTTCCTGTTTTGATACGTTCTTGGCTTTGTTCTACTTTGAGACTTACAAGTGATCGTATGCTTGGATCATAAAAATGCCAAAAAATCGTGGCTCCAAACAAAAAAAACAAAAAAGCCAAAAGACTCATGTCAAAGAAAAAGAGTTTTTTGGCATGGGCAAAACGGAGGTGGTATCGGCGTTCATAGTGAAGCTCTGCGGCATGAATAGGGGAGAGCAGTATTGCCAAAAACCACTTGTGTGGGGCATGAAACAAATGCTGGCTATTGAGGTGTTCACTGACAAATTTCATATGCTTCTAGTATTTGAGTTTATTATACGGAGATATTGATATTTTGTCTACACTGTTGTATACTTCTTTCTATAAATATCTTTCTTTTTGTATGCCTCGAGTGAATCCTTCGGAGCTTCCTGAAATCAATAAACAACTCATTCGTGTGTCTATTTCCGAGGCGGCTCGGCTTTTTGGTGTCAATGCCCAAACTATTCGACGGGCTATAAAAAGCGGAGAAGTGACCTATGTGGTCGTAGCAAATCGCTATAAAATCAACTTTGAAAGCCTTATAAAATGGTCTCAGCAAAAATCTACGGTACGAAGCAAATCTGAGAAAAATGGCATCGGTCAATTTGTGGATAAGTGGAAGATTCATAATACCCTCTATTCTCCAAGCCTCAAGAGCTTGAAAAAAGACTAAAATAAGCCAAATTTGGCTATTTTTCCTTGATTTTTCCTGTCTTTTATGATAGAGTTGTCCCTAAGCGAATAAAGTGTAGTGTAACACTTTTTTATTTTTTCCGTCTTCTATTATGCAAAAGCCACTGCAAGAAAAGTGGTTGCTCTATAAAATTGTTACCAAAAAAGACGCCGAGGCCTTTGGTATTCTTTATAATACATATATTGATAGAATTTATCGCTTTGTTTACTTCAAAATTGGAAACAAAGAAGAAGCCGAAGACGCTACAAATGATATTTTTCTTCGAACTTGGAACTATCTGATCAATACCCCACACAAGCGGGTGCAGAGCCTCAGTGGTCTGCTCTATGGAATTGCGAGAAACACTATTATAGATATTTATCGAGATAGAGCCAAAAAACAAATGATACAGCTACCAGTAGAAGAACTTGAATCTATTGCAAGCGAAGGATCAATTCTCGATCGTTTGCAGATAGATCAAGATACCACTATGGTTGAAAAGCATTTGCGTCTCTTGAAACAAGAATATCAAGAAGTCATATTACTTCATTATATAGAAGAGCTGAGTATTCACGAAATTGCAGAAATGCTTGGGAAAAAACCACTCAATGTTCGTGTTTTACTTCACCGGGCTCTCAAAAAACTCAAAACATTGGTTGACGAAAAATAGTAGGTATATGTCAAAAGAAATTATTGCACAACTCAAACAGCTCAAACAAACTCATGAGGGTATGAACCCAAATCCTGAGTGGGTTGTTCGTAGTCGTGAAAAATTAATGGCACAAATCCAAAATAGCATGGGAGCAAATCCTGAACATGCTTCTTTTTCGTCTGCTTTTGAAACTTTCCTGAAACTTTTTATTTCTCAAAAATCATATTATTATCTTCGCACAGCCCTTATTTTTGTGCTTGCTATTGGTATTACGGTTGGTGGCTGGATTGGTGGAGTAAGTGCTACACACAACTGCTTACCAGGAGATTTTTGTTACAACGTAAAGCTTGCTGCAGAAAAAACACAAGTTGCTGTGGTTTCACTGACCGGAGATACAGATACAAAGGTTGCCTTGCACCTTGAATTTGCTTCTCGTCGTCTTGAAGAAATTCGTCAGGTAAAAAGTTCTCATCAGGTAGATGCGGTGAACGAACTCAAAAAATCTCTTAGTTTTGTCAATGATACTCTGCAACAGGTTAAGGACCAAGATGCTGTAACTGCGACTCGTGTTGCCAAAGATATTAGTAAAAAAACCAGTGATATTGTACAGACACTGAGTGATGTAACCTCCGGTGATACCAATGTCCCTATTGATACCGTAAAAGCCATTGCCGATGCGACTCGTGCAGCTAACGATACAGGCCTTCAGGCTCTTGAGATTGCTCTTTCTGGGCAACCGAGTGGTACTCCGTCAGACGATATCAAGGCCTTGGTACAACAAAAAATCGATAGCATACTTGTTGGCAGTAAAGATAGTCAAGAAACTCTTCATGAAGTAAAAAACAGTATTGATGCTAATTTTGCAAGTTCTACTGTTGGTCTTTCTACCACTACCCTCACTGATTCTCCTGATGTATCATCTTCATCTCTATCAAGTTCAACATCAGATATTGCCACAAGTACTCCATCACTTAATAAAGTCGTAGAAAAAATTGATGCGAGTGTAGTAGAGGCTCAGAGTGTTGCAAAAGAAGCAACAGCATTACTCAATGGAAATAAGGTTGATGAAGCTTTTGAAAAGGTAAAAGCATTGAATACGATTGTGAGTGAAAATAATAGTGATGTGGTTCAAGCCCAAGAAGCTGCTGGAATACAAATTGTTCCTCCATCTGTTACAACTACTACTGTTGATCTAACTATAAATCCAGTACCAACAGATACAAGTTCTACAATACAATAATTATTAATAACTTATTTATGTCTAACGTATTACGATTGAGTAAAAAAAGTTTTAGTTGGGTGCTTGTGGCTATAACAATCTGTGTGAGTATAGGTTTTTTGACACTTATCTCAGTTCAAAATGTTTCTGCCGAAGCTGTTTCTCTCGGAGATTCTGAGTCAAATGATAATATTACGATTCAAAATTATTCTGCAGTTTATTTTGTGGATCAAACAATGAAACGTATCCCATTTTTTCATGAACCGAATACCACTACGAGTTTAAAAGGAAATTATAATATAATTATTGTAAAATAATCAAAATAATTGTTTCTACTGTATGGCAGTTTCGCATTATAAGTATGATGCAAGACTGCCATACAGTAGGGTTGGCGTTCTGGAAAAACACAAGGTCGAGGCTCAGTGAGTCGTTTTTCCTTCTTTTGACAAATACCTTTACTCCTGACGTGCTGAGATTTTAAATCAGTATGCGCTGAAGTACTGGGAAAACTAATTTATTTATGTCTGACGTATTACGATTTAGTAAAAAACTGTTTACTTGGTCAGTCGTAGCTATGACAATCGCTTGGAGTGTTGGTCTTTCGACTCTCGTTCCAGCTGGAAACGCTTCTGCAGCAACTGTTGCTGTTGGGGCTGTTGAAGCAGGCGATCTTATCAAGCTCGCAGATCAAACTTCAGTTTACTATGTGAATGAAGACATGCAACGCATGTACTTCGCATTTGGATGGCTCTATAAAACTTGGTTTACAAACTACGATGCTATCAAAACATTGCCAGCAGGAACCGACCTCGATGCACACTTCCCTCCAGCAAGTCGCGGAGCAGTAAGTCCTCGTCCAGGTTCATGCGAAACAATGAAATCTCCAGCATCTCCAGCTGTTTACATGGTAAGTTATGGCGGAGTTCGTCATAAACTTGCTAGTGAAGCTGCTGCTGTAGCTCTCTGTGGAGCTGATTGGGCAAAACATGTTCATGATCTCCCAGACTTCGTTATCTCTCTTTTCCCAATCGGAGGAGAAGTTGACGGAATGTCACCAGTTCCTGGACAATTGATTCGTTCAGAATCAAACGGTCCAGTATATGTTGTTGGAGAAGACTCAAAAGCTTACGCTCTTGATGGTGCTGTTCCAGCAGCTTGGGCAGGTGAAGTTCGCCTCGTAAGTCAAGCTCAATGGGACGCTCTCGTTGGCATGGGTGAAGGAACTCGCACTGTTGCATCTCTCACTGCAGATGTTGCACAGCTCGGTTCAGCTCCACATGGCAACGGAAACAACAACAACTCTACAAGTACTTCAACTGGAGATCTTCGTGTAAGTCTTGCTGGTAACACAGCTGAGGCTGACGTTGTTCCAGGCGGAGCACAAAATGTAGAATACTTGTCTGTTGTCCTCCAAGCAACTTCAGGTGATGTTGATGTTACTTCACTTACTTTCCACCGTGGTGGAGTTGGTGACAACAATGACTTCAACAAAATCTACCTTTACAACAACGGAGCTCGTCTTGAAAATGGACGAACTTTGAACAATGATGACGAAGTTACATTCAATGTAAACTTGCACATCAACAGTGGAGACTCAGAAACTGTAGTCCTCAAAGCTGATATGGATACTTTGGCTGCTAACGCAACTCAAGGTGACCAAAACCGTTTTGAACTCGTTTCAAAAGACAGTATCGATGCTAGTGGCGACGTATCAGGATCTTTCCCAGTTCGTGGAAACCTCCTCGTTGTTGGTTCACAAGACATCGGAACTGTAGCAGTATCTGCTGGTGGAACTGACACAAACGTAAAAGTTGGTCAGGACGCTGTAAAAGTAGGAGAATTTGATGTTGATGCATCTACAGATGATATCAATGTTACTTCTATCACTCTTCGCCAAAAAGGTAGTGCTGACATGACAGCTCTTTCAAACATCGTTTTGAAACGCGCTGGTAAAGTTATTGCTACTGGTGAAGTTCTTCCTAACGACCGTGTAAAATTTGATTTTGACTCTTCAGATAAAATTCTTGAAGGTGACACTGCTACATACCGCGTTTACGCTGATGTAGGTGTAACTAACTTGAACGATACAATCCAATTCATTTTGGATGAAGATTCAGACTTCAGTGCTTGGAGTTCACAAAACAGTGGCTACGAAGTAGGTGTAGATAACACACTTACAACAGCTACTGCTATGGAACTTACAGTTGAAGGTGGAAAAATCAATGTAGACTTCGAAGGAGAAAGTGCTGATGTTCGTCAAGATCAAAATGACGCATCATTTGGTACTTTCAGTATTCTTGCTACAGCTGAAGAT
>JBPOIO010000010.1:0-3906 GCA_052034405.1 Candidatus Magasanikiibacteriota bacterium | reverse complement strand
CGTCTTTGAGCGATAGCCTGATCCATTGCATTAAAAAGTGATTTTGTGCTATCCCACTCGTCCATTGTTGGTGATTCATAAGCCATCTTAATTTCCGTTGGCGCTAGTGAATCAACAAAATATAGTACTTCGACAGGAATAAGTAAGTCATATTTGCTTGTTAAGTGATTAATTCTGTAAAGTTCCTGCCTGTCTGAATAGATGTCCTCATTTTTTATATTCTCTCGAAAATGCTGGAAATGAGCATCGAACGAGTTTCGAGCTTTGTCACTCAGGTTCTTGTATGATTCGTCGGGGAGAGGAATTGCAATAGATAAGCCCTCTGGCCCATTTTTTCTAATGGCTTTCGATAGCATTCTAAAGCTAAGCATCTCAAAGAGGACCGTGTCTGTTTTCTCTGCGACCTCAAAAAAACGAGGTAACATTCCTCCTTCGACTTCTTCGAAGTTTGATAATGCATAACTTGTAAGCTTAATATTATTCTCATCCCACTCAATTAAGCTCTCCTCTACAAGATCGTCTATAACAGCCCGTATCTCAGAATCAGAGAATCCGAAGAAATTTTGAATCGTCTCTACTGATGCCAGTTTTAAGGAATGAATGATTCTAATAATAAACTCTTTAACAACAGGAAGTTGACGCTTTTGGCTTACTGTATAGTCAATAAAGAAAGCTTTGGCTGGAAGGCCAAAAGATATTTTGTTTATCTGAATTTCCATTTCCCTAACCTTTTGCTTCGATTTCTTTTACTGAATAGTCACTAGAAGCCTCATTCGAAATAAAACTTAAAACTCGACCAAATGCCGAATTTCTGTTTCTGTTCGACCACATATTTTTGTTGCCAACGATAAATAAGGCTTCCTTGGAGCGAGAAAGAGAAACGTTTGCACGGCTCTCGGAAGAGACGTATCCTTCACTCTCATCATGATTGCTCCTTACGAGCGATAAAATAATGATATCGTTCTCCTTTCCTTGATAGCTGTCAACAGTGTCAACTTTCATTATTCGCTTCTCTAGCAGGCCTCTTGCCCATGATATGCTGTTTATTTTCTTAATTAGCAATCGAACCTGCTCGCTGTACATGCATATTATTCCGATTCTTGGCTCTGCATCTTCGATCAACAAGGTTTGTGATCGATCATTATCGTACAATCGATTGACAATTGAAATTATCATATCGGCTTCAAATTCATTTACGAAGCTCTTAGAATTGACATCCTTTCCAGTCGGACGAGATTCGAAAGACCTTGATCCGGCTTTGCTTGTGTCAAACCATGTTACAGGCGCAGCAAACTTCTCAAAAATCTGAATGTACTCTTTTTTTGTCTTTCCTCGCCCAGTGGTTAATGCGCCTCCATAGAATGTTTTTGATACAAGCTCTCCAATTGGGGGCGCCATCCTGTATTGGGTCAGCAATGAACGTCCAACCATTTTTCCATAATCAGAAACGAATGCTCTTTCAAAGTCACTGCGTCTGAGTTCTTTTATATCAATTTTTGGAAGTCTTCTTTTTGCTGCTTTAAGATGATTTTCGTCAAACAGTGGAGGTAATTGCTTGTGGTCACCAACTAACAAGATTTTTCGACCGACCTGCATGGCAATCGCTAGTTCACTTGCCGGAGACCGGGCGGCTTCATCTATTACGACAAGGTCATATATATTCTCTTGAATCCCATAGTGATAACGCCCTATTCCAACACAAGTTCCGCACACTAGAGTACGTGTTTTAGCTAGGAAATTCTGGAATTGCGCCTGACTTGACGCCATGACGCTAAGCCACTCGTTTGCGATTGACACAATATTTTTTACATTGACGATCAGTTCGTCTGAGTAAATTTCAAAGTGGGTACTTATTACTGAATAAACGATGTTTCTTATGTTAGGCAGTTCATGGCCAGCAAAATCTATATTTTTTCCTATTTCCTTATATAAATAGCGAGAAAGTCCCTGAATAGTCTTAGCTTTTCTATCGCTTAGGTTCATTTCACATGAATATTCGGTGTCTTTTTCTTGTGATACTAATTGGTCTATCTTTCTTCCGAACGAAGTTTCAAAGCCAATGACGATCCTAACGAATTCGCATTCAAGGCCAAAATCTAGAAGTAAAGATTCAAGGCGTTCCTTGAATTCCGCTCTAAATTTGTCGCGGTAGTGAAACTGAATAGCTTTTTCTCCCACATCGTTTAGAGCAGAAGATAAATTGGATTCGTCACCAAGCCGAACTATGTCAATAGTGCTCTTCGTCCTTTTAAATAGGGATCGAACTCTTTCGGCAGCGTTATTGACGGCTTCATGCGATTGACTTACAAGTAAAACTCTCTTGGCCCCTTTAGAAATCGTGTAATGTATATATGAGCCGATAAATGCAGTTTTACCAGTTCCTGGAGGCCCCTGAAGAAGGGCGACCGGGCCGAATTTGTAGAGGTCCTTGAACGCCCTTCTCTGTTGCTCGTTCAATGCGAACGATACATTTCCATGAGAATCTAGTTCAGTGTAACTGTCGAGTTCGTCATCTGTTGGCTCAGCGTTTTCTATAGGGCTCACAGATATTCCAGGAGAGAAATAGTCTGATATATTTGGTACTACCGCTCGACCTTTTATGAGATTGTTGACAGCCTTTTCGCGTTTGGCGAGAGAAGCAGCAGATAAGCTTCCTTCGAGCATAAGTGTGTCTCCTATTTGAGGAGATGAACGGCCACGTGGCTTAAGCAATATTGTATCTGAACTAATATCTTCGACGCCCCCAATATCCCTCATTTCGCCGCGTATTTCAGCTTTTACAGTCACTTTTTCTGATCCTAGATCAAAATCAAAGCTGTTCTCTTCAATAGCGAATCTGAATGTGAGTTTTCCATTTTCTAGATATTTAGGCTCAGTAACTACCTGTATTCTTGGATTGCTCTCGAATTCTGTATCAACTAGTATTTTCCATATCTCCTTGGCGTCTATGACGGTTGAATCATCTATCTTTGGCAGAGATAGTATTTTTCTGTCGCTATCGTTAATTTGTTTCTCCTGCACATTTGTTTGTGTTGACTCGACGTATACTTGGCTGTTTATTATGTAATCAATTAGCTTATCATTAGGCGTGTTTTCGTTATTATGAAGAAGTACGACACCCTTAAATTCTATATCTGATTCTCTTTTGTTATAAACGAACTGATCGTGCCTTATTTTAGTAAGGCTTGAGGAAACTATAATCTTTTTTTCAGGACTAACTAGGATTTCAACTTGGTGTTTTACTCCGCTAATTCTAACTCTGACTAAATCTCTCTTTTTTCCTGAGTTTGTTTTGATAGATAGATAATAGCTTCCTTCATCGGACATGAAGATTTCAGGCAGATCGCGTAAATTCTTGTGGCTAATCTCAAGTATCTGGGAGGAATGAGTTGTTGGTGGGTTTACAATTGAGTTTAAATTGTCGTGAAGTGATTCTAATTCGTATGCCGAAATCTCAGGCATCTCTAGGAGTTGAGATATGTATTCCGATAGGTGAATATAGTTTATGGCCTGTGATAGTTCGTAAATAAGTTTCAGTGAAGCATAACGGTCGATACTTGATTTTGGAAGATTTTCAAAGTTTGGCGGAACGTAAGTTGGTGTATAGTTGCTTGATGCATTTTGTTCGTATTCAATTAGGTCAATGAATTTAATATCACTTCCATTGACGATAATATTTGTAGGCGTCAAGTCGCCATGATGCAAGCTGGCACGATGCAGCGAAATAACGGACTTTAGAAGGTTTTTTATTAGAGGAATTCCCTCTGATTTATCCAGGGTTACTGTGGCTTCGCTCCAGGTTTTTCCCTTTGCCCACTCAAATTGAAAGAAAACAAACATCATTTGAGGGTTTAACCCAAAATCAAGTACCTTTGGAACGCACTCAAGGGACGCTGATTTATGAAT
>JBPOIO010000016.1:0-56714 GCA_052034405.1 Candidatus Magasanikiibacteriota bacterium | reverse complement strand
CGCCACGTTGGTCAAAATGGAGCGTAGCGACATTTTGACCAACGTTTCGGCATATCTGATGTTTGCCGTAGCGTAGCGGAGGCAAATATGGGTGGAGGCTTTTGTATAAAAGCCGTAACCAGATATGCCGTGTTGTGCGATGTAATGAAAAGTTTTAATTTTGCGATAGCAAAATATTTGGGGCTATTTTTTAAATTTTTATCCTTATTTTTATAAAAGATCATTTACCTCATCAAGAACTGATGGTCTTGGAATATCATTCAGTGTTGGAATCGGTCTATTTTCCGCCTGTGCTTTTGTAACTTCTTTTTCCCATTTATGATTCCATAGATACAACTCAGCCGTAAACATTTGTTCAAGGTAAATCGAATAACTCCAGCCAAATGCAATATAAATTATCGTAATCACCCACACCCACTCGGGGAATATGATTTCCATTTCATCGGAAATATAAAATAAAAGTGCAGGCGGTAAAAAGATAATTGCTGTTGCCAATCCAGTAAGAACAAAACCTGTCACAAATGCAGAAAGATTAGATTTGAAAACAGCAATGCCCTTTTTTACAGATTTCCAAAAACTCAAATTTTCCCAAGCTATTGCAGGAAGAATTAGGAAAACAACCATGCGTACGCCTTTTTCTAATGCTTTAAAAAAGGCTTTTGATAATGAAAAATTTTGATAACCAGCTAATGTTTTTGCCGCATTTTCAGCACTAAATGACTCTTTTTCTCTTTTTTTATCTTTAGATAAAAGAGCTTGAATCACAAGCAAGATAAACCAAATAATTGTCCAGACAAAGACCACTGGTAATATTTTTATCGTATTGTGCGATAATGTGTGTCCGAACGCACTTGCGATATTCATTTGTTTTCCAGACTCTAATTGTTGGATTAATTCCAGCAACATAGAGCAAGAAAATGAAAGCAAAAAGGCAAAAACAAAAATTATTCCGAATACAATTAGAAAAACTTGAGAGTCAGTATATGCATCCCAATTAAACCAGTATTTCAAATATAAGATAATCGGCGCATAAACAAGCCAAGTAACCAATAGCGGAATGATGAATTTTGGATGACGATTAAATACTCTGACTGACTCTTTTATTAATTGCCACCCGTTTTTTACACCTTGAAACATAATTTTAGAATTAAAAATTTAAAAAATAGCCCCAAATTAATTTCTGAAAGAAATTATAAAACTTTTCATTATTTCGCACAACGTTTCTGCTTGATCCGAAGTGCTTTGAGCTAAGCGAAAAAGCATTTTGGATAAGCAGTGTTATCGGAAGTAATTTAAAACTCCAGAAGGTAAAAATAAAATAGGGGGTAAAATGCTGTCAGGCAGTAACTTTACGTCAAAACATACTCCATTGAAGAATGGACATTGTTTTGAACCAGGAGAATCAGATATATTTATAGAATAAAATAAAAAAATAAATAAACAAAACCAAAAAAGAAATTTCCAAATTACTTTTGATATTATTTTTTTCTTTTTAATCAGTAATAATATACAAAAAGCACCTGCGATTATACCGATTGCAATTATATCTACATGCAGTTGATGTGACCATCCTGGTTGAGTTGCTACCAAACCTGATAATGATGTCGTAGCCATAATTTATTTTATAAAAAATATTTCCGATAACTCCTTATATGCGACTTTAGAAAAACTTTATTATTTCTTTAGCTTTATTTGAGGAAGTTTTTGTTACTATAGAAGTACTTAATGTGTAACCACCCTATCCTATGGATTCACCTCACTATCGCCCCAGTCGCGACCCAATGTTGCTTTTGCGTCAAGAAATGACGCTCAAAAACTTTAGTCCTCACACCATTGATAGCTATACCTATTATATCCAGGAATGTCTCAAACTGGCAAGTGTCACTCCAACGTCTATCCTTGAAGTACATATCCGAGATTACCTTTCCACTCTCCAAGCAAAAAATCGTTCAGCCTCAACCATCAATACTGCTTATAGCGCCCTCAAATTTTACTTTCAAAAAATTCTCCGGCGCAAATTTTTTGTTCATATCCCGAGGTCAAAAAGAGAAAAAACGCTCCCCACAGTCCTTTCCAAAGACGAAGTCAAACGACTCATCAGCGCTACAACCAATCCCAAGCACCACACTATTATTTCGCTTCTCTATGGTGCAGGTTTACGTGTGAGTGAACTCGTCAATCTCAAAATGCGTGATATAGATATTGCCCGCGGGCTTATACATATTGTCAAAGGAAAAGGCAAAAAAGATCGCTACACACTTTTTCCCGTCACACTCAAATCAATTTTTCAAAAACAAAGCCTTTTGAAACAACCAAGTGATTTTATCTTCACGCGAGAAGGAACGAGCAAAGCTCTTACGACGCATACGATTCAAAAAATAGTAAGTCATGCTGCGTACAAAGCAAATATTCACAAACATGTTCACCCGCATACCCTGCGCCATTCTTTTGCCACGCACCTGCTCGAAAATGGCACTGATATCCGCTATATACAGGAGCTCTTGGGACATACCAAAATCGAAACCACCCTTCTCTATACCCATGTGACGATCAAAAATACCAGTATTGTCAGCCCACTCGATGCTGTGCTATAGTTTGCTCGTATGATAAAAAATATTTTCAAAATTGAATACTGGATTTTTGCGCTATTTTTGTTCTTGCCGACCTACTTGCTACGCTTTCATGTTGGACCAATACCTTCGACGATACTTGAAGTGATTGTGCTTTCTACTATTGGTATTTTTGTATTAAAAAATATTCCTCGATTTCGTCTCAATTCACTCATAATGGCCGTGAAAAAAAATAAACTCCTCGCTAGCGGTATAACCCTATTTCTTCTTGCTTCAACCATTTCTATTTTTACCTCAGTAAATATCCGTGCGGCAGCGGGTGAATGGCGTGCATTTTATATTGAACCAATCCTTATATTTTTTGTACTCAGTATATATTTAAAAAACCTTGACGAAAAAACTCAAAGCAAAAACATTCAAAACTACATTCTCCTTCCACTCATCCTCTCGGCTCTCGCTACCAGCATCCTCTGCATCTACCAACATTTCACGGGCTATCTCGTCCCCTACGCATTTTGGGCCAACCGCGAAACCTACCGCGTGACAGGTTGGTATGGCTTCCCCAATGCTGTAGGACTATTTCTGGCACCGATTATTCCACTCGCAATGTACCTGATTCATGAACAGTGGACGAAAAATAAAAAAATCGCGTGGCTGGCAATAACAACTATTTTCACCAGTCTCCTTGCTATCCTTTTTGCCAAAGGCTCTGGTCCACTGATCGGAGTCGCAGGAGGAGTCGGCATACTCTTGCTCTGCTACAAAAAAACACGCATACCAGCAATTGTATTTGGGATCATTGCATCTGTTGGGATTATTCTTTTGCCTCCAACGCATTCTATAAAACAAGAACTCTTTGCTACAAACTATTCTGGACAACTCCGACGAGATATATGGAGTGAAACATTTGCACTCCTCAAAGATCTCCCAATCACTGGAGCTGGTATTGCATCATACGAAGAACGCATTGTCCACTACCGCGGCGACCACTGGATCGAAGTATTTCACCACCCACACAATATTTTTTTGACCATTTGGATAAATACTGGACTACTGGGTCTTATCGGATTTGTTATCATCCTCGTGTGGTTTTTTACTACAGCCATAAAAAATAACTCGCAAACAAAATTTGTACTTGCGAGTATGTGCGTAATTCTCACTATGGGCCTTGTGGATTCACCCTACATAAAAAACGATTTGGCAATTCTCTTCTGGCTTCTCCCTGCACTTCTCTTTTCACAAACATCTTCAGAAAAAAAATAGCCTTTTGGCTATTTTTTATTTGACAATTCCTCACAGCGCAATCGTATATATTCCATACTGTCAAAACCTTCACAAGAGGCTTCTTCACCATAGAGCATAAACTGTTTGAACAAATCTTCTGCTGAGATCCCTAGAGAAAACAATTCTCCGAGAGATCGATCAATTATTTCTTTACATTTGACTTCTGCTTCTTCGCGAACAGCAAACTCTCCACGAGTATACTCCCCTTCTTCTTCCATATAATGCGCATGGTCAGTGACCTGCACCACAAATTTTTGATCGGACATACAATTTTATTTCAATGATTGAACAGCCAAAACAATTCCTTTGGATATCTCCAAAATATTTTCTTTTTTCAGAACCCAAGGTATTGGATGATAATAAAAAATACCGTCTTGCGTAAGAAGTCCACCAGGAATAACACTTTCTACTCGTGTTTGCAATTTTTTTCTTTCTTCATCCGAAGCAAAAATATATGGTTTTTCAAAAAGAGAAAAAACTACATAAGAGTAAGGCAATTGGGAAGGTATCTTTTGTAAATACTGTGTAAAATATACTCTTTGATCAGAGATATCTCCAACTGACAAAAATTCAAAACCCCAAAAATATCGTAGATATTTTGAAACTTCAAAATGTTCTTGCGGAATATTTTTTTGAACGAAAAAAGAAAATCCAATTTCTGTAGCCAACGCTTCTGCTTTTTTAAATTTAAATTTTGTCAAAAAAAGAAACAAAATAAAAATGCCCACAACAAAAAAGAAAAGAATCAACAATAAATGCCAAGTTTGAATCACCATAACCATATCAATTAAAAATATACTCTATTTTACTTCTTCAAATTTTTTCCAAAATGCAAATTCTTTTTCTTTTAAAAAAACATCCAAAAATATTTTTAAAACAATTACAACGAAAGAAATCTGCGGAAATATTTTTGCCACAAACAAAAGTGGAATAGCTCCCAAGATAAGAGTAATGTGCATCACAAAAATACGGCGATACGGTCCCACAAAAAATTTGATAAGTGGTATTTTTTCATATTGTTTTTCTCCAATATATTCCTCCACATACGACTTTCCATGCGTGAGAAAAAATGGCAGCGAAGTCATTACAATTGCCCAAGTAAATTTTATGGATTCACTAAGAATTTCTGCAAACAAGCTCAAAACTGCGAGGTGTCCAAACAAAAATATTCCATAATGTACAGAGAAAAAAATGGAATAAAAAATTTGTTCACTCGATTTCACAGGCCGAAGCGGTCCAATCACAAACTTATTTTGTTCATTTACTGGGTAATTCAATTTGGCTTTTTTTATTTTCAAAATTTGATACAAACCAATCACCACATTTTCGAGCCAATATGAAAGCAAAATAGCAACTACAGACCAATGAAAAAATACAACTCCAACAAATGGAACCACATTCCCAAGCAAAGCTAAATATATTTTTTTATGTAAAGCAGCATCCATATATTATTTTTCTTCTTTGAGTAAATGCGAAAACTTCGAACGCAACTTTGCAATTTTTGGATCAATCGTGAGCTGACAATAAGGCTGATTTGGATTGGTATCATAATAATTTTGGTGATAATCCTCGGCCTTAAAAAATTTTTCCAAAGGTTTTATTTTTGTAAGAATTTTATGAACAAATACTTTTTCTTCTTCTAATTTTTTTATAAAATTTTCAGCTTCAATTTTTTGTTCTTCTCTCGTATAAAAAATTACAGAATTATACTGTGTGCCTACATCATTCCCCTGTCGATCAAGTGTTGTCGGGTCGTGAAATGCAAAAAATACAGAAAGTAAAATATCAAAAGATATGAATTCTGTATCAAAAACCAACTCTACCGCCTCAACATGTCCTGTTTCACCATCTACCACATCATAATAACTTGGTGTATCGGTATGTCCACCAGCATACCCAGATTCAATAGAAACAACACCCCGCAATCTTTTGAAAATAGCTTCTATACACCAAAAACACCCTCCAGCAAAAGCGACTCTTTGCATAAAAAAATTTAATTATTTATTGACTCCAAATAACCCAAATATCCACCTTCCAAATTATTCACATTTGTATATCCAAGCGCCAGCAACTTTTGGGCCCCCAGTGCCGAACGCCCACCAAGAGCACAGCCTATCACGATACACATATCTTTCTCAGGAATTTTTTCTTCAATAAAAAGTGGCAAAAGGTGCAGTGGAAGATTCATAGATTCTTCAAAATGCCCCTCGTCCCATTCATTTTTATTGCGCACGTCAAGATAGAGATAATCTCGTTTTTCTTCTCTCCATTTTTTAAATTCTTCTGCACTCAAATTTTTTACAGCCATACAATATATCATTAATATGCAAATCCTCCATTACTATAACACAAGTATTGTTTAAAATAAAAAATTCCTCTACAATAGGGGGACTATGTCTATTACATCACTTATCATCGAAAAAGTCGTGGCCTTTATTTCTTTTGGAGGATATCCCAGCCTCATAGTCCTGATGGCAATGGAAAGTATGATACTGCCACTCCCTTCCGAAGCGGTCATGCCCTTTGCTGGTTTTTTGATTTCCGAAGGAAAAATGACCTTTCCATTGGTACTCCTTTTTAGTACTATTGGAAGTATTTTGGGATCACTTCTCTCTTATTATATTGGAAAATATGGTGGTAATCCGCTGCTCAAGCGCTATGGGAAATACGTCCTTCTCAACGAAGAACATCTGATGAAAACCGAAGAATTTTTTGGAAAATACGGCGGTCGAGCTGTTTTTATAGGGCGTCTCATCCCTGTTGTCCGACATTTCATCTCTATTCCTGCAGGCATGGCAAACATGAAAATATCTTCATTTCTGCTCTACACTACTATTGGAGCAGCTCTTTGGAATGGTTTTCTCGCCTACGTCGGATTTCTTTTAAAAAACAATTGGGATCACCTCGAACGATATACCAAAGTTATGGATATAATAGTCGTACTTGGAATTTTTGGATTTATTATTTATTTTTTTGCCAAAAGAAAATCTTCCAAAAAATAATATATGAATATTCATATTCAAAAAACGATACAACACCTCAAAACAAAAAATAAAATACTCTTTTTGACAACATCCAATCGCTGGACTCCCAAAAACGGCATTGCTGAAAAAGCCAAAAGTAGCGAACTCGCTGAATTTCTTCAAAACATTTTGGGAAAAGAAAAAGTACACATTATAGATGTTCCACAACTTCTCATTTTCCCTTGCGAAGGCAACATCTCTACAAAAGATGGCAATATCTGTGGAATCAAAGCATCACTGCTCAAAGACGACAAAAAAAACCCTTCAGGCCTTCACCGCTGCTGGGCCAGTATCAACAACCCAAAAGACGAACTCTGGAAAATCAGCAAAGCACTCTTTGAAAATGACTGTGTTGTATTTTTTGGATCTGTTCGCTGGGGTCAAATGAATTCTTTTTATCAAAAACTTATCGAACGCCTGAGCTGGGTAGAAAATCGCCACAGCACTCTTGGAGAAAAAAATGTACTCGCAAAAATTGACGCTGGAATTATTGCCACCGGACACAACTGGAATGGAAAAAACGTGATCAAAATACAAAAAGACGTCCTCAAATTTTATGGATTCAATGTTATTCCAAAACTTTGTTGGAATTGGCAATTTACGACTCCCGAAGATGAAAGCAATGCTTCTTACAAAAAAGCAGCAGAAACTTTTGAGACAACATTTCTCGGCTAATTGATTTTTCTTTTCAATGTGCTAGTCTATTGGGGTATGGAGAGGTGTCTCGAGTGGTTTAAGGTACCGTTCTCGAAAAACGGTGAGGATGAAAGTCCTCCGGGAGTTCGAATCTCCCCCTCTCCGCAATTTTTATTTATTCAAACACACATATGCAACTCAACAATTTTTATTTATTCAAACACACATATGCAACTCAACTACCTCGCCATTATTTTTGCAACCCTAGCTCAATTTGTCGTCGCTGCCATTTGGTACACTCCAATATTTGGAAAAGTTTGGGGCAAAATGCATGGATTTGATAAACACTCCAAAGAAGAACAACAAAAAATGATGAAAAAAATGGGACTCTATCTGGCATTGCAATTGGCAATGACTTTGATCACTTCATTTGTTTTAGCACTCTTTTTGACAGCTCTTCCATCTGAATGGCATGCCTTTGGTATGGCTGGATTCTTTTGGCTCGGTTTTGTGATGCCAGCACAAGTGAGTGCGGTTGTATTTGGTGGAACTGAACCAAAGTGGATGCTAAAGAAAATTGCAATTATGATTGGTGGTTCATTAATTTGTTACATGGTAGCAGCAGCTGTATTGCAAATAATGCAATAATCATCTTTCATGCCCTATTTTGTCTATATCCTCAAATGCGCAGACGAAACCCTCTATACAGGCATTACAAATAATCTCGAAAAAAGAATTCTGGCACATAACAACTCAAAACAAGGTGCCAAATACACTGCTTCTCGAAGACCTGTAACACTCCAATACTCCGAAACCTATACAAGCAAATCCCTTGCCCTCAAACGAGAAGCCAAAATCAAAAAACTCACGCGTGAACAAAAACTCCTTCTTATTGCCTCATTAGAGTCAAAAACAAAAATATGATATACTTTATATGTTATCATTAAATATATATCTCTATGGCAAAAGGAATCCATGCTGCAGCAAAAAATAAAAATAAGAAAAAACCAAAAAAGAGTGCAAAATAACTAACCGCGAAGACCCCTACAATGGGGTTCTTTTTATTGAAAATAAGCCAAAATTCTTGACTTTTTCTCGAATTTGTGGCACTATGACTGACATATGTCAAACGTTCGATCCGCACAATTTGTCAAAGGCGCCGTAGGCAATGATTCCACCTTAGAAAATGGTATTCCTCAGGTTGCTTTTATTGGACGCTCCAATGCTGGAAAATCCAGTATTATTAATGCACTCACAAACCAAAAAGGCTTGGCTATTACCAGTTCTTACCCAGGACGTACGCAAGAAATGAACATATTTTTGATCAACAAGGCAGTCTACTTCGTCGATCTTCCTGGATATGGATTCGTACGTATTTCACCAAATATTCGTGAAAAACTTCAAAAAATGATTGACTGGTATTTTTTTCGATCAGAATACAAGCAAAAATTTGTCGTACTCATTATCGATGCAAACATTGGCCCAACAGATCTCGATATGGATATGCTCTACCGACTTGAAGCTGGTCAAAAAAATATCATCATTGTTGCCAATAAAATCGACAAAATAAAAAAATCAGAATACGACAAAAAAATTGAAGACTTCAAACAAAGAGTTGGAAATCATATTGTCATGCCCTGCTCCGCAGAAAAGAAAATTGGAGTTGGAGATCTCGCTGCCATGCTTCTCAAATAAAGACTGGAAGTCTCTGTCATTTTTGTATATTATACTCTCATTCTCTTAGACTATTAAAAGATACTATGGACTACCGCCGAAACTACCTCTCTCGATTTATTCCACACCTTATTTCAACCCCTTTTATTTGGGCACCGCTGCCATTTTTTCTCATGCTTGATATTATTGTCGAGATATACCAGCAAATTTGCTTTCCACTCTACCAACTCGAAAAAGTCAAACGATCCGACTATATACAAGTATTTGATAGAGCAAAACTTCAATACCTTGATCCACTCGAAAAACTTGGATGTATGTACTGTGGATATGCCAATGGACTTCTCCTTTATGTAAAAGAAATTGCAGGACAAACCGAAAAATATTGGTGTGGAATCATGCATGAAAAAAAACCTGGATTCAAAAAACGTGAAGATCATATAAAAAATGAATTTACTGAATTTGGAGACGAAAAAATGTTTCAAGAACAATACCCAAGAGAATCCCAAAGTTCCAAAGAACTTTCCTAAATATATTTTTTAATAAAAAACTCCATGTTCCAAAAAATTATACAATTTTTCAAAAATATTTTTGAATCCAGTCGTGTTGGTTTTTTCTTGGCAACCCGTCAAATTCGACGTTCCTCCAAATGGACTACGGGACTCATTTTATTTATCATGGTCCTCACCTTTCTGAACCTCGTTGTAGTTTCGGGACTGCTCGTTGGTCTTATTTCTGGTTCCTTCAAACAATTCCGTGAAAATTATTCTGGAGAAGTTATTATTACTGCCAATCCTGGAAAAAACTTTATCGAAAATTCCCCTGCCCTTATTTCTTATATTGAGCAAAACAAAAAAGTAGAAGCCTACAGTGCACGCTATGGAAAAGGCGTCCAGGTTTTGGGAACATTGAACAGACTCCCTCTCAAAGACGAACGCCCCAACAAAATGGGAGCACGTCTTGTTGGTATCGATATAGAAAAAGAAGATGAAGTAACAGATTTTTCACGCTTTATAAAATATGGAAAAAATCTTGAAAAAGGTGAAGAAGGCTACATTTTGATTGGTTCAAATCTTATAAAAAAATTCTCTTCTTTTGCCGATGCCAATATTCCTGGACTTGATTTACTTGATAATGTCGATGTTGGAAGCAAAATTCGTGTCTCTTTTAGCAGAGAAGATGGAACACTGGTACAAAAAGATTTTATTATAAAAGGAATTGTCAAAAGTAAAGTCGATGAAATTTCGGCACGTCTATTTATTTCAAATACCGAATTTAAACGTTTACTCTCTGTCAACCAAGAACAGGTCCAAGAAATTGCTATCAAAACAGACTATGCCAAAGCTGGCACACTTGTTTCTGAAATCAAAGATTTTATGGGATCCTACGAAGCCCGAATCCAAACGACAGACGAAGCAATCCCCTCGTTTTTACGCCAAATGGAACAGACCTTTACTATTCTAGGGAATGCCCTCTCTTCTGTTGCCGTCGTCGTCGCATCTATTACTATATTTATCGTTATTTTTATCAATGCCGTCACACGAAGAAAATTTATCGGTATCATGAAAGGAATTGGAATTGCGCCACAATCAATTATTTTTTCCTACATGTTCCAAGCATTTTTCTATGCAGCGATTGGTTCTGCTGTTGGCGTTTTTCTTACCTTTGGTATTCTCAAACCATACTTTGATAGCAATCCAATTGACTTTCCATTTTCTGACGGAATATTGGTAGTCACAGCAAGTGGCGCTGCTATTCGTGTTGTCATTTTGTTTGCGGTTACGATGTTTGCAGGTTATCTTCCTGCCAAACTTATTGTACGCAAAAACACACTCGATTCTATTCTTGGACGTTAATTATGATTACTGCAAAAAATCTTACAAAAAAATATGGTGAAGGTGAACTCGAACTGACCGTCCTCAAAAATATTGACCTTGAAATCCAAAGTGGTGAATTTGTTGCGATTGTCGGTCCATCTGGTGCCGGAAAATCCACACTCCTCTATCAGATATCTCTGCTTGATAAACCAACAAGTGGTGAAATTAATATTGATGGAGTTCGGACCTCAGATCTCGGTGAAGCTGAAAAAACAGCACTGCGCCTCAATAAACTTGGCTATGTTTTTCAAGACTATGCTCTTTTGCCCGATCTTACAGCCATTGAAAACGTGGCAGTTCCTATGATTATGCAAGGTATGAGCAAAAAAGAAGCCTATGAAAAAGCACAAAAAGCCCTCGCACGAATAGGACTCGACAATAAAATATACAACCTTCCAAGTCAACTCTCTGGTGGACAACAACAACGTGTTTCTATTGCCCGCGCCATTGCTCACGACCCACAAATTCTTTTTGCCGACGAACCAACAGCTAACCTTGACTCTGCAAGTTCTGCCCTTGTTATGGAATCATTTCTCGAACTTCACAAAGAAGGACAAACTATTGTCATGGTGACACACGAAGAAGAATATGCCAAAAGAGCTGGCCGCATCATTAGTCTCAAAGATGGTGAAATAAAAAAAGACCAACAATTTAAAAGATAGAAATAAAATTTATTGCAAATAAGTCATAATTACGATACCATAGCAATATAAAAATAATTTTTTTCTATGAAACAAAGACTCCCAAAAGTTATAGGTCTTCTTTTTTTAAGCCTTTTACTTTCAAATCCAAATAGCTCCAAAGCAATCATGATTGATAATAGTTCTGTCTTCCCTGGTGACTATGTGCAAGTGCAGGAAAGCCCTGCAATCTATTTTATAAATGCAAATCACCAACGCCAATATTTTCTTTCTTCTTGGATTTTCAAATGCTACCAAGCTGACTATAGCCATGTTATTTCCCTCCCAAAAAACACGAACCTTGACAACCTCGCACCCAGTGCCGTCCTCGGAGTGGTGCCACCAAAATCAGGCTGCGGTCTTGTAAAAACACCAGCATCCCCATCTGTCTATGCATTTGACGACAATGGGACCAGACACAAAATAAAAGACGAAGCCACAGCTCGTGCGCTCTATGGAGACACTTGGGCCAAACAAATTCATGACATGCCAGATTTTATTCTCTCCCTCTTCCCTATTGGCAGCCCCTTTGAAGGAAATACGCTTCCTGAGATTCTCCCAATATCTATCACTACCAGTACCGTCAATACCCCAACAAATACCACGCCAATGCCTCCACAAGCCCATACAAGCCTCTGGAAACCTCTTCCTGGTACAACATGGCAATGGCAGCTTGATTCTGTACCACAAGATAATTTTGTCGATGCGGCAGTATATGATATTGATCTTTTCGAAGCAACAGCGGCAGATGTCCAAAAACTTCACGATGCTGGCAAAAAAGTAATCTGCTATGTCAATGTCGGTGCTTGGGAAGACTGGCGCAGTGATGCACAGGATTTTCCAGCAACACTACTTGGAAACAACTATGACGGCTGGGAAGGCGAAAAATGGCTTGATATTCGCGCTACCGAGACACTCTATCCTCTGCTTCAAAAACGCTTTGATGATTGCGCAGAAAAAGGATTTGATGGGCTCGAGCCAGATAATATGGATGGCTACCAAAACGAAACCGGATTTGACATTAGCCCAAATAATCAGCTAAGCTTCAACAAATGGCTCGCCGAGGAGGCACACAAACGTGGACTTTCTATTGGACTCAAAAATGATCCAGACCAGGCAAAAGAACTCTTTCCCTTCTTTGACTGGGCACTCACCGAAGACTGTGCAGATGGTGAATGGTGTGAAAATGTCTCTGTATTTAGTCTCAATAACAAAGCAGTTTTTCAAGCAGAATATACAGATACGGGAGTAAGTTTTGACCAAGCCTGCTCAGATGCCGAAGACCTCAGGTACAGCGCTATTTTAAAACATCGAAACCTCGATGCATTCAGACAAACTTGTAACTCATAGAATTTTATGCCAAAAGCCAAAGTAGGAGACAAAGTTCGTGTACACTACACAGGAAAACTCACAGATGGAACAATATTTGACTCTTCTCGTGAGCGAGACCCACTTGAATTCGTAATCGGTGGAGGTATGGTTATTGCTGGATTTGACGAAGGGGCAACAGACTTAGAAATTGGTGAAAGCCGAACCGTCACGATTCCACCAGAACGAGGATACGGACCACGCCGTGAAGAAATGCTCATGGTAATTCCTCGCGACCAATTTCCAGCACATCTTTCACCAAACATTGGTGACAAATACCAAGTCCCAGACGAATTTGGCCGAATCTCAGTCCTCACAGTGGCTGATCTCAATGATCACAGTGTCACCCTTGACGCCAACCATGAACTTGCAGGCAAAGACCTTATCTTCGATATTGAACTTGTCGAGATTATCTAAAGCATTATGAATAAAATCCAGAAAAGCGAGGAAGAATGGAAAGCCGAGCTCACTCCAGAAGAATACGAAATTCTCCGAGGCAAAGGAACAGAACACCCTTTTACTGGTGAATATATCGATAACCACGACAAAGGAACATTTACTTGTAAAGCCTGCGGCAACGAGCTTTTCTCAAGCGATTCCAAATTTGATTCTGGCACAGGCTGGCCGAGTTTTGATGAAGCAAAAAATCTTGAAAATATAGAACTACGTGAAGACAATGAATTTGGAATGCAACGTACAGAAGTCCTCTGCCGAAAATGTGGTTCGCACCTCGGACATGTGTTTCCAGATGGTCCCACAAAAACTGGCAACAGATACTGCATCAATTCAGCATGTTTACTTTTAAAAAAAGAATAATGGAAAATTATTTTTGGAGAGCGTCACAGCGTATCATTTTTTACTTGTATTACCCGCAGGTACGGACAAGTAAAAAATGAGTAGCGAGACCTCGAAAAAATAATTTTCACCATAATTTCAAACATATGAAAACACTCCTCAAAATCCTCGGCACGATCGTCGGTCTTGCAGTCCTCTTGATCGCAGTCGGTTTCATACAAACATACCGTGTACAACATAGCAAATATCAAGAGCAATTCCTTGCTGGTCATGCACCATCACCTTTCCCAGATGGCTTTCACAAAGGCTCTGCAGATTTTTATACATCAGATTGGCAGGGAAAAACTTTTCAAGCAAATAGTGGTACGGGAAGCAACGTTTTTGGAAGCGCCTCAACAAACACAGAAAAATATTCCTTCAAAACTTACTCTGAAAAAGGAAGCCAAGACCCAAGCCTTGAAACATTCAAAATTGATTATGACAATGGCAAAAATTCTTGGTGGCTGTCCCCTCTCCTCGACGAAATCGTAGAAGTTGCTCCTGGCCAATACCTTGGAAAAATGAGTTATCGAATCATTCCAGGAAGTCCATTTGCACTCGGATATTTCAAACTTGAAAGTACAAACCCAAATCTCAATGTAATTCGAAATATTACTGTGGCTGGAAAATATTTTTCCATAAAACTTCCACAAAATTGGCAAACAGATTTCAATGATGCAAAAGGGACACGCCTAAGCGAACTTCTTGCTTGGACAAAAGATTTTAAAATGCATACTGATACAGCAAGCACAAGCACCTCAAGCCCCGGAACATATTTTGAATCCGGAGCAAAACTTGATATCCTTGCCGAAAAAGGACTCCTCAGTTACAAAGAAAAATTAAAAGGGAAAATACTCGAAACGAGCGATATTACGATTGCAGGAATAAAAACAAAAGTATATACAATTATTGAAGACACAACAAAACAAGGTGAAATCCTTGATGCACGCATTGAATACAAGGGAAATAGCTATGTTTTTCGCATGGCCTACAACAAAGACTCCTTCCCAGATGCAAAAAAAATCTTTACAGAAAGACTAGAATCCTTCAAATTTATCCAATAAAATACCCCTCTCAAAGAATAAACATGCTTGACAAAAGCATGTTTTTCTGCTATACTAAGATAAATTAATTTTTATCTACGTTTTTTCGTAGATAGACTCGAACTTCTCTGTGTCAGACATGTGACCCTTGATAGATATCGGGTCACATTTTTTATATATGACACAACCTACACAAGGAGCCCAAAGCTTCCAAGGACTTGGTATTAGTCCAAACTTCCTTGCAGTACTCACTGCAGCCAATTTTACTACCCCAACACCGATTCAACAGCAATCGATTCCAACAGCTATCGAAGGAAAGGACCTCATCGGTATTGCCCAAACAGGAACAGGGAAAACCCTGGCTTTTGGTATTCCTATGATTCAACGCCTGGCTGCCAATAAAGGCCAAGGTTTGATTTTACTCCCAACACGTGAACTTGCACTGCAAGTCAATGATACACTCAATAAAATCGGTACTCCACTTGGACTTCGCACCGTCGTAGTTATTGGTGGTGAATCCATGGGCCGACAGACCAAACTCCTCAATGCTCATCCACATATTATTGTGGCAACTCCAGGCCGACTAAACGACCACCTCAAACAAGGTACTCTCAAACTGAACAATATAAAGGTCCTCGTACTCGACGAAGCTGACCGTATGTTTGATATGGGTTTTGCACCACAGATCGCTATTATCATGAAGCTCATTCCAAAAGAACGTCAGACACTTCTTTTTTCTGCAACCATGCCACCAGAAATTGCCAAAATTGCCTCAACTCATATGGCAATGCCAGTGCGCATCGAAGTAGCCCCACAAGGAACTTCTGCAGCGAATGTTGAACAAGAAATTTTTATCCTCTACAAAAACGACAAGATTCGTCTTCTTCAAAAAATTCTTACAGATTACAAAGGAACTGTCCTCATTTTTTCTCGTACCAAACATGGAGCAAAACGCATCATGCAACAAATCCAAAAATTTGGTCATACAGCAGCAGAACTGCACTCCAACAAATCTCTTGCGCAACGTATCAAAGCACTCGATGGCTTCAAAACAGGAAAATTTCGTGTTCTTGTGGCTACAGATATTGCAGCTCGTGGAATTGACGTAAAAAATATTGAACTTGTTATCAACTTTGATCTTCCAGACAATAGTGAAGATTATGTTCATCGTATTGGACGAACAGGACGCAATGGAAGTTCTGGAAAAGCAATTTCATTTGCAACACCCGATCAAAAAGGAGATATTCAAAGTATCGAACGACTCATCAAAAAAACACTTCCCGTTTCAAAAGTACCTCACGATTTACCTCCAGGACCCGCAGCAGAAACAATGCGAACACTCCCACCATCACAAAATGGCGGAAATTATCGTCAACGTGGTTTTCAAAAAAATCGTCCAACAGGCCAACGACATTCTGATCGACCAGCAAAACGACGCTGGTAAATAAGATTGACCAGCATCTCTCTAAAATGCTATACTAGCGCTATATTTTGATCCCTTCTTGTGAATGACGCCTCTCTTCCAAAAGTTATAGCACTGGTTGGTCCAACAGCTTCGGGTAAAACAGACTGGTCTCTTCGGCTCGCCCAAAAATATACCGGAGAAATTATATCGGCAGACTCACGCCAAGTTTACAAAAAAATGGATATAGGTACTGCCAAGGCACTCGGTGAATGGCGTTGGCATGCAGGATGGAATGGTTTACGACGTACCTACTACTGTGAAGATATTCCACACCACCTTATTGATTTTCTTGATCCAGGAAAACAATTTACTGCGGCGGAATTTCGTGATAGAGCTATCAAATACATCAAACTCACAGTAAAAAATGAACACAATCCTATTATTGTTGGAGGTACAGGACTCTATATTAGTGCTCTTGTTGACAACCTTCATATTCCAAGAGTACTTCCAAACAAAAAACTCCGCATAGGACTAGAAGAAAAAACTCCAGCAGAACTTCTTCAACTTCTCAAAAATTTTGATCCCGTCAGTGCAGAAAAGATTGATCCCTATAATAAACGACGTCTCATCCGAGCCCTCGAAGTTTGTATTTTAAGTGGAAAACCATTTTCTGAACAACAAAAAAAAGGCGAACCCATGTTTCAGTTTTTACAAATTGCGCCAGAAATTTCACGAGAACTCCTCTACGAAAGAATCGACACAAGAGTTGATAGCATGATTGAAAAAGGCCTCATAAAAGAAGTTGAAGCACTCATAAAACAAAAATATTCCTGGGAACTTCCCAGCATGAGTGGTGTCGGGTACAGACAATTCAAAGAATATCTCGAAGGAAAGAAAACACTCGAACAAACCACCGAGGACCTCAAACGCGATACCCGACATTTTGCACGAAGACAGCTCACATGGTTCAAAAGAGACAAAACTATTCACTGGTGTAAAACATACGAAGAAGCCGAAGCACTCGTTGAAGAATTTTTAAAAAAATAAATATGCCACTTTCTATTCCATCACGACCATCGGGATTGGGAATCCCTCGAAACATTGGCAAAATTGGAGTTCCACAAAACATCGGACGAGCACAAAGTACCCATACTTCCATGCTCAACCAAAAAGTAGACCGACAAAATGCTCGTGTGTCCATGAACCAAGTACTCAGCGCAAAAGCCGAAGCACGAGGTGAAAAGACAACTTCTATCAACCGCGTGGGTTCTATGGGAAATATTGCCCATACATCAAGTGCCCGCTACCAAACAAATATCAAAACATCTGTTAGTGATACTGTTGCCTACGATCAAAATGCTGAATATTCAGGATCTGATGATAAGCGATATAATCATGTACAAAGACTTATCCGAGCCAGAAAAGCAAAAGAGGCCGAACTTCTCCGAAAAAAAGCAGCAGGACAATCTTAAAACAAAAATACTCTCGATAAGAGAGTATTTTTTATTTTATACAAGTTTTTCCCGCAAAAGCTTTTCAATTATCGCTGGATCCGCACTCCCCTCGGTTGCTTTCATACACATACCGATCAAAAATTTTATGACAGGATCTTTTCCACTCTTAAATTGTTCTACCTGCACAGGATTATTTTTTATAACATCCTCTACAACAGAAACAAGCATTGCTTCATCAGACACTTGACCATAGCCTTTCTCCTCCATAATATGCGTTGGATCAATATCAACTCCAGAATCAATCATATCGAGAAGAAGTTTCTGTGCATTCGTAGAATTTATCCGACCAGCAGAGACAAGAGCAATAAACTCAGCAAAATTTTCAGGACTTACTCGTAAATCTTCAATATCCAAATTTCGTTCATTCAAAATTGCCTTCAGTTTGTTGATCATCCAAGAAGAAGCCAAACGTGCCATTTTATTTTTATTTTCAGAAGATAAATCTTCGAGCCATTCAGAAAGCTCACTCATAACCTCTTCTGCAAAATTTGCCCAAGAATTATCATCTGTCAAAAATTTTGCATCTGCATAAGAAAAACCATATTCATCATAAAAACGCTTACGTTTTTGGATTGGTAATTCTGGAATATGTATATCACCCGCAATAAGCAGTGGTGAAAAAGGTGGAATATCTGGTTCAGGAAAATAACGATAATCCTTGGCACTTTCTTTTATACGCTGCGAATAGGTTTCTTCACTCTCTTCGTTCCAACCACGCGTCTCCTGTGGCCAAGACTCACCCTCATCAAGAAGTGCTGACTGACGTACGATTTCATACGCAATACCACGCTCTACAGCACGGAAAGAGTTCAAATTTTTGAGTTCTACTTTATTGTTGAGTTTTGCACCATTGAGTGGACGAACCAAGCCATCTACAATCTCAAATTTTCCTTCTTCCTGCACAGAAATATTTGCTTCACAGCGCATATGTCCATGTTCCATATCAGCATCAGACACCCCAAGAGTGCGTAAGATAAGCTGCAACTCCTGACAATACACACGAGCCTCAAGCGCACTGTGCAAATCAGGATCTGTCACAATCTCTACAAGTGGTGTTCCCGATCGATTAAAATCTGCCAGAGTTGTCCCCTCGGCATCATGATAAAGTTTGGCAGTATCTTCCTCAAGATGAGCTCTTGTAATACCAATACGAGCTTCTTGACGGATGTTTTCCTCCAATACGAAATGTAAATCCAAAAACCCATGCTCAGCAATAGGTTCATCGTACTGTGAAATCTGATATCCCTTTGGAAGATCAGGATAAAAATAATGTTTTCGATCAAATTTGGAAAGTTCTCGAATGCTACAGCCAAGGGCTCGACCAATCAAAACAGTCGATACAATGGCAGCAGAATTTGGAACAGGCAATGTCCCAGGATGAGCAAGACAAATTTCACAAATATTTGTATTTGCTTCGCGTTCATCAACTGCAAGTGAACAAGAACAAAACATTTTACTTTTAGTATTCAGTTCAACATGCACTTCCATTCCAATCACCGGTATATATTTTGACATACTAAGCCTTTTTTACTTCAAGATCTACAACAGGTTTTGCTTTGGCATCTTCAAATAAAATTACCGTAGCAATAATAGTCCAAAGAGCAACAAGGGCACTTACAAATAAAGATAATAATCCAGCAAATGAAGTTACAAACCTATTATCAAGCCAAGCAGCAAAAGCGACAAAAATATAATTTCCAAAGATATATACAAGTAAAAATAAAATCAAAGGAATCATTAAGCGCCACAAAATACTTGGCATTCTTCCTGTTACCATTTTACTTCCAAGGTGCAAACTTTGAGTTACACTTGTTTCATCAATAGCAACAACATAATAACTCAAAACATATTTCAAAGAAAAATAAATACTATGAAATATACCATATACTAGTAACAAACCAAAAAACAAATACAGAAGCCCCCCTGCTTTGATATTTCCATGGATCAAAGATTCAAAACCTGTTAACCCAAGTCCAACAACACCCAAAACAAAAGGGAGAGACGCAATTATCGTCACCAACAGAGAAACAGCAATAGCCCGTGGCAAAAGATGTTTACTTTGAATAAACTGGTTTTTTATACTTTTCACTTCTTGATTAAAAAGTCGATAATGAATAGTTCGAATAAGTGCCAATTGAACCCATATATTTATAAGAGTTACAAGAAGGACAAAAAGCATGTTCAAAAACAACATCACCGTAGAAGAGATACCCAGAGTTGCAAAAAACAATAATATTTTTGCATTAAAGATCAAAAAAGATCCCAAAAGAGCTGTGGCAAAATTTACGCCAATATAAAAAAGCCAAACTCGAATATCTCTTTTAAAGAGCTCAAGTGTTTTATTGATAATTTCTTTGGCTGAAATAAGCATACAAAAAATTTTACTGTGCTGGAGTTTTCTCAGGAGAAGACTCTTTGGCACTCGTATAGATAACCTGAGAAGGTATCATAGCGAGTGGAATAAGACACAAGATATAATAGGCAAAGGTAGCAAGACTAAAAAATATTCCTACAAAACCTTTTATCCCTCCAAGGAATAATAAAATATAATATGGGACAATCAGTGCCAACATCACAACAAACATTCTCCACAAAATTCCCCACCAACGTCCTTTTACCAAAGCAGAACTTTTTTGGAGAGATTCTTTTATACCATATCCATCAACAACAACCCCAAGAGTACTAAAACAAAAACGAACAGAGAAATATATCATATGGAAAAATCCATAGATAGACAAAAGAGTGAAAACAAGCCCCAATGCTCCACTTTGAGCACCAAGTGAAGGAGCCAAACGAGTATACATCCAACCAAAAATACCCAAGAGAAAAGGTAGCGTAACAATAAAACCTATTACAATTGAAGTACCAAGTGTTCGAGCAATCAAAGGACGACTCTGTTTCCATTCTTCAGCAATAGATAGTTTTGGCTGCCCAAGAACTGCACGCGATACTGTTCGCATAAAGGCAATTTCAACCCACAAACTCAAGAAAAAAAATACAATGGCCCAAATAATCAAAAAGACAAGAAGTGATCCAGAAAGCATAGAAAAAATACCCATCAAATCACCCGCACTCGGAGCCTGAAGACCTACAAGAGCGAATAAACCAACAACGAGCACCACGACAGCCAGCAAACCAAGACCAAATACAAGCCCTACATAGCGCATAAGGCTTGCAAAATTTGCGCGATACACCTCAATAGAGCGTTTGACCACTCCCCCAGCACTAATAAACATATACAAAAAATAAAAAACGAATATCTAGATTAATTATAGCACTTTTTTTCTCGCTATGCCAGCTTAAGTTCTTCTTTCAAAAGTGTATAAATTTTTGAGTGAATTGCTTCTACAGAAAGAAGACTGCCATTCTCTACACAGTCAAGCAAACGAAACTCCGCAAAACTTTTGGCCATTTGAAGATAGCTTGATTCAGCATTGCGCAAATGATTGAGATCATCTTCATGAATATCACGTTTCTTCCCATTGAGGTACTCACGACTTGCCTTTTTATCCACCAAAGTCTGAGAAATTTCTGGCGTCACATGAAGTACAATATTGATATCTGGTTTTGGTATACCAAAAATATTGTATTCAAGATCATAATTCCAATCAAAATATTTTTGACGTTCATCGCTGTCTTTTATTTTTCCACCCTGATGTCCCATATTTGAACCAACATAGCGATTACAAATCACAATTTTATTCTCGAGTATCCAGCTACGGATTTTGAAACTTGCAACATAACGATCAACAGCATAAAAAATCGAACCTTTGTAAGGATTAATATCTTGCAAACTTCCCAATTTGCCATTGAGATAATATTCAACAAGCGCACAACTTGGTTCACCATAGCGAGGAAAAGACATTACTTCAACTTCACGTCCTTCTTGTTTCAAACGTTGCACCAAAAGATCCGTTTGTGTTCCCTTTCCTGATCCATCGGTTCCTTCAATCACAATAAAATGTCCTTGCATACAAGATAAATTATATCTTTTTATATCTTAAAAAAGAAAATTTTTCAAAATCAATACGACCTACTTCTTCCCAAATATCTTTTTTTATTTCAGGAAAAAACGCATCACCATCAACAACCTGATGCACTCTCGTAATTTCCAAAATATCCGCAGCTTCAATACTTTGACGATATATTTCTGCTCCACCAATAACAAAAATTTCATCCTTCTGGTATTTTTTGAAAGCATCTGTGATCTCATCAAAAATTTCAACATCAGCAGGAAGCTCATATCCTTTTTGTCGACTAATTACAATATTTTTTCTATTTGGAAGTGGTCGAAACTTTTCTGGAAGTGACTCCCAAGTTTTTCGACCCATCAAAACGATTTTCCCATTTGTTAATTCTTTAAAATGAGCTAAATCTTCTGGAATATGCCAGGGTAATGTTCCATTTTTACCAATACAATTGTTTTCGGCCAAGGCCGCAATCAGAGTAATCATACAGCAATAGGAAACTCAATTTTTGGATAACTTTCATAGCCAACAATTTTGGAATCTGTATATTTCCAATCAAAAATTGAAGTGAAGTTTTCTGTTTCAATTTTTGGAAGTGGATATTTATTTGGATCCCGAGTCAACTGCTCACGAGCTCCTTCAATATGATTTACATAAATATGCGTATCTGCCAAAAAGCCTACCAATTTTCCTTCTTGGAGCCCTGCTTCTTTTGCCAATAAATGCAAAAGCAATGCATAACTTGCGATATTAAAAGGGAGTCCAAGCATTGTATCAACCGATCTTTGATTCCAGAGCAAATTAAGTTTTCCATGAATCACCGTTACTTGGAAGGCATAATGACAGGGAGGCAATCCCATTTGGTCCATCATAGCTGGGTTCCAGGCACAAACAATCATACGACGATCATTTGGATTTGACTTCAAAGTATCAACAAGCTTTTTGAGCTGGTCTACACCAACACCTGTATAATCTGTATCAAAATTATCGTATTTTCCATTAAAATGTCGCCATTGAAAGCCATAAACAGCACCAAGATCACGCTGCTCAAACATTTTTTTCTTTGAAATTTCATCGTGACCATAGGGTGCTTTTTGAGGATTTGCCCATTCATCCCAAATATGATTATTTCTCTCTTGAAGCCAGGCTTTATCCGTAATTCCTTTCACAAAAAATTCCAGTTCCGAAGCGACTGCTTTAAAAGGAACTTTTTTGGTCGTAAGCATTGGAAAACCCAGGCTCATATCATGCTCAAACATGGCTCCAGCAATGGAAATAGCATCAACACCAGTACGATTATTTTTGAGCTCTCCTTTATCTAAAATTTTTTGAACAATGTCCAAATATGCTTTCATAAAAAATGAAATTAAGACCCCGTCGTTCCAAATCCACCCCGATCTTTTGCATCCATACTCTCAACTTCTTCCCAGGTCATTTGATCCACACGCAAAAACATTGCCTGACCAATACGCTCACCCCGATCAACATTCACTTCTTCTTCTGTAAAATTATACACTTGATACAATAGTTCGTCTGTATCCCCACAATAGTCTTGGTCAATCACACCCATGCCATGTGGGATAAGCAAACCTTTTTTTACCGGAGTACTCGAACGAGTGACTACCGAAAGCATGTACCCTTTTGGAATAGCAATAACCAAATTTGTTGGAATTCGAGCAACAGTTTTTGGAGCAATTTTCAAATCAATACGACTATAAATATCAAAGGCAACAGCGCCAGATGTTTGATATTCTGGTAATGGCAAAGTTTTGTCAATTCGTTTTATTTTTACTTGCATAGTTATCGTGTATATTTTTCTACCAAAGCATCCAGTTGTTTATGGAGATTTTCTTGATCACCATTGTTGTCAATTCTTTCTTTTGCAAGAGGTACTACTTCCAAAATACTTTTTTCAGTAGAACGTTCATGGTCTGCCAAAAATTGTTCGTAGGTTTTACTGGTATCATCTGCATTTTCTCCTCGTTGAACCAGTCTTTCATAGCGAATTTTTGGATCACCAAAAATTTCAACAAGTACAAAATGTGGAAGTTCACGAAGATAGGCAATGTCTGCGGGTCTACGAATCCCTTCTACTACAACAATATCATTCGTATCATTTTCTACATCATGAGCAATAGTTTTTGCCATAATATCTTCACCAAAAAGCGAACGTATTGCTTCTGAAATTTTGATAATATTATCTCGTGTTTGTGGTACATAAATACGGTCCAAAAGATGACGAAGCATAGTAGAAAAACGATGGGTATCAGCACCATATTTTTCTTCTACATATTTTGCGGCAGTTCCCTTTCCACTCGCTATAAGTCCAGTAAAACCAAATATAACTTTTGACATAAAATACCACAAAAAATTTAAAAATTACTGATTTGAATACTGTTCTATAGATTCATCAAAATATTCTAGTTCCATTCCTACTTGACAAAACATCTCTTCACTTTCACTTCCTGCATGATAGCGTTTTTCACAGACTATTCTTTTTACCCCCGAGCTAATAATAAGACGAGCACAAACAGAACAAGGAGTCATTTTACAATATAATGTCGAGTTATTTATAGAAACACCATTACGGGCAGCCTGCACAATAGCATTTTGCTCGGCATGAGTAGTACGAACACAGTGATTGGTCTGATGCCCATCTTCATGGGTCATAGTCTTCATCTGATGCCCTATTTCGTCACAGTGAGGCAAACCACTTGGGGAACCCACATAGCCAGTCACCAAAATTTGTTTATCCCGAACAATCACGCAGCCAGATCTTCCACGATCACAGGTAGCCCGTTTGGCTACTGTTCGTGAAATCTCCATAAAATACTCATCCCAAGAAGGTCGAATGTATGTTTCTGGCATAAAAAATAGCTTAATTTTTTAGTTCCTAGGAAGTGTATCAAATAGCAGTCCGAAGCGTCAAATAAAGAAAAAAACACCGCCTTTTTATGGCAGTGTTTTCGAAATTATAATGGTATTATACTGGGATATCAGTTTTTACACTTGGACCCATACTTGAAGTCAAGTACAGTGCTTTGAGATAAGTTCCTTTTGAACCACTTGGTTTGATTTTTTTGATAGTATCTACAAAAGCCAAGATATTTTCTTTGAGTTGCACTTCTGAGAAACTTGCTTTACCAATTGAAGTATGGATGTTTGCTCCATCGTCATTTTTGAAAGCAATTTTTCCTTTTTTGAGCTCTCCAATCATTTTCTTTACATCACTACTTACAGTATCTGTTTTTGGATTTGGCATGAGTCCTTTTGGACCAAGGATTTTTGCAACAATTGCCAATTTAGGCATCATTTCTGGAGTTGCAACAGCAATATCAAATTCAATTTTACCAGTATCTTTCAATTTTTTGATTTCTTCTTCACCGTAGATAAAGTCAGCACCAGCTTCTTTTGCAGCTTTTTCATCATTTGGTCCTACAAAAGCTCCGACTGATTTTGTTTTTCCATTTCCATGAGGAAGACTCACAGTAGCGCGGATTTGTTGGTCACTCTTACTTGGGTCAATCCCAAGACGGATGTGCACCTCAACAGATGAGTCGAATTTGGTGTTACTCGTATCTTTGACCAGCTTGATAGCCTCGTCAAGTGAGTAGGTCTTTGTCTTGTCGATTTTTGCAACAAGAGCATTCATACGTTTTCCCATATATGTATGGTTAGTGGTTCAAACCCCTCTGAGGATGTCAGAAAGTCCCACGGAATTAATGGCCTATTTATACAGTATTTTCAGGACTTTGTCAAGTCTTAGCCATGTATAGCCAAATTTTTAATCTATAAAGAAAAGTGGTACGTTCAAGTGCTTGATTTCTTCGAGACGAAAGTCCAAAACCTTTCTTCCTACAAAAATAGCAATAACCCCATCCTGCTCCTCTGCCAGACTTTTAATATTTTTGTGAAGAAGCCCCTTACGACTCACCAGAGAAAATTTAATATCTTGAAGACCTACAGCTTGCCGAGCCTGACTTATTTTTTGAAATTCAGCTGCAGATATTTCTTCCACTTTTGTCACACGATCTTTACTATAATTATCCTCCAAACAATGCAATAAAACGACTCGAGAAATTTTATGTTTATCTGCCCAATCAACCACAAAAGAAAGACGGTCCAAAAAAGAATATCCACGAGAAACCAAAACAACAAAAGGAATTTCACTACTAAGCTGAATTTTTTTATCATCACTCATAACTTCCGCAACAGACAATTTTTTTGCAAACCAAGGTGTAAGTGGGGGTTCCACCACCAAAGTCAAAAGAATAACCCACATACCAATAGGAACCAAACCCTCAAGACCAGTAATACCACTACTCACCACAGTTACCAACAGAACTGCCGGTATTGCTCCTGTTTCTCGAACAAAAGAAATAAATAAAAGTTCTTTCCAAGAAAATCGATCCGCCCCAAAAAATGAAAAAGGTCCAAGTGTCACAAACACCGAAATAGGACGAATAACAAACATAAATAATAAAGCCGAAACAATACCAATAAGCGCATAATCCAAAAGTCCCTGTATTTCCACCAAAGCCCCAAGCAACATAAAAATCGTAGGTTTAAAAAATCCTTCGATCATGTGATTAAAAAATCCTTCTGTACGATGCAAATGTTTTGTGAGTGTAAATAACAATCCAGCAACAAAAGCGGCAAGATAACCACTTCCCCCAAGAGAGAGTGCAAAACTAAATATAATAACAGGAACAAAAAGAAAAAATGCTGCATCTGCCTCATATTCCTCATCATGACTTTGTTTGAACTTGGTTAGTTTACTCAAGAGGAAATACCCAATAAAACCAAATATGACCCCAAAAATTCCCTGACGCAACAAAAGCATCCCAGCTTCTTTGCTAAATAATGCTGAATAACCCTGTGTAATACTTGAAAATACAAATCCTCCTGTAATAAGAGTCAAAAAAACAATCGTAAGTAGTGTTCCTGTTACATCCGTCATTGCACTTTCAGAAACAATCACATCTTTCGTAGAACGATTTTTAAAACGCAAGACTTTGAGCACAGGAATAATTGCTGCAGGATCCGTAGAGGCAAGCACTGCACCAAGTAAAATACAGCTGACTAAAGAAAGCTCTACTCCAAATATATGTCCCAGGAAAAAAAGCCCCCCCGAGAATAAGAAGCTCGTCAGTACAAGCCCAGGAAAAGAGAGGGCTGTTATTTTCCAAAACAATTTTTTAAAATTTTCAAAAGGAGTTTCAAGTCCACCACTAAATAATATAAGTGTTGCACCAAGGGCGACCACCGTAGAAAGTGTTTCCCCTTCTTCGACAACTGGTTTTAAAAAAGGATGCGCAGCAATACCAAAAAATATAGCAATAACAAAAGAAGGAATTACCGTCTTAACAGAAAGGTGAAAAATAAAAAAACTTAAAGAAAAAATAATGGAGATCACAAAAAAAGAAATCACCAGACTTGCGTCTCCACTCATATGAAAAAAATCGAACAAACGACCCCCAAAATGGGCCAGAACACTCGTCACAATCAAGCCTCCAAAAATTCCAAAATATGGCAACATTTTCTTCAACATACAAAAAATAAAAAACAGAAGTATATATTTTACTTCTGTATCCAGATCATGTCAATATATTTTTAATTCAAAGAAAATGACACATAATATATTTTTCGCCCTTTCTGAAGATGTTTTCGCTCAAAATCTGTTTGAATTTGCAAAACAGGATCAAGATTTTGTTCCTGATAAATATTTGCGAGAGCTTTGAACACTTTTCCACCGCATTTTTCAATGGTATCAAGTGTATATTCAAAGAGTGCTTGATCATCTGTCTTGAGATGCACCATTCCTCTACTTTTTATTATTTTTTTATAGCGTTCCAAAAAAAGAGGAGATGTTAATCGATGTTTTGCCTGTTTATCTCGAGGAAAAGGATCTGGAAATGTAATCCAAATTTCATCCACAAAATTTTCTGGAAAAGATTCTACAACTCGTTCAATACGTCCACGTACAAAAGCCACATTTTTTTGTTGCCGTTCTTGAACTTTTGAAGCGCCTACCCAAATACGTTCACCTTTTACATCCATACCAACAAAAAACTTTTCCGCAAAAAGGGCAGAAAGTCCAAGGGTATAATCCCCTTTTCCACAACCAAGTTCAAAAATAATTGGTCGTCCCGCAGCTTTTTCTTGTATCAAATCTGCCGAAAAATTTCTTTTTTCATCAAATACAAAATCAAAGTCAGGAAGCTGGGCAAATCGAAGAAGTTTTATACGTTTATGTCCCATATATTTTATCATGCAACTTTGTGCCATTCTACTCGTAGATAAAAAAATATGCAAGTGCTTAAAATTGCTGAACATTTATGATATAATAAAAGCCTATGAAAAAACTTTTTCTTCAAACACTCAAAGAATATTTTTCTCACAACCCCTTTTCACTCGCTGCAGCACTTTCTTTTTATTCTCTCATTGCATTCCCCTCTTTTGTTATTTTACTCGTATTTTTATCCGCTATTTCAGCCTCTCAAAATTCTCTCTCTCCACAGATATATTCACAAATCGAAAATTTTTTTGGAAAAGATGCACGAGACTTGCTTTCCCAAATATTTCAAAACCTTCCACCACTTCGTGAACTCAAATTTGTTTCTCTTATCACCTTCTGTGCATTTCTATTTGGAGGACTTGGCTTTTTTGAACAACTCCAAACCGCCTTTCATACATTTTGGGGTATTCGCCTCAAAAAAAAATTAGGCTTCAAAGGATATCTCAAAAATCAACTCTTTCTTCTTGGCACAATGACTTCTTGTGGAGCTCTTTTTATGGCATCGGCCATAACAGAAATTTTCTTTTCACAACTTTCAAATCTTTTTTCCCAGATATATATCCTCCAAAAATTTCTTCCCTTCATGGGTTTTGCCCTCGGAATTTTTCTCATGATGATGGTATTTACTTTTCTCTATAAATTTCTCACCCAGGCATATATCGAATGGAAAGAAGCACTCTTTGGAGCAAGTATCACAACTGCTCTCTTTACCCTTGGAAAATATATTTCTGTACTTCTTCTTTCACACAACGCCACACTTAGTAGCTATGGCGCTGCCAGTACCATCGTTATTTTTCTGCTCTTTGTTTATTATTCTTCCCAAGCGATTTTTATCGGTGCGGTTGCTACCAAAATACATGCCAAAAATCATGGACGAAAAATCCGTCCAAACAAAAACTCTGTAAGTACAGAGTCTGTGTGGAATCAACTAATGGGAAAAGTTTAAAAACCAAGATCTACCAAATACACTTCCTGTGGTCCATACTCTCCCGTTTCCAGCTTTACGATAGCGAAACGTGGATTCTCTGGCATCACTTCAAATTGGTACAAATGATTAGCTCGCTCTTGGGTATAAACTATTTTACCCTGATACAAAAGTTTGTGACAATATTTTTGCTCAAGTATCTCAAAGCCATCACCTTCAAAAGTTTGAATGACAGTATACGCAATGGGCTGATCTTTTTCTTGTATACAGTCAACCGTGGCTGGTAGATTTTTGGAACCTCCAAAAAATCCATTGATCGGCTCCTGACCAGAAATTTTTGAAATTTCTAGGTCTTCAATAGAATTTAACCTATTCAACTTTGATTCTGAACCCAGGTCAAAAATAGAATCGTTATTTTTGAAAGTAAGATAATAGGTATGGGGGGCGCCTTCGTTATCAGGAACACGAATTGTAAAGTAGTTTCCGCCAGGAATTATCTCATACAAAAAAAGTGACTTTTGTCTTCCAAGGGATCGATGATCTAAATGACTGACCATTTTATAGGTAAAACCGAGTTGATCTTGTTTTATTTCTGTAGAAATATTTCGTACAGGTACTTTCCACTCAATTTTAGAGTTCTGAGGTGGCGTTACCAAAAAGAAAAGTGAAAATATATAAACAAGAAGAGTCAATCGGAGCCAAGGAAAATCTAGCAATCTTTTCACAGCGCTTTTTTCAAGAAAAAACTGAATAATGTGATAGAGAGAAATAATAGCCAAAAAGATATAGATACTTGCAAGAATATAAAACCCTTCATACCCACCAAACATTCCATCGATATGAAAGTCCAGAATAGGAAGATTAATACTCTCAAGGAGAGAACGAATGAAAGTGAGAGAATCCGAGATATTTCTATTATAACTCGAATCAAGTGGAATAAAAGTATAATTGGTGAAGAAAATAAGTGGAATACAGACGAGAGAAAAAATTAAAGGAACCCATTTCAAAAATCTTTCAGTTTTTCCTAAAACTTTTTCCTGTTTTTTATCCGGGTTCATAACCATATCTCTTTTCTTTTTGAAAGCAGATCTCACATAGCAATAAAAATCCACCATCCCCGGTACAATCGCAAAGCTCAGGTATGAAAAAAAGTCATTATAACTATATGTTGTAAATTCTGAATACAAAAAAGCAAATACAATTGGAGGAATAAATAAACCAACAGCAAAAAGATATACCTGTTTCTTTTTCTCCACAAAACGCAGTAATCTTCCAATAGTGCAATAATAAAAGAGCGCAAGAAAGACAGAAGAGATAAGGTAGAGAGCAAAGAGAACAAGTACACTCTTCCAGGCAATCGATTCAGTGGATGCAGTGTCAACACCAAATCCAAACATCAAAAACATAAAGTGAAAAAATGGTATCGATAGAATTCCAATAAACCAACTTTCAAGCCACAAGGCCCATTTGTTATTAAATTTCATAATAGTTTTAAATTCGTGAATAATGCGCTGTGATTCACCGAGTTTCTGAAGCGCTTTTTCTTTGGCCTCCAATTCTTTGGTGCCAAAAACCATCGCAGTGTGAACACTGTCTTCAAAATGATCTGTCAGTTCTTCTTTGAGCCGAGTGGCATATTCGCCATATTCATCGAGCTCTTCAAACTGAGCAATATATTGTTCAATCGTAATGGGCATAGTATTTTCAAAAAGCGGCCGCTTCTTGCGATTGCAGAAAGAAACTTCTAGATTGTTTTTTCATGCCGAAAAGTACCAAACCAAATGCGAAGAGCATTGTTTAGTAAATTTCGGCAAGGAAAAACTTATGCCAAATGAAGCACGTGCTTCAGCCCAATCACAAAGGCATCGAATTCTTTTCGTTTTTCTTTGAGAACTCCATCCCCAGTGGGAGTGATTGAGTAATAGCGACGCTCTTTTCCACTGGCGGCAGTTTTCTTTTCACTCACCACATAACCTTTGAACTCGAGGCGATACAAAAGAGGGTACAATGTCCCTTCTTGAAACTCAAATACTCCTTGACTCGCATCAGAGATGGTTTTGAGGAGTTCATATCCATAGAGCTCCCCCTGATCTTTGAGCGCCTGGAGTACAATAATCTCCGCAGCCCCTTTCATAATCTCTTTACTAAATTGCATATGGTTCTTTTTTTACTTTCTTATATATACTATATGGTAAATAGTATATTTTGTCAAGGGTAGAGCTGGGGACAAATATATAATTTAGCTTGATACAAGTAAAAATACTCGAAAAAGCAGTAAAATCCCCCCGAGTACGTTATAATAAGCATCTATGTCAGACATACACCACAACCCACAAAACAAATTCCTTGAGTACTACCACCAATACTTTCCGGCCATATACCGCTATGTCAGCTTTCGTATAGGCCAGCGCAGCGAAAGCGAAGACCTAGTATCTGAGATATTTCTCAAAGCCGTTGAAAAATACCATACCTACGAAGCACGCCCTGATATTTCTTTTTCGAGTTGGATTTTTAAAATTGCGAAAAATACACTCATTGATTACTACCGAAAACACAAAAGAAAAACACTCAATATTGAAGACATCGGTGAACTCGTCGACACCATGATTCTTCCCGACACAATGCTTGATCGAAAAATGATTTTTATGAAAGCTCGAGAAATCATAGAGACACTTCCAAAAAAACAACGAGAAATCGTCACTATGCGCCTGTTTGGAGAACTCAAAAACAAAGAAATCGCAGAGGCACTTTCACTTTCTGAAAAAACAATTGCGTCAACCTACATGCGTGCTATGCAAAAAATTTCTTCACAGATCAATACATTTATATGAGAATGAATTTCAAAAAGGAAAATCGACAAGACCTTGAAAAGACCGAACAACTCCTCTCAAGTATTTCGGCGTATCCAAGAAAAGATTTTGAAAATGAACTCGAACAAAAACTATTTCTCGCTCTCGAGCAAAAACAGCCACCTAAAAATAAAAATTTTATGTTCCACTATTTTACTTGGAAAAAACTTCTTGTTTTAATGCTCCCCCTAGCGCTCCTCGTGCTTGTTATAGCACAACCAAATGTTGTATCTGCAAAACTCAGCCAAGTAATCAAAGCAGGCAAAAAACTTCTTTTTGAAGAGTCTCAATTTATTTTTCAAAAAGACAAAAATATTCCAGGAACCTATATGAGTTTCAGCTCCCTGCTCGAAGGAAAAAATCTTGATAGCGAAGCAAGAGATAGAGTACAAAAAAACAAAAAAAATATTGAGAGACTTATTGATCTGAGTCCTCTCCCAGTCAAAAATATTCTTCTGCGCGAAGGTGACTATGATAACGAACTCTACATTGTTCTTCTTGACAAAAATAACGAACCCATCATTGGTGGAGTTATTCCCAAATCTACTGATATGCCTTCACAAATAGACCTCATGAGCTCTATTTGTGAAAAAATAGAATATGAAAAGGCGGTCATCACAACGAGCACAGCAGCGTATATTTACAGCAATCCAAACTGGGGACTTCAATATCAAGTACCCCGAGAAAAAGGTGTCGATGAAGTTCAAATGTGTGGGGGTGGAAGTGGTTTTGCTGGAATTGCGCTTCGAGCCACAACTCACTTTTCAAAGCAACACCCATTCACTGGATATATCGCTGCCAGCGTTACTTTTCCTGAAGAAAATATTGCTGATGATTACAAAAAATTAAGCACAGTCACCGTACTCGGAAATATACAAGGCTATCTTCACGAAGAGGCAGACGAACAAAATGCTGTTCATAAAACCTTTGTCTTCAGTAAAAATGGTTTTCTCTATACCTTTGAATACGAAGCACAAAATGACCATTGGCAAGAATATGATAAAAGATTCAATCAAGTGATAAACTCGATTCAAATTTCAGAACCATTAATGATGTCCAACTATCCAGATGAATCAGCCTTTCTCAAGGTTTACAGCAATGGTAAAATATATACTCTAAAAAATAATACTTGGGAATTAACCTATGAGAAAAAAGAGACTCCCCCAGGAGAACTCTATGCTCCGATAGAAACAGCACCCGAACTCACAGATTCTGAAGTATCTGTCGACCAACCCAAATTAAGAGAAGATACAAAAATTCCTATCTCCAACTCATTCATCTACCCGACAAAATCTCACAGCGTAAACCAATATTTTGGTGAACGCCATTCTGGATTGGATTTAGAGGGAAAACAAGGTGAGGACATATTGGCAGCATCAGCAGGAACGGTAAGCGTTTCACAGTGTGGATGGAACGGTGGCTACGGCTGCTATATTATCCTTGACCATGGACAAGGAGTGACTTCTCTCTATGCCAATAATGATACACTCAATGTATCTATTGGAGACAAAGTCACGGCAGGACAAATAATCGCAAAGCTCGGCTCAACTGGTCACTCTACCGGTCCTCACCTCCATTTTGAAATTCGAGTCAACGATGTTGCAGTAAATCCTCTTTTTTACCTCCCTCCAAATTAACTCTCTTCCAAAAAAACCCGCCTTTGTCAGGCGGGTTTTTTATTGGAAAATATTTTACTTTATGATAGTATAAATCCGCTATGACCAGAAAACAACGCGCCGAAATCGTCCTCACAACCCTCAAACTCCTCTATCCCACCGTAGGTAAATTTTTGGACTCGTCAAATGACCACGAATTTCTTTTTGCGGTCATACTTTCTGCACAGACCACTGATAAAAAAGTCAACGAAGTCACACCAAAACTTTTCAAAAAATATAAAACTCTTGCCGATTATGCAAAGGCAAAACCAGAAGATATAGCAGCGTATATTTCACAGATCAACTACTATCGAAATAAATCAAAATTTATTGTTGCCGCCGCAAAAATGCTTATTGAAAAGTTTGGACACAAAATTCCAAATACAATTGCAGAACTTGTTGCTCTGCCGGGGGTCGGACGAAAAACTGCCAACGTAGTACTAAACAACGTACATAATATTGCAGAAGGAATTGCGGTCGACACGCATGTTATCCGTCTTGCCACAAACCATCGCCTCACGAAACATACCGATCCACAAAAAATTGAACAAGACCTCATGAAACTGCTTCCCCAAGAAGAATGGTTTCTTTTTACCAAGCGCGCTATTTCATATGGCCGCGAGCACGGCCCAGCGACCAAGCACAACCACGACCAATGTCCTATAACAAAAACACTGCAAAAAACATCCTAAGCGCTTCCAAAAAAATATCCTGGAATTTCCAGGATATTTTTTATTTTCTAAGCTTTTTTCTTTTCTGCCATCTTGATTTCTCGAAAGGAAAGAAAGAGAAAAAGACAAAGTAATAAAACAGTATTCAAAGGCGCTAACCAAAATGGAAAATGACGACCAAAACTTTCAAGAATCATAATTCCACCAAGCATACCAATAGAATACATGGCACCATTTTTGAGGTAGGCATATTTTGCGATTGTATCTACACCACGAATAGTTACCTCACGAACAACCAAAGCCCCTATTCCATTTCCAATCAAAATAAGTGGGACAGAAAGAGTAAAAGCAAAGGCACCAATCACTCCATCAATTGAAAAAGAAGCATCAAGCACCTCAAGATACAAAATCTTGCTCCAAGCACTAATGTTTGATCCATGCAAAAGCTGTTCTTCTTTTTTTTCTGCATTTTGTTTGAAACCATCTGTCAAAAAGAATGCTGTTGCACCAACCGCAGCCGATAGAGCGAGCATCGGATGGCTATGTACCGCTACGTAAATAATACCTGTAAAAAACAGAGATGATACAAAATAAAACCAAATACCTTGTTTGTGTATAAAATGTTCTACAAAAAAAGCATATTTTTTTTCTTCCAAAAAAAGCCAAGCCAAAAAAACAAAAAATAAATACACACCACCACCGAGAAGTAGCAAGGGCTTTGATGCTGCCAAATATTTTTCAATTTCAGAGCCACTTGAAAAAGCAGCCTGCCAGACCTCGGGAAGCGATAAACTTGGATTGGCAATCCAAATAATCAAAAAAGGAAGGACTCCACGAACTACAAATACAGCAAGAAGAAGTCCCCATACCAAAAATATCTTGCGAAATTTGTCTGGCAGTGTTTTCAACACATGCGCATTGACAATCGCATTATCAATACTACTAATAACCTCAAATACCACCAACCCCAAAATAACAATAATCGATTCCCACATACAAAAAATTTAAAAGTTCCTCTAGTATAAACATGGCTTTTCGCCTTGTCAAGGAAAAAATGCTATACTAACACAATATGTAACTTGATTGCATACTCCAAAAATATGTCTCTCGATACAAGCAATATTTCATCCGCCTCAGCCAAAGAAATTCTTACACAACTCAAAAGTGACAAAAATGGCCTCAGCATAGACGAAGCCCAAAAACGTCTTCAAATCTATGGAAAAAATATACTCTCAGAAAAAAAAGAAGTCGGAATTATCCTTGAATTTTTTTCTCATTTTGCCAATCCACTCATTATTGTGCTTCTTTGTGCTGCCTCTATTTCTGCGTATTTTGGAGAAATAAAAAACTTTGTCGTAATCCTTATCATGGTCCTTGCTAGTGTTATTCTCGATTTTTTTGAAGAACACAGTGCCAATAATGCTGCCAAAAAACTCAAAGAAAAAGTAAGTATTACCGCCACCGTCCTTCGCAATGGCAAAAAACAAGAAGTTCACTCTTCAGATATCTGTGTCGGAGATATTATATTTCTAAGCTCTGGTGATCTTATCCCCGCAGATGCAAGAATCATCGAATCAACTGATCTTTTTGTCAACCAATCAGCCCTTACCGGAGAATCCTACCCACAAGAGAAGACATCCAACAAAGAAGATACTACAACACTCCACGAACAAAGAAATATTGTCTTTCTTGGAACCAATGTTGTGAGTGGAACAGCCCTGGCTGTTGTTTTTCAAATTGGAAAAAATACAGAATTTGGAAAAATTAGCAAAAGCATTCTTCAAAAAGAAGAAAAAAGTGAATTTGAAATGGGTATTACCAAATTTGGATTTCTTATCACAAAAATTATCCTTGTCCTTATTCTTATTATTTTCTTTGGCAATGCCCTTATTGGCAGAAACATTCTCGAATCATTTATATTTGCTATTGCCATTGCTGTTGGAGTTACTCCCGAACTTCTCCCTGTTATTATGTCCATCACCATGGCAAGAGGTTCCCAAAAAATGGCCAAATCTGGTGTCATTGTAAAAAAACTCTCTTCGATTCCAAACTTTGGAAGCATGGATATTTTATGTACTGACAAAACAGGAACCCTCACCGAAGACAAAATCGAACTTGTGAGCTACACAGATATTTATGGTACTCCAGACGAACAAGTATTTCTCTCTACCTACCTCAGTAGTTTTCACCAAACAGGAGTCAAAAACCCACTCGACAAAGCCGTTCTTTCCTACAAAAAAGCAAATATAAAAGAATACAAAAAAGTTCGAGAAATCCCATTTGATTTTGTACGAAAGATGATGAGTGTGGTTGTAAAAAATAAAACACAGGAAATTTTTATTAGTAAAGGTGCACCAGAATCAATCCTCGAAAAATGTACTCACTACAAAAAAAATAATAAAACAATCACTCTCAGCAAAGCACTCCAAACCCAAACTCATAGCTACTACCAAAAACTCAGTAGCGAAGGATTTCGTGTACTCGCTGTAGCACAAAAAGAAATCACATCCAAAAAAGATTCTGCAACGGAAAACAATCTCACACTGCTTGGCTTTGTTGCCTTTCTTGATCCTGCCAAAAAAGACGCTGGGACAATTTTAAAATCTCTTGAATCTCATGGCGTAGAAGTCAAAGTTATTACCGGAGACAACGAACTCGTTACAGAGAAAATTTGTAATGATATTGGACTTCCCATAAAAGGAATTGTTCTTGGTCATGAAATAGAAAAACTTACTGATGATGCACTCGCTGTTCGAGCAGAAAATACAACAATATTTGCACGATTTTCTCCAGAACAAAAAAACCGAGTTATTCTGGCACTTCGAAAACAAGGTCATGTGGTTGGTTATATGGGTGACGGGATCAATGATGCCCCCTCTCTCAAAAGTGCAGATGTGGGTATTTCGGTTGAACATGCAGTCGACGTTGCCAAAGAAGCGGCCGACATAATTCTTACCGAAAAACACCTTCGCCCAATTATTGCTGGAATTACCGAAGGCCGCAGATCTTTTGGGAATACCATGAAATACCTTATGATGGGACTCAGTTCCAACTTTGGAAACATGTTTAGTGTTCTGTTTGCTATATTTTATCTTCCCTTTCTTCCAATGATTCCAATCCAAATACTCTTAAACAATTTTATTTACGATTTTTCTCAAGTAACTATTCCATCAGATAAAGTTGATGCAGACTGGATCCGTAACCCCCACAAATGGAATTTTACCGCAGTAAAAAAATTTATGTATGTTTTTGGACCAATCAGTTCTCTTTTTGATATTTTTACATTCATACTTCTCTTTTCTGTCTTTCACCTGACTCCTTCACAATTTCAAACAGGATGGTTTCTCGAATCACTTGCCACACAGACACTGGTTATCCATATAATACGCACACGGCACCTTCCATTCATCCAAAGCCGTGCTAGCAAATTTCTTCTCGGCAGTACCCTTGTAGCTACCGCAATCGGATGGATCATACCATTTACCCACCTTGGAAAGCTCTTTCATTTTTCACCAATCCCACCCTACATACTCTTCTCCATCATTGGAATTGTACTCTGCTACCTCTGCGTCATAGAAATAACAAAACGTATCTACTACAAAAAATATCAATTCTAAAATTTAAAAATTAAAAAACTCCTCAAATTTCTTTGAGGAGTTTTTTGTTTCATCGTCAGCTTATTTTTTCTCTTCATCCTTTGCCTCTTCACCTTCAGCTTCTTCTTTCTTTCCTTTCTTTTCAGAAACTTCAATCTTTGAAAGATCTACTGTTGTTCCTTCTTCCATAGCTTTCATTTCTTCTTCTGTCATAGGAGCATCAATTCTTGCAATAACAGTATCTGGAGCATCAAGTGGTTCTACACCAGCTGGAAATTTCAAATCAGAAATAGAAATAACATCATCGAGTGTTGCCAAGACAGAAACATCTACCTCAACAGAACTAATCAAATCTTTTGGCAAACAACGAACTTGAGCAGAATCGAGTTGTTGAACCAAAGTTCCACCAAAAGTTTTTACCGCAGGAGCCGCACCAACAAAGTTAATTTCCACATCAACTTCAAGTTCTTTTGTCATATCAATCTGACGGAAATCCACATGAGTGATTTTTCCTTTTACTGCATCAAATTGAAAATCTTGAAGCAAAACTTTTACTGGAGCCATGTTTTCAACAGTAAAGTCTACAAGTGTTGATTCACTCACATTTCGATACAATTTTTCAAGTTCCACAGATGAAACAGAAAATTGTACTGGAGTAATACCAGCACCATACATAATACCAGGGACAAGACCAAGAGCACGAACAGCTTCGGCATCGCCAACACGGGCTTTTCCAGCAATAGCAAATGACATAAGAACTAAGACTTTAATAAATGAATAAATTCCTTTGAATGTTTTTTTAAATAATCATGAAAACCCAAAACGGATTCTTCACCAAGCGCAGTTTTGCGATACAATCTTTTGGCATCCGGTGCATCAAGATCCGTAAGCATCCCAATGGAACTCATACCAAGACGACTGACCACAATCAAAGCCAAAAGAGCATTATGGCAGATTCCACAGGTTACATGAACCAAGTGACTGCCAACACCCTCTTCAACGAGTTCCACAGCTTCACGAGTATACTCGTTTTTGCACATGGGACAATTTTTCATGAGTTTGAGCTGATCAAACAAAGCATTTTGTTTGTCAGTATGGGTTTTTTTCTCCATATTTGGAGTGTCAGGATAATACCAAAAAATCTTCTTCTCGTCAAGAGGGAGAAAAGATATAGAAAAAGTATAGCACCCCCCCTCAAAAAAGGCAATAAAGCAAAAAAATCACGAAGATACTCTACGAGAAGAACGGACCACACTCTGCACTATCCCCAAAAGAGCACAGTTCATAATAAGCGAAGAGCCCCCATAGCTCAAAAATGGCAAAGTTACCCCCGTCACAGGCAAAACTCCGGTTGCCCCACCAATATTGATAACTATTTGAATAAAAAACAACAATGCTGTCCCAAAAAGAAAAAATGCTGAAAAATCATTGTCTGTACGTTTTGACAAAAACAACAAACGCCATAAAAGTGCTATATACAGCAATAAAACAAGACTCATCCCCACAAAACCAAGTTCTTCCCCAATCACAGAAATAATAAAATCAGTTTGAGCTTCTGGCAAAAAGTGCAATTGACTTTGTGAACCAAAACCCAAGCCCCGTCCAGAAAATTTTCCGGCCCCAATAGCAATAATAGACTGGGAAACATTGTATCCCGAGCGAAGTGGATCTTTTTCTGGATACAAAAAGTTCAATACACGATCTTTTTGATACTGCTGAAAAACAAAAAACCAAGCCAGAACCGCACCAAGCAATAAAGCCAAAAGCAAGGCTCCAATATAACGTTTTTTTACCCCTGACAAAACAAGCATCCCAAACCAAATAGCCCCAATAACCGCAGCAGAACCCAAATCTGGCTGCAGCAAAATAAGTCCACAGAGAAGCAAGGTTGCCATACCACTTGAAATTACAAACTCCAGTCTGTCAAATCGTCTTCCCTGCTTGGTAATCCACCAACTCAAAAGCAATATACAAGCAATTTTAGCAAATTCTGCTGGCTGAAAAGAAAATCCCAAAAAACGAAACCATCCAGTGGTACCACGAATATTCATTCCAAAAACAAGAACCAAAACCAAAAGAAGCAGTGCAATATAATACGACAACTGCGCAGATGATCGATAAAAAGTGACGTGCAAAGTTCCAAGAACAAAAATAGCTCCAAGCCCCAAAAGAAGTGCAAAAGCCTGTGTTGGAAAAAAGGTCAAAGTATCCCCGCGAGAAAGATCAATACTATAAATAGCCGAAAGTCCAATACCCAAAATTCCGAGCAAAATTCCAATCAAAAACCAGTCAAAGCGTTTCAGCTCGCCCCAAATATAGAGAAAAAAATTCATAGTGCGACATTCACTACTTCAGAGCCGGCAAAAATTCGCTATTATCAAAGACATCCATAAGCGGAATTACTTCAATGTCGTCGATACTTGAGATATCAAAAACAGGTCGAATATCCAGAGGAAAATTTTGTCCAGCCCGAAAGTCTTTAATAGAAAGAGGCACAATTGCTTCAACAGACCCACCAGAGAGCAAAAGTACCGTAAAACGACCTTCGTAGTAACTATACGCAGTATTATTTTGAATGTCAAAGGTAATACGTGGAGGAACGACAGAACCAGCCAAATTGTGTTCAATAACTACATTATCTACAAGAAAATTGTCTCGTGTCATGCTATAACCCTTAACATCTGGAATCAGATGCGGGTCAATTTTACGCCAACGAGTGTCTTGAATTTGTAATTTTGCCCCCGCAGGATAACTGGCACTCGGAAATCCAAATACAGTGAGTGGAATTTTTTTACCAGGATCAACAGTCACTACTTTACTTGGAGTTTCTCCACCTTCAAAAACATAATTATATTTTATTCTTGCGATAAAACGAAGATTTGGATTCACAGCAAGAGAATAAAAATCATAATTTTCACCTGTTTGAAATACTTTCATCCCAGAAATTTGTAGCGGCTGCGCAGCATAACTACTCACACTATTGGTATAATTTTGAAATTCCTTTGCTGTTTGAATACGAATATCTCGATCTGCCCAATAGCCCGAAAACAAATAGGCTCCCAAAATTACGAGAGAATAAAGCCCCGCAACCACAATCCATGTGAGCAAAATTCCAATAACAATTTTTCGCAAAAGAATACGATGCGTCACAAACCAGGTGGAACGAGCCAAGTCCTTGTTGGTAAATTCTCCCGTAGGATCCACATACTGAGAGAGTTTTGTTGGAACTTTTTCTACCATAAAAAATCAAATAATATGTCTTTTATTATACAGCAAAATGAGCAAAAATCCAAACACTGTAATATTCACCAAAAAATACCGTTATACAGATGTACATACCATTGACAAATACCCCAAAAAAGCCTAGGGTAAGAGTAGAGAGTAAGTACTTCATTTATTTATTTTATTCACTATGAAAAAAATATTTCTCGCTATTGCCTCAACTTTGGCAGTAGTTGGCACAATTTTCTCGTTTTCAGCCTCAGTACAAGCTGGCGGCGGACCATATATTGACCTCTCGAGTAAGAGCGGTTCTTGGAATGTTACAGCAGGTGAAAATCTTGTTGTTACAGCAAAAGTTTACCCAGAAACAGCCAAAATCGCACATATTTATTTTTACTCAGATAGCACACTCGTACAAACTTGTACTGCTACAAATAACTGTTCCGCAACAGTAGTAAATCCAAAAATTGGAAAGCATAATTTGTTTGTCTTTGCAGTAGATAGTACAAACAACTATTACTACCTCAATGGTTCTTATACACAAAGTTTCACTGTTGTAACAGCAGAAGTAAAAGTTCCAACAGTTACTTTGACACAAACTGGTAGTGCCTATGCCAATACTGTCGGCACAGCAGGAGTCTTCATTGAAGCAAAAGCACATGGAGTAAATCTCACAAACCTCAAAATTACCAGACTCGACAGTGATGCTTACTATGCATCAACAAAATGTCTCAACCAAAAAAGCGATTGTAAAATTGGAGAATATCCAACATTCAAAACATCAGAAATTGGAAATACCTATTTTTACCAAGCAATTGTTACAGACGAGGCAGGACATATTGTAAAATCCAAAATTATCCCTGTAAAAGTTGTAGCCAAAGTAACTCCACATGTTGGCCTAAATCCTGTGCTCGCAGCAACTCCAGCAACGCTTGGAGTCAACCAAACATTCAACTTGAGTGGAACAGCAACAAATGCAAACGGTGTATGGGGAGTCGAAGTTCGCGCCCTTCCATCTTGGAGCAATGTTGCACTTCACAATCGTTGTATCCTCGCTAATAAACCAACTACAGGATCATGCAGTATGAACATTGGTTCATTTACAGGACATGTTGGCCAAAGCGTCAAAGTCTGGGTGATCTATTGGGACGCAAAAACTGGACTTGGATACAGTTCAGAAATGCGAACCATCACTCTTACAAAATAAACTCTCCCAATTATAATCTCCAAAAAATCCTCGCAAAAAGCGTGGATTTTTTTATTTCTTTGTACCCTTGCCTACAGCACCCCACTATGCTACAATAGACCCATCTTTGAACAGATATTTTTTTTATTTCGATTCATGTTTATGTCAGAAAAAAAGACCAAAGGATCAGACTATAGCGCTAGTAGCATCAATGTCCTTGAAGGACTCGAGGCCGTACGCAAGCGCCCAGGTATGTATATTGGATCTACCGGTGCCACAGGGCTTCACCACATGATCTGGGAAATCGTCGACAACTCTTTCGACGAAGCCATGGCTGGACACTGTAATGAAATTACCATCAAACTTCTCCCCGATCACTGGATTTCTGTTACCGATAATGGTCGTGGTATCCCAGTAGATATTCACCCAAAACTCAAAATTTCTGCCCTTGAAATCGTCATGACCAAACTCCATGCCGGAGGAAAATTTGGTGGCGAAGATTCTGGATATAAAGTATCTGGAGGGCTCCACGGAGTAGGTGCCTCTGTAGTAAATGCCCTTTCCACTCATGTAAAAGCCGAAGTTCATCGCGACGGCGAAATTTCTGTCCAAGAATACCAAAAAGGTATTCCAATGGGAAAAGTGAAAACTACCGGAAAAACAAAATACCGAGGAACCATTATTTCTTTTCGTGCAGACAATTCTATTTTTGAAACTATTGACTACTCTTGGAAAACTATTATTGACCACCTTCGTCAACAAGCCTACCTCAACAAAGGTGTCAAAATTCATGTACACGATGAACGTACTCTTGAAGAAAAAAATGTTGACAAAACATCACTTCCCTTCACAAAATCTGCCTACGAATTTTACTTTGAAGGTGGAATCGCGAGTTATGTAAAACACCTCAACAAAAACCGTGAAATCAAACACGACAATATTTTTTATGTAGAAAAACAAGTGGAAAAAGTACTTGTCGAACTTGCCCTCCAATATACCGACGACTACAACGAATCACTCTACCCTTTTGCCAACAATATCACCAATCCAGAAGGTGGTATGCACGTTGCCGGTTTTCGCGCAGCGCTCACTCGTACACTCAATACCTACGCCCGCAACAAAGGCATCTTGAAAGAAAAAGATGTGAACCTTACTGGTGAAGACGTCCGCGAAGGACTTACTTGTATTATTTCTGTCAAAATTCCTGAACCTCAATTTGAAGGACAAACCAAAGGAAAACTTGGAAACCCAGAAGTCAAACCAGCAGTTGAAAATGTTTTTGGTGATGCCTTCATGATTTTTCTTGAAGAACACCCAAAAGACGCCGAAGGAATCCTTGGTAAATGTATCCTCGCTGCCAAAGCCCGCAATGCCGCACGCATGGCCCGCGAATCCGTACTGCGTAAAGGAGCTCTTGAAGGATTCACCCTTCCTGGAAAACTCGCAGACTGTTCAAGTCGCGCAGCAGAAGATTCTGAACTGTATATCGTAGAGGGAGACTCTGCTGGAGGATCTGCCAAACAAGGGCGCGACCGCGAACACCAAGCGATCTTGCCACTGCGTGGAAAAGTGCTCAACGTTGAACGTGCACGTATCGACAAAATCCTCACCAACAACGAACTTAAATCACTCATTATTGCCATGGGAACCAACATTGGTGAAATGTTTGATATCACCAAACTTCGTTACCACAAAATCATCATTATGACCGATGCCGATGTGGACGGGTCCCATATCCGAACACTGCTGCTCACACTCTTTTTCCGCTACTTCCCAGAACTTATTGCCCACAGTCATATCTATATTGCCCAACCTCCGCTCTATAGTGTCAAAAAAGGCAAAGACGTAAAATGGATGTATACCAGTGAAGACCTCGATGCCTACCTCAAAGCCCAAGGTATCACTGCTTCTGAAATGGAAATCAAAGTAGACGACGAAGGAAACGAAGAGGTAGAAGTAGAAACAGACAGCAAAGCTGCTCCAAAACTCAATATTCAGCGCTATAAAGGTTTGGGAGAAATGAACCCAGAACAGCTCTGGACCACAACTATGGACCCACAAAACCGTATGATGAAGGTTGTCACCATCGAAGACGCCGAACAAGCTAATGAAATCTTTGATATTCTCATGGGCTCAGAGGTTGCACCACGCAAAAAGTTTATCCAAACCCATGCCAAAAACGTAGAGAATCTCGATATCTAAAAATTACACATATAAAAAAATCCTCTGCATAACAGCAAAGGATTTTTTTTGTCTCTCGTTCGTCGCGTGTGCGGGACCAAGAGATATGAGAGCTCACGAAGTTCCTCCAAACGTCATGGGGGTGCCAACTCTCAAAGAGGACGGGCACCCTTTGGTAGGCCAAAACGGTCATCCGTCCCGATTGTTCGAGAAGGTGCTGGGCTTGCGTGCATCTGCCACGCAGAGTACTGCCATACCGACAAAGACCAGGAAGCAGTGGAACCAGAGGCCCCACAGATTGTGGTGAAAGTTCTGAAAGACAGCCCTCAACAAAAAGACCCCAATATTGCTCACCGCAAGCAAATTCCAGACAATATTGGGCACCCTATCAAACAACTTCCACATATTTCCCTCTCCCCCCACAGGGTAAAGGCCAGATCTGTCCGGCATATAGGGGGCAAAAAAGAGTAAATTAAGCTTATTTTACTTCTTTTTGTCCACTGCATACCACAAGATATATTTTAAATGTACAAAAACAGTTAAATATACTCTATTTTAGCATTTTTGTCAATCCGAGCATCTATCCACAGCTACCTTGACAAAAGCACCCTTATAGTATATACTTTTCTTTAGAACTGGCCCAAGGCCTTTTTTAAATACTTGTAAAATATATGTCAGTTATTACCCGAACCAAAGACTACTTTCAAGGCGCTATTGGCGAAATGAAAAAAGTCACCTGGCCAACAAAAAAACAAACAATCCAATATGGTGTTTTTGTTATTGCCATGACTCTTGTCCTTATGGTATCTCTTGGAGCTCTCGACTTTATCTTTAGTAAAGGAGTTGAATTCCTCATCAAATAATTTCGATCTTTAGCCTTTTTTACATATGGCAAAACAAACCTTGAATCTTGGTCGCCGCTGGTATGTTCTTCATACTTATAGTGGTTACGAAGAAAACGTAAAACGCAATCTTGAACAACGTATTGAATCTTTTGACATGGGTGACAAAATTTTTGGAGTCCTTGTTCCAAAAGAAAGAAAAATCAAAATCAAAAATGGAAAACGTACTACGGTTGAAGAAAAAATCTTTCCAGGATACGTACTTATTGAAATGATTGTGACCGATGATTCATGGTATGTTGTGCGCAATACTCCAAATGTAACAGGATTCGTTGGATCAGGAACTACTCCAACTCCAATTGACCAAAAAGAAGTTGATGCTCTCCAAAAACGTATGGGAGTGGCAGAACCTACTCACAAAATTGATCTTGCAACAGACGATACCGTTCAAATCGTTGATGGACCATTCAAAAACTTTGAAGGAAAAGTTTCAAATGTGGATGACACTCGTGGAAAAGTCAAAGTTCTCGTCAACATGTTTGGACGCGAAACTCCAGTGGAACTCGATGCCCTTCAGGTACGCAAAGTATAATTTTCAAATACTTCTCTTCGCAAGTTACTAGTTCCAGGAATGAACTCTTCATTCCTGAATACTGATAGCTTCATTTTTATCAGTCGAGTGGCTCTTTTGGAGCGCTTCTCACTCGAAAAAAATTTATATATTACACCATACTATGGCAAAAAAAATCTTAACACAGGTGAAACTCCAAATCATCGGTGGAGCAGCAAACCCAGCTCCTCCAATCGGACCAGCTCTTGGTCAACACGGAGTCAATATCGCTGGATTTTGTAAAGAATTCAACGACAAAACACAAGACAAAAAAGGTGATGTTGTGCCAGTGATCATCAATATCTACGATGACCGATCATTTGACTTCATCATGAAGGTTGCTCCAGCAAGTCAGCTCATCAAAAAAGCTGCAAAAATTGAAAAAGGCGCAGCAAACCCAATGAAAGATAAAGTTGGAAAAATTACAAAAGCCCAACTCAAAGAAATTGCAATTACAAAAATGCCTGACCTCAATGCACACGACGTTGAATCTGCAATGAAAATTATTGCAGGAACAGCTCGTCAAATGGGTGTTACGATTACAGAATAATATTATCCACACCATTTTCAAAAAAACTCGCCAAATCTGGCGAGTTTTGATATACTAGAGAAGAATTGTTTTCTCCTATGAAAAAAAATTATTTTTTGACTTCGATTATCGCATCAATGCTTCTTCTTGGAGCTGGCTGTAACTTTGGAACAAGTGCTCCAACAACCACGAATACATCCACAGCAGAGCAAGTTCTCATTGATACTACAACGCAGCAAGATGCCTATCTTTTTTGTACACAAAAAGGCTATGACATCCAAATTCGTTATGTCGCAGCACAAAACAGAAACATTGCCTACTGCGTCATCGACAAGAACACAGAGTGTGACAGTATAGAATTTTTACAAGGAACATGTCCTATCGTAACCACAACCCCAGAAGATTCTATTTCTCAAATGTTTGAAGCTATTCCTGGAGATAAATTTCCACTGCGTCTTTGTGACCCGGTAGCCAATCCAGTCTGTGGTACTGACAACAATACTTATACCAATGGCTGTGTTGCAGAATTTTTGGGAGTAAAAATTAACCATCAAGGATCTTGTGATCGACCAATAGAAGAAGCAAATCCAATCAACGATACTCCTGTTGTTGATATTTCAAACCCAAAAAAAATAAGTGAAACTACCAAGACCATCCAAATTTCAAATACAATAGAAAAAATAACAACAAACGAAAATAAAGTTACACCAAATAACAACTGGGTTGAAATTCCACTCTCACTTCTGGCTTCTACCTCAGGAAAAGATAGTCGCATAGATAGATGTACTTATGGTGGAACCGTGACATTCTATGTTCATGATGAGTTTCCTACCCTCTATAGTGCCAAGGGTGAAGCGATATGCTACCCAAAGCATGATATCAACAATACATGCCCAAGCTACATTACAAACGGTGATTATACAAATAATTGCACAAGAGTTTCAAAATAAAATATATCTTACAAAAAATCCTCGGATATTCTCCGAGGATTTTTATTTTTCTATTTGAATTCAAATTAATCTTTGACCCATTGTTTGACCACTGCTTCGACATCACTGGCATCGACCACAAGCACTCCAATATCAATAAGTTTTTGTTCCAAATCTTCACGTTTTTGCAAAAGTGCACTCGCATCTCCTGGTAAAATAACAGCGATTTTATCATCTACCTCTTGGATCTGTTTCCACACTGCTGCCAAATCTGGGTGAGCCACTACCGCAGCTTGGTACAAGATAGTAGGAATAGATTCATGCACATGAGATACTTTTACCATTGAAGCAGCTTCGTCAATAGCATCAATAGCCTTGTCAGGCTGTGTACGAGTACGAACCAACTGATTGGACAATTTTACCGCAGCTTCGAGGGCACCATCTGTGAATTCAACTTTGTGATACTCACGATATTTATCTTTTACACCTTGTAAAATTTGTAGTGTTGCCGCTTCGTCTGGTTCGTCTACCATTACAAGTTGAAAACGACGCTCGAGCGCAGGATCAGTCTTGATATATTTTTCATACTCGGCAATAGTCGTAGCACCAATCATTTGGAGATCTCCACGAGCAAGAGCCGGCTTCAAAATATCCGAAAAGTTGATTGCCCCTTCTGTACCCTGTGATTGAATCACCGAGTGCACTTCATCAATAAAAAGGATGATGGAGCGATTTGAATCTGCCATTTCTTTTACCAATTTTTTTGCACGCTCTTCAAATTCTCCACGGTATTTTGTACCAGATAACATTGCCGTCACATCAAGAGCAAGTACACGTTTATCGAGCAAAACCTCTGGTACATCTTTTTGAATAATACGCTGTGCCAAAGCCTCTACAATGGCAGTTTTTCCTACTCCAGGAGGGCCAATAAGAAGGGCATTATTTTTTCCACGACGAGAAAGTACCTGAGCAAGTCGTAATACTTCATCATGTCGACCGACCACAGGATCAATGCGACCAATTTTTGCGAGCTCCGTAAAATCTACCGTATAAGAATTGAGTGTTGGAGTAACAGAACGCCCAGCTTTCATCTTTGAGATCATTGAGGGACCCGAAGAATCTCCAGAACCTTCATGCTGTTTTTTCATTGTAGCGTAATAAATGAGTACCGCAATAACAGCAATAGCCAAAATTTGTCCAGGTAGGGTTTGAAAAATTTCCATAATTAAATTATTGAGCAAAAAGGACGGTAGGGATCATTGAAGTTACTTCGTTGTCTTTTCCGTCAGAAAAATTTGGATCTACAGCAACCTTCACAAAAAGTGCTCCATCTGGAATTGGAAGTGCTGTTTCAAAAAGTTTTTCATCTCCAATCCCAAGTTCTGAAGCCAAATTGAGAACTAACATTTGAACAATATTGCTCTGCCCATCGAGAAAATTCAAAGTATATTTGACATCACTTCCCGCAACTCCAGATCCACGATTGGAGAGACGAACACCAAAAGATATTTTTTCTCCATCTGGACGAAAACTAATTTCATTTCCAGAAATAAATACTATTGGACTGTATGCCTGAGAAATACTGTCTCTATTACCCATAGCTTCTGGAGCAGTTTTTGTAGTATCTGTATTTGTATCTTGCTCTGGAGCTTGAGCTTTTGCTTGAGCCGGACGACAGTCACGATAGGCACAAGCTGTAATAGCTGATTCTTGCAAATCACTCATTGAAGAACAATTCGTATTATGACTACTAAAATATCCATCAGTACAAGTAAATTCTACTTTTTCATATTTATTTCTTCCACAAGAATCTGCATACTGAATATTTTGTAAACCACATTGGTTTGCATCTGCTACTGGATTTGGAGCTGGACTATCAACAACTGGAGCAACAGGCGCTACAGGAGCAGGGACTTCAGCAACTACTGCGTCTGCAGCTCGATTGGCTACAACATCCGCAGAACATTGTTTTCTTGAACATGCACGATTTACTACCTGCTGCAATTTACTTGTTGTACGACATCCATTTCCCGCAGCCTGTCCAGTTGATCCATCACTACAAACATAACGCGCGGTATGATACTGACCTGCTCTCGGACAACTATTTACCCATTCAATACTCTCCACTGTGCAAGCTGGTGCTTTTTGTCTATTTCGAGGAGATGCAGCAAAAGCCAAACCACCAGCAAGAATCGCAACTCCAACAGCGACAGCAATTTGCGTATTGGTTACTGACTGTATTTTGACTTTTGTTTCCATATAAAAAAATTAAAAATATAAATTTGTTTCTAGTATACACCAAAATGCCCCCCTCTCGCAAAATTTTTCTGTATATGTTATAGTGTTTCCGCTATGAAAACTACACTCCACATCGAAAAACTCGTCAATGGTGGCCAGGGTCTTGGCCGAACTCCCGAAGGCAAAGCTGCTTTTATTTGGAATGCACTTGCTGGAGAAGATGTTGAAGTTGAAATCCTCAGTGATAAAAAAACGCACCTTGAAGGAATTGCAACCCATATTATAAATCCAGCAAAAGAACGCATCAACCCAGAAGAACGAGAATTTCTCTCAACCTCTCCTTGGCAGATGATGAATTTTGAAAGCGAAAATTATTGGAAACGTGCTATCGCTGCCGAACAGTACAGCAAAATTGGAGATCTTATTCTCTCTCCAGATTCACTCAAAATTGCAAGTGATGGCATCGAATACGGATACCGTAACAAAATGGAATTTAGTTTTACAGAAGTAGATGGACAAATACAACTTGCTTTTTTTGAACGCGGACAGCGAATGAAAATAGCCGTAAGTGGTTCAAAGCTTGCATCAAAAGAAATAAATACTACAGCCACGACACTTCTCAACTGGATTAATACAGTAAAAATTCCACTTCGCAGTCTCAAAGCAGTCATTATTCGCAGCAACCCAAAAGGCGAAACTCTTGCCGGTCTTTTTATCAAAGACAAACTCAGCTTCAGTGAATATCCAGAGCTCAAATCCCCTCTTGTAGGATTTCAACTCTACTATTCAACACACAAGAGCCCAGCATCGGTACCAACAGAACTTCTCTATAGTGCTGGTCAAAATTATCTGATTACAGACGTTTTTGGGACATCTCTCAAATACGGAGTTTTTAGTTTTTTTCAAATCAACCAGCCTATTTTTGAAATGGCCCTAAAAGATATCGCCGCATTTCTTGATCCCAAAATCCCTGTTATAGACTACTATTCTGGTGTTGGTGCTATTAGTTTGCCACTTTCACAAAATCGCTCTGCCACAACCCTCGTAGACAACAATAGCGAGGCGATTGAATATGCGCTTGAAAACATTAGCTTCAATAAACGCCACAATGTTATTGCCGAATGTGCTCCAGCAGAAAAGTTGACACAATTTATAAACTCCGAATCCATGGTGATTCTCGATCCACCTCGTGCAGGACTTCATGCCGATGTTGTCAAAATGCTCCTCCAAAAACACCCCAAACGCATTATCTATATGTCATGCGATATCGCTACCCATGCCCGAGATTTGCGCCTGCTTGGCCAAGGATACTCCCTCGCCTACCTTCAACTCTATAACTTTTTTCCAAGAACTCCACATATTGAAGGCCTCGCCGTTTTAGAGTAATATACACATATAACTTTTATCCACAGCATATGAACAGTGTTGACAAAAAACAAATTGCCATTTGGTCTCTTGTAATTTTAGCTATTGTTGGTCTTTTTATTGGTCTGGCTATTTTGGGTGGTGGCTCTGGCGCAAATACGAGCAACACACTCACAAGTGAAGTAAATACAAATGTTGACCATATTCGTGGTCCAAATACTGCCAAAGTAACCCTTGTAGAATACAGTGACTTCCAGTGCCCAGCCTGTGGTCAATACGAACCTATTCTTCGAGACCTGGCAAGTTCATACCCAAATGACCTTCGTATTGTATACCGCCATTTTCCTCTCACAGAACTTCATCCAAATGCCTACCCTGCAGCACTTGCCTCCGAAGCTGCCAGCAAACAAGGAAAATTCTGGGAAATGCATGATATGCTCTTTGATCGCCAGAGTCAGTGGGAAAATGCTACTTCTACCGATGCAATTTTTACCGAATATGCAATGAATCTTGGTCTCAAAAAAGACCAATTTGTAAATGACCTCAGCGCCAGCGATACCATCGATCGAGTTGGTCTTGCCAGCGATACCATCGATCGAGTTGGTCTTGATAGTACAAGTGCTGCCAACGCAGGACTGAATGCTACCCCAACTTTTTTCCTCAATGGCAAAGAAGCCCAACTTCGCACACTTGAAGAATTCAAAATAGCCATCCAAAAAATTATTGATGAAACAAAATAAATTTATTTTTAAAAAAATTTTATGAATGATTTTTCAAAATTTCGAGGAGATCCACCAAGAAACTTTGTAGAAGGACCACCACGAGCAGTACCAAGAGTAGAATCAACTTCTTCAGAAAATTTAAATTTACCACCAAAAACAGAACGGATGAGTCCTGCAGAAATAGCAGCCATGGAAGCTGCAAACCTTCTTGATAACAGCAAATCAAGCAATGTTTTACAATTTCCAACAAGTGAAATACCAAAAGAAAGTATAGAAAGAAATCTTGATGAACCCACAAAGGGCTTCGAAGCAGCTCTCAAAATAGGACTAAACCCAAATACTATCATCGATCTTGCACTTAATGGATTACGTGAGCTTGGTTATAATTGGAAACCCGAAGATAAAGAACAACACCTTCAAACGCTTCAAAAAGAACTCAAACAAAATAATGTCACAGATGATATAATGGCCCTTTGTAAAGAAAGCCCAGAGTTGAGTGAGTCTATAGCCCGAACTACTGCAAATTGTGTAAAAAATACCGGAGAACAAATACTTGGATTTGAACAAGCATCATAAAAATATGACACTCGAGGATCTCAGACATTTTAAAGATCAAGAAATTCCACAAAATGACCACGAAAGAATGATCGCCCGAGATCGTTGGCTTTTGACAGACGGAAAAAAGATTCAAGATCTTCTTCAAAAAGGAAGTGGTTTTGCTCCTGGAGATATGTTTGTGGTCACAAAGCTTGAAGATCCTACTACAAAAAAAGAATCTGTATATGCAAAATTCTTTTCAGATCCAGAGGCTCTTTCTACTGAACCTTCAAAAATTGTCGCAGAAGATATTGAAGGGACCCTCAAAAGTGTTGATGTTTATGCTATTCAAGCACTACCAAAAGAAACAAAAGAACAACTTGTAAAAATTGGAGAAGAGATAAAAAAATCATATAGAGAAATGTCTCAGCGCTTTGCCCAAAGAGCACAGGACATAGCAGAAAATAGAAAAAAGGGAATCGCAATCACAGAAAATGATTTACGCCTTGAAAGAGAATACATGGATCTTGCCATCATGATCAAAAACAAAACACATCTCTGGGGAGAAACTTACATGGAAAATCTCGGGACAAAGGAAAAACCTATATATAAAGCAAAAGATGCAGAATGGATTCCAACAATTTTACAAAAAATGCGAATAGAAAATGGAAAATGGGTAGCAGATGAAACATACATGGCAGAATTTTCTCTTCCTCTAGAGGTTATAGCAAAAATTCGAGACGAAGAACTGAAAAAATATAAAATTCACGAATCGAGCCCACCAGCTCTTCAAGATCCAGAGAACCTTGGAACCGCAGATACTCATCTTGCAACAGTTCTTGACACAATGGGACTTGAAGCAGAAAATGAACGCCGCGCAGCTTAAAAATACTCTACAAAAAATCCCCCGACAGAATATCGAGGGATTTTTATTTTATTTCTTTTTTAGGCATCGACTACGACACCTTCTGGATTTCTTACATCAACCTTCTTTACTTTTTCTCCAACAATCGCCACAAATTCTTCTTGTTCAATAGTTTCTTTTTCCATCAGAGAGCTAACCAATTTTTCCATGATAGGGCGTTTTTCTGTCAAAACCTTTACAGCGAGAGCCTTTGCTTCTTCGAGCAAGCGACTCACCTCTTCGTCAATCATTTGGGCTGTTTTTTCACTATAGTTTTTCTTGTCATGAATTTCTTGTGCAAGAAAAATCATTTCTTCGTTTGGTGCAAAGACACGAGGCCCCATCTTGTCACTCATACCATAACGAGTCACCATAGCTGTTGCAAGCTGCGTTGCTTTTTTGAGGTCACTTGATGGCCCTGTAGAAAGGTTTTCATCACCATAGATCATACGCTCTGCAACATAACCACCCATCATCATAGCCATATCGTCTTTGAAGTGCAATATGGTCTGATAATGTTGATCCGAGACTGGCATAGACAGTGTGTAACCACCCGCCATACCACGACCAATAATAGAGATCTTGCGAACAGGATCACAGTGTGAGAGAAAATGTCCAACAATAGCATGTCCAGCTTCGTGGTAGGCTGTCATTTTTTTGTCATGTTCACTCATCACACGAGAACGTTTTTCTGGTCCCAAAATTACTTTATCAATACTTTCACGAACATCAACCTCATTCACTTCTTTTTTGCCTTTTCGAACGGCCAAAATTGCTGCTTCGTTGAGAAGATTTCCAAGATCAGCTCCGGAGAATCCAGGAGTACGTTCGGCAAGAGTATGAAGATTTACATCACTTGATAATGGTTTTCCTACGGCATGAACCTTGAGAATTTCTTCACGATCCGCAATATCTGGCATATCAATCACGACACGTCGGTCAAAACGACCTGGGCGAAGCAATGCCTGATCAAGCACATCAGGACGATTGGTTGCCGCAATAACAATCACACCAATATGTGGATCAAATCCGTCCATCTCGACGAGAATTTGGTTCAATGTTTGTTCACGTTCATCATGACTTCCACCAAGTCCGGCACCACGTTTTCGTCCTACCGCATCAATTTCGTCAATAAAGATAATAGCAGGTGCAGATTTTTTGGCCTTTTGAAAAAGATCACGCACACGACTAGCACCAACACCCACAAACATTTCTACAAACTCAGATCCACTAATATGAAAAAATGGAACGTTGGCTTCACCCGCAACTGCTTTGGCAAGCAGTGTTTTTCCTGTACCAGGAGATCCCATGAGCAAAACTCCCTTTGGAATCTTTGCTCCCATATCTGCGAATTTTTTTGGATTTTTCAAAAAGTCTACGATTTCTTCAAGTTCTGATTTTGCTTCTTTGGCACCGGCAACATCTGCAAATGTTTTTTTATTCTGATCGTCTGGTTTTACTTGTTTGGCATTACTTTGACCAAAACCCATGGCTTTGTTATTTGCACCCTGAACCTGACGAGTCAAAAAGAAAATCAAAGCACCCACAATTACAAGTGGAATAATATATGGGGCAAGAGCACCCAGTACCGCACGCCAACCAGTTTCTTGTTTAATTTTTACGTCCACTCCTTTGAGTTTTTCTGGATTTACCGAATAATCCTTCATGAGCTCAGAAAAAGATTGCCCAAACTCTTTTTTTACTTCAAGAGTCTTTGCCTTTTCGTCTTTTGGGTAAGCCAAAAGCGTGTCCCCCATGACATCGATAGTCTTGATCTGGTCTTTTTCCATGGCTTCAATAAGCACACTCACCCCTACTTGTTGGGGTTTGGCATCTTTATTTACCACAGTACTCATGATTCCAGCGATCAAAAGCAGCGAAACAATAACAAGTACAAAATTACGGACAAGTGAATTCATAAAAATATGCTCAATTAAGTAAAGAAATTCTTTCTTTCTATTCACGAATTATCTCAAAAAGAAGCACTTTTGTCAACGGCCCAAAAAGAAGCTCCCTCGCAAAGATAAAAAAATCCCCCAAGCGAATGCTGGAGGATTTTATTTTTATGATTATTCTTCGTCTTTTGTTTCTTCTTCTTTGTCAGCTTTTGCAGCGTCTTTTTTCGCAGTGCGAGGTTTTCCCTTCACTCCTTCGAGTTTGAGGCCAAGACGGTGTTCTGCTGGTTCAATAGAAACGATTTCAAAACGATATTTTTCTCCAAGAGTAAATTTCTCTCGGATATCTTTGACATCAACGATTGGGGCATCTGAAATTTCAGAAAGATGTGCCAAACCGTGGATTTGATCGTCAAGTTTTACCATGAGACCAAAAGCTTCGATTTTGTGCACGACTCCTTCAACGATCTGTCCAATAGTGTATTTATCTTTTACACTCTTCCATGGATCGTCTACGAGACGTTTGATAGAAAGATAGATTTTTGATTTGTTCAAGTCAATAATTTGAGCTTTTACACGATCACCTACTTTGAGCACATCCTTTGGATGGTCAATACGTTGCCATGCAATTTCTGAAATATGGATAAGACCTTCGAGGCCTTCACCAAATTTGAGGAAAGCTCCAAAACTTGTAAGAGCAGAAATTTCGCCCTCAACAGCATCACCAATTTTGTATGAATCAAGAACTGCTTTTTGGTCATCTTCCCAAACAGCTTTTTCAGAAACAATCAATTTTTCTTCTTTTTGATCAACATCGATCACTTTTACCTGCATATCAATGCCGATAAGGCGTTGAAGATGCTCGAGGATGCGAGATTTGTCTCCACCAGGAACACGAGGATAATGATCTGGGTTGAGCTGAGAAACAGGCATAAAAGCACCAAGTGCATCTACCTGCATCATAAGACCACCTTTGTTTGCAGCCAAAACTTTTGCTTTGAGAGTGATACCTGTTTTCATGTATTCACCCATTTTGTCCCAAACACGTTGGTGACCAGCAGCACGGAAAGACAATTCCATTTCTCCGTTTTCGTTTTCTGCTTCAAGGACAGTTGCCTGTACTTCTTCACCAATTTTTATGTTTGAAAATTCTGCAGATTCGGTAAAGAGTTCTTTACCACGGATCACACCAGTGATCACACCATTAATATCGATTCGAACTGCTCCGTTATCAAGAGAAATTACCTTTCCATTGACTGTTTCGCCTACTTTTGGCAACTTTTGAAAATACTGTTTCAAAAGCTCACCAAAATTGTTATCTTCTGCTTTCATAAAAAAAAGCTTAACCTGGGTTTAAAATGCCCAAGCCCCAGATTTCTGGGATTAGTAAAAAGTGGTAGTGAGTATAACACAAAGATCTTTTTTTTGCAAGGGTGGTTTTTTGCCTCTACAAAGCTATTTATCCACTTTCAAATAAAGAGCATTTCTTGCTCCTATATATAGTACAAAAAACTTGTCAGGCTTCTTTCATTGAGGTATACTATGGGCAATAGAATCTAAGTACGAGTAAACAACATCCCGAATAAGTCGGGACGTCGTCTACTCGTTTAGGCTACACATATTTATATTTTTTGTCTGAAATATGCACATTTCTTGGCTCGGGAGTACTGGAATTAAAATCCAAACC
>JBPOIO010000013.1:0-10044 GCA_052034405.1 Candidatus Magasanikiibacteriota bacterium | reverse complement strand
GCGGAGTCGGTGTTAGCGAAGAAGCGATAGGCAGCCTGTTGGAAAGTGGGCAAAACGCGAGTCCAAAAGGAAAACGCCCGTGACTGGTGGTCCGTTATGGCACGCGAGGAAAGATTGGTCTCCAGGGCAGCGGCGCCATCCGATGCCGACCAAGTAAACGTGGGTGTCGAAGTCATGACAACCCGTTTGGCAAAGAGATCATAGTTAGCATCCGAGACAACGAACATCAAACGATCGGCGTTATTGGGATCCTGAGCCAGATCGTAATAACGCTGCGCCCCGAAAACCGGCGACGGGACGGAGTCGGTCTGCACGGTAAAGGTCGAACCATTGCCGACATACCAGCCGATGTTGGTTGCGCCACTGTCATAATACGTGATCACGCTGCGCGTCGTCGATCCTGCTTTGGTCCATCCGGCGGCTACGGTTTTGTTGTGGGCGATCGGAGCATTGGCCGCTGTATCCACGTTGGCCGTATTGGTCCAGGCGGAACCGCTCCAGTATCCCAGTTGCAAGTCTGATCCGGCATTGCCGATGCTAGCGAAAACCATCTCGTCGCTCGCCGTGTCAGGGTTTGCGGCCAGATCAAGAGTCGTCGCGTCATCCAAAAAGGTCGGCATGGCGGTAGCGATCGTCCACGTGCAGGATGACGTGCCGCCCGTACAGGTGCTGTAAAACGCGCCATTGGTCCCGTTGGTTCCGCCGGAGCCGTGGACGACCATGAGATCCCCCGAATTGGATTCGTAGTCGAGGTCGAAAGATTCGATATCAGCCGCAGCGGCAACCTGCTCCAATGCGGTCGTAATGGCCGTAGAGGGTTCATTTCCCCAAGCCGACCCGCTCCACACCATGGCGGAGACGTCGGCATTGGCATCCGCCCATGCAGCAGCAACCAGGTTTTGACCGGAACGACGGTCGGTAGCCAGTCTGACCCAGCGCACGATGCCCGACGTACGCACGGGGTCCAGGTTGGTCGCTCCCGACCAGTTCCCCGATCCGCATCCGGTATTGCCCGGCTTGGTACGGTAGCGCAGCTCGTTGGTCGTGGCCACGTTACCCGAATACAGCACGATCGCATCCCCGCTATCGGTTTCGTAGGCGATGTCGAAACGGCGCTCCATGACGGCCGTCCCCGCTCCGGCACTCACCGACCACTCATTACTCCACGTCGTTCCGTCGAAACACATGATCTGGATATTGCCCAACAGGTCGACATAGCCAGCCATGGCCTCCTGCTTGGTCGGACTCGTCACCAACGAAAAACGCCGTCCCTGCGTTCCCGCCACGGTCGTCCCTTCACTTCCAAAGGAGTTGCCGGCACCGGAGTACGCGCGCGTACGGGGATTGGGAGCATCATAGTCCACCAAGCTCAAGGAGGAATCGGCATTGGTCCAGGTATAGGTAGGAGTGGAACTCATCACCACGCGTTTGACGTACAGATCGTTATTCAAATCCGTCACAAGCAAAAGCCCCCGGTCGCGGTTGTGCGGATCCATCTCGAACTGGTAGTGGTACTGCGTGGTGTGGAACAATGGCGCCGGAGTGGCATCCGTCTGGATGGTGAAGGTGGAGGTGCTCCCTGCGGTATAACCAACGTTATTCGTTCCACTGTCGTGGTACACGATAACGCTGCGCGTGGTGGCACCAGCGGTCATCCAACCAGCAGTAACGATGTGCGACCCCGCCACGGGCGTGGCCGTAGCGGTATCATGATTGGCCGTATTGGTCCAAGCGGACCCGCTCCAGTATCCCACCTGCAGGTCGGAACCGGCATTGCCGATGCTCCCGAACACCATTTGGTCCGTGGCCGAGTCCGGGTTGGCCGCCAGGTCTAACGATGTCGCATCATCCAAAAATGTCGGCATGGCGGTAGCGATGGTCCAGGTGCACGAGGACGTGCCGCCTGTACAGGTACTGTAAAAGGCGCCGTTAGTCCCGTTGGTTCCGCCGGATCCATGGACGACCATGAGATCACCCGAGTTGGATTCGTAATCGAGATCAAAAGAATCGATGTCGGCAGCGGCAGCCACTTGTTCTAGGGTGGTAGTTATCGCCGAGGCTGGCTCGTTGCCCCAGGCCGAACCGCTCCATACCATGGCGGAAACGTCCGCATTGGCATCCGCCCAGGCGGCGGCGATCAAGTCCTGACCGGAACGCCGGTCCCAAGCCATCTTGACCCATGCGACAGCCCCCGAGGTACGTACCGGATCCAAACTTGTCTCAGCCGACCAGTTCGCCGATCCGCAGCCATTGCTTCCCGCCTTTGTACGGTACGAGAGCTCGTTGGTGGTGGCCGTATTGTTGTTGCCATACAGCACCATCACGTCGCCCGTATTGCGCTCAAAGGCGATGTCGAAACGGCGCGTCGTGCCGGTTCCCCCCACCGCGTCGCTCCATTCTTCCGTCCAGGTCGTTCCGTCGTAGCACAGGATTTGCAACGTTCCCGAGCTGTTGACATAGCCCGCGATGGCTTCTTCCTTGGTCGGGTTCGTGCGGACATGCGCGGTGACGGGGATGTTTTCAGCCAGGGTGTCCGTCTCGGATCCAAAGGTGTTGTTGGTAAAGGAATAGTCACGGTAGTGCGGCGTGCTGTTCCCGGAATTCCCATAAAACAAAAGGGCGTCGCCATTGGTCGGCGCCCCGCTCCCCCACACCGAAATGGCGGCGGGATGATAGCGGCCATTGTTGAGCATTTTCCGCTCACCGTAGAGCGCTACGCCGTCGCCTAATGCGGCCGCATCGGCCTGGGAAGTGACCAGGCCGAACATTCGATCCCCCAGCCCGTCCCGGCGCGAGGTATGATAGAGAAGATCGACAATATTCCCTTCGCGCAAAAAACCATCAAAAGCGTTAAAGGGAACGATGGAAAAAGCAAAAGTCGCCAGGAGCAGGCCCCCGACCACGATGCGCATGACGCCCTTATTTGGTGGTCGAGAAATACGCATAAGTCATGCCAGAAAGCGAACGTAGGAACGTCTTGGCCTGCTCCAAAGACATGCCCGCCCGCTTACGATCGATCATAACGATAACAAGGTAGGGACGATTCGTCAGGTACACGATCCCGGCATCGCCGATGACCTGCGTGTCGTCATTCTCACCGAATTTGTGAGAAAAAACGGTTCCCACCGGTAACCCGCTTTCCAGGTATTGTGCGTACGGGGTGGTGTCTAATAGGGCCAGGAGCCACTGCGAATACTCCCTGTTCAAGTAGCTGGCAGTAAAGAGGGAACGCAGGATACGACCATACTCGCGGGCGGACAGCTTGCCATCCGTGTCAAACAGCTGTTCCAACCCCAACTCATCCACCATAGCGTCCAGTTCGGAACCCGACAGGTTGCGGTATAGGATGTTATAGGCGGTATTGTCCGAGTTGACCAGGACTTCCGTGATCAGCCGTTCGATGGTAAAGGTGGTTCCGATGCGCTCGTTGTACAGCGTCCCCCAGCCGGGGTCGCGATCGTCCTGCATCAGGACGAGCTCATTGGTCCTTTTCCATTCCCCGCGTTCGATTTTCTTGGCGGCGGCCATGACGATGGGGGTCTTGATGAGGCTGGCGGGATAGATGTACAGGTCCGGATTGATGATGATGTTCGACCCGGTATTGAGGAATTCAACGTAGGCAGTAATGCTCCCCGCAGGCCATTTGGCAACCTCGGACCGGATTTGGTCGCGCAGGGGACGGATGTTGATCACCATGTCTTCCTGTTTGACCAGGGCCCGCCCCAGTGAGAGGTAGGGATGCTCCGCTCTCCACGCTTCCAAGAGGCCGGTCAACGTAGCGCGTGAGGACCACTGCCACAGGTTGGCAGCAATGGAAACCAGCAAGACAACAAGGAGGGCCAGTGCAGGTCGGCGTTTGTCCATCGCAAGCATTGAGGGAAAATGGTTAGAACAAAAGTTCGGGCGTGGGTGGTGGCACTTCGGTCGGACTAAAGAAATTTTCCAGTGACACCGAGCACACGGTAGCGAACGGAGTCCCCCACGAACGCGTGAACAGGATAGGCACACTGAGGCTGCCCCGTTGCGCATCGTCGAACGCGCGGAACGCCTCGATGCGGACGGAAGGCTCGGAATCGCCAACGCGGATCAGTCGGTCGCCGTTCTCTTCGAAATGAACGTCGATGCCAGAGGGAAGCATGCCTAGGATCAACTCCTTGGTGCTACCATCGGGATCAAGTGGAAACAGGAGGGTGCCGCTGCCTGAGTCCCCGAAGCCGTCGACTCGCAGTTGCGATGGGCACTCGGGCGGAAGGGGGCCAGAGAGGATCGCCTGATCGAATGCCAACAACCGTCCAGAGAGCGTGGGATCGGGATCTGGCGTCGGCGATGGGGGAGTGACAGCAATGGCTGGAGTCGGCTCCGGGACCGGATCATCAGGGACATCGGGTTCGGGGATCGAATTATCAGCGAAACTTTCGTCCGGTTCCTCGTAGCCTGGAGGCAGAGGCGTGGCAGAAGGCATGATACGATCGATTTCGTAGTCACTGGGAGGATGGACGGAACCCGACCCAGTGGATAGCTCAGTATCTGGATAGAGCGCGTACTCGCGGGCAGACAGATCTTCTACAACCACACCGCCTTCGACTGGGCCGTCCAGCAAGGAAAGGAGGAACTCCCCGTCTCCTCCAGGGTAAGGCGAGCCGCTGGGGTCGGGGGCTATGTCCGACTTACGCTCTAGACCGTAGAGGATTTCGGCCAAGCTCTCGGAATATGGCGGAGGTGAGGGCTCAGTCACAGCCTCCTCACCATACAACAGCCTCTCGAGGAGCATGGAACCCGAGTCTTCCCCCAGCAGTGCACCCGAAGCGCTGGGAGAGGATGGAACTCCAACCGCTCCGCTCCCGGTCGATCGTATCTGTCCGCGCACATCAGTAACTATGGAAGGCGCCATGAGGCATGCGAGGATGATGATGGCGACCACCGGGTTCTTCAAACGAGATTGTATTTGCGGCATGCGAAAAAGCGTCAGCGGCAGTATAGCACGCAAGCTGTTGCAGTAAATACGGGCTTCCCTGGACTGTACCTGAGTAGTACATTGGACCCATGAACATCATCATCGTCGATGAGAATGACAACCAGATCGGGGTCAAGGAACGCGATGCCATCGACCGCGATAACGACATCTACCGCGTATCGTGCTTATGGTTATTCAACCATCATGGCAACATTCTCTTGGCCCAGCGAGCCTTCAGTAAGCGGCATGATCCAGGCATGTGGGGACCGGCCGTAGCGGGAACGATCGAGAAAGGAGAAACTTACGAAGGGAACATCGTGAAGGAAACAGAAGAGGAAATCGGCGTTACAGGACTGGCCATGACTAAGGGGGATAAGGTTTTCCGCGATGGGAATCGCCGGCACTTCACCCAACGGTTTTTCGCCGTCACTGATTTGGATATCACAGACTTCCATCCTGATCCGCGCGAAGTGCATTCCATTCGGTGGTGGGAGCGGGAAGAATTCGAAAACGCCTTACGGGAGCATCCGGAGGAATTCCTTCCCAGCCTAAAGAAGGAAGGGGCGCTGGACTCGGTTTGGAGGTGGTTCGAGCAGAAGCAAGAGGGTGGTCGAAGTTACGAGCTTGAGGTATAGACGGAAACAAAAAAGCCCTCGCCTAGGCGAGGGCTTTTCGAGGTTGATCCCAGGAAAACCCTACCCTCCGTATTGGCAGATCCAACTCCCGTTCGAACAGGCTAGGACGTAGCCCAGGTCCGTGAAGCACGGGTTAGGGTACGGAGCGGGTCCGCAAATTTCGGAAGAAGGCGATGGCATCGGCGTGGGCGTACTGCCCGTAGCGGATTGGCATACGTACGAATAGCAGTTGCCCGAAGCACACTGCGCGTTGCCGGCGTTATTGCTTCCGCTACAGGCACAGCCATCCGGACGTCCGGATGAAGCCGTACACGTGGCCTGATTCGGTGCGCAGACCTGGAGACCGACGTCATTGGGACGGCAGAACCCACTGGCACAATTCCTACTGTCATTACTACAGCTGCATCCGTCCGGCCTATTGGTCCCATCACAGCACGGCTGGGACTCGGTCTCCACCCGGCTCGTACCACATGCGGATTCGGAGCACGTCCTGGTCCTGGTCCGAGCGCCTGAGGAGCATGCGGACCATCCGCCCCACGTCCCGCACTGCATCGTCCCGGGAACGCATACCGTGCGGCAATCGTTCGTACACCCGTCATTATTTACCGCATTGCCGTCGTCGCATTGTTCGACCCCCGTCCTTACGATCGTATCACCACAGACGGCGTGCTTGCAGGCGTTGGTGCAGGCATCGGTATTGACCAGGTTGCGATCGTCACATTGCTCGCCGTCCTCCAGGATACCATTGCCGCACACCGCGGGTGTGGGGCGACACGAGCCATCCTGATTCCTTAGGTTGGGATTGTCACACTCACAGCGACCAGCTGATGCATTAAAGCCGTGGCCCGGTTTACACTGCCAGCGGTACTTGTTCATGCAGGCTCCGAAATACCACCCCGAACACTTGTCGGGAGCGGCAGGCTCCGCATTAGGAGGAACAGTTGCCGAATCGGTTGACCATGTGCCTCCTGCATTCGGAAGTGTTTGGCACACTTGGCCACACGTGGGTACACGGCATCGCATCTGTCCCGGAGTGTCGTCCCACTGTTGTCCGGTAGGGCAACGACAGAGTCCAGCCACCCCCGTGTCAGAGAAGCACTCCAAGCCATTGCCCGAATTGGGTGCGATGCCTGGTTGGCAGGCCTGTGCAGGAAGGTTGCAGACCGTCGGGGGCGGGTTACATGAAACACAGGTACGGCCGCTTCCGGGGATGTTGTAATTCGAACAGGTGGTACTTCCATTCGTTTCCAAGTCATAGCAGACCCACTGAGCAGACGAGCATCCCGCCCGGGTACAGGTCGGGGGGAGCGGGCGCCATGAAACCGTCTTACCGGTGTCAATACTATGGGTGAACTCGCTTCCAGCAGGACACGCCACCGAACCGCCCAGTGTATTAAACAAGCAACCCGAGATCGAGACAGTCAGTGTTCCGCTTCCCGCGGGGGTGTAGGCCGGGAATGACACGGGGAGGTTGAAAGCACCCCGAGATGCCCCGATGTAGATGTCACCTTCGGAGTGCGACCCCCTACCGACCGACCCGATTGTGGCTTCCACGGTAACGCCATAGAGGTTACAACCGGATCCGTTTTCGATAGGGCCGACGACGAACGTCCGACCGTATCCCCCGACCTGCTCCTGAATCAGACTCCCGTCAAAGTTCTGGACACCGACGGTTAGTCGTGAGAATTGGCACCCGGCCACTTCCTCCTTTGTGCCCGATGGGGGGTTGATCCTTGGCGCGGGCTGCTTGACCATGGCGCCTCGGATCAGGGCCGTGGCAAATATGTCGCCACTGAGTCCAGCGTAGGCTACGAAGCTTCCCAATAGGGTAGCCACGATAGCGATCAGGCCAACCGTGGACTTCTTCGTGAGGATGGGGTGCATATGGGTTTTTAGTTTCGTGTCATTATACCCTAAGAACCGTCCTAATACCAGAATCTGGCATATACGCTATAATAGAGCGAACTTCCATCCTTCTATGGTCGAGCATCCGGGGGCAAGCAATGGGACGGAACGAGACCCCGCACCCAATACGCTGATGAGCGTGGAGCGGGCACAGCAACGCTTGGAGGAGCTCCGTCAAGAGCGCGAGGAACTTTGGGAGGCCTGGGCAAGGAAGACTGTGAGTGAGAGGTACGCCCACGAGGCCAGCCAAGACTTGACCCTGATCCGGGCCATCACCCTCGGCTACGGCTACCGCAGTCCGGAACGGGGCAAGCAGCTGGAGCGGGAAGTGGTCCGGGAACGCCGTCTCATGAAGCTGCAAGAAGCCCTGCGTATCAAGTATGCGGAAAAAGACCCCGTCCTGATAGACGCACGAAAGCGGCGGACGGAAGTGTTCCGACGGATGATCGAATGCGTTCGCCGTGGCGATCAAACGGCAGCACGCAAGATCCTGATTTTCGTCGATGGAGGAGGAACGACGGGAGTGGCTTCTGGAGGACAATTGCTAGAATTCATCCATATGGGGTTCGGCCAGGCCGGGTTCACCTACGTTACGGTCTCGGCGGGAACCTGCAGTACTGCCTATTTCCTGGCTGGCAGAGATAATGCGGAACAAGGCATACGCATCTACTCCGAAGACATGACTGGTAGGCGATACTTCGACCCAGGACGAATACTGAGGAGGTGGCGACAACACCCCTTGAGCATCCTTCCTGGGCCCGAATCCCCTCCGCACTATACCGTCGTCGACCTGCTGCATATCATGCGGGTCATCAAGCGCGGCCCGAAAGCCTTGGACCTCCGGAAGGCGGCGGACAACCCCTCGGCATGGTACATCCTGGCTACCGATGCGGATACGGGAGGATTGGTTCCTATCAATGCCAAGGAACTCCTTTCCCAGGATTTGCGATCACCTCAAGGGACGGGGCTTCCACTCACGTTGCAGGCGATCCTCGCCTCCATCAAACTTCCCATGGTATCGGGGATCCGCAATGAGCCTGCAATCGACGGAAGGATACTGGTTGATGGTGGCCTCCGCCCCTTCCCGTTTGCCGATGTACTGAAGAGATTGGAGCAGGATGGACTGCCCGTGGAGAACATCCTCGTTCTAACCAACGATCAGGAACGCGATATGCGCCATTTAGAACCGCCTGCGTATGAACGATTCCTTTCCCGGGTTATGCCTTACGTCATGAAGATCAGTCATCATCTCCGTATCAACCTCCGTGAATTGGGCGTTCTGGAGACTATTGCGCGGAGAACATCGGCGAAGAAAGAAGCGTGGTCCGAACTACCGAACAAGCCGCTCATCGCCGCCTTGGGCGTGGGGATCGACGGATCGCTAGTAGCCGACGTCATGGAGCAGGATCCTTTGCGCATCCACCTATACCAGAATGCGGCAGCCATCAGCGCCGTCGAGGCCTATTTGGGCGCGCTACACACCAACGCCTGACCAATTCTTTCGGGACTATCGTCACGCCGCTATACTGGCCCCATGCGGATCACCACCTGGAACGTCCATTTCGGGAAGAATATCGAGGCCATCAGTAGGGCATTCACCAAAAATCCCAACCTCTCAGGAAGCGACGTGGTCCTCCTACAGGAAATCGAGTACTACCCAGAAGAAGGAACGGCCCGGGCGGAGAAGATCGCCGAACAGCTTGGATACCACTGTGTCTATGCACCCGCCAGGGGTAAAAGGAAAGACGGCAGCCACGGCATAGCGATTCTCAGCCGATACACGATCGAATCGGCAGAGATCGTCGAGTTACCGTTCTTTGACTCTCCCGTACGACCGCGCCGGCGGATAGCTCTCGTCGTGAAGGTCTCCACTCCCGATGGTCCGGTCCACGTCTGCAATGTCCATCTGGACGTGCGCATCAACGCACAACAGCGTATCGAGCAACTCCGTTCCCTGGTGGAGAGGATGAAGACACTGTCCCCCGATCCGGTCATCATCGCGGGCGATTTCAATACGTCGCCGTTTCATTTCGCGTTTCGCCTGTTTCCCGTCCTGCCCGTGAGCCAACGGCGGCGCGTGGAGCGCTACATGGTACAAAGCGGTTTCTCTGGTATCCGGCGTCTGCCCCTCACCTACCGTCCCGCGGTCATTCCCATGAGGCTCGACCACATCTACGCTTCGGGCGTCAGGATGGAGCGCAGCGGCGTGGAGAAGCGCGTGCGCGTCAGCGACCACCGGCCCGTGTGGGCCGACCTGGCTTTCGCCTGACCCCCCCTCGAATGCGTAGCTTCGGTTTGCCATTTGTCATTTGTCATTTATCATTCGGCCCGGTCCCCGTAGTTAAACGGATATAACGGTGGTTTCCTAAACTGCAATTCTGGGTTCGATTCCCGGCGGGGGCACCACGCAGCCGTCAGGCTGCCTACGGAAGCGCACAAAGATGGACGTCTTATGAAGGATCCCAGGCGTAACGGGAATCGAAGCCATGCGAGCGGCACTGCTGCGAGCGAGCATGGCCGGCTTTCGAACGAATGATCGAGCCAGTCGAG
>JBPOIO010000024.1:0-3894 GCA_052034405.1 Candidatus Magasanikiibacteriota bacterium | reverse complement strand
GATATGGCGCAAGATCAACTCCGCGGTGTGCAAGCACGCCTAACAAAGCGTACACACGACGCGCGGAAGTCTGCGCCGAAAAGTCGTTCTAAAACTAACAAAGGTTCTGCGAAGTCCGCGCGCGGGTAACGCAAACCGTTAGTTTGCTTGCTCCGCGTTTATAGTTTCGTGAAAATCTGAGTAAATGAGTTTCCTGTTTACCCTTGACAAACCCAAGCGGTTAGGTTATTATATAGGCACAATCAAACAGGAGATGAAACGATGAACGAAAAACTCAACCAAAACACAGCAGGCAGAATTTACGTCAACAACGCTTTCGGCAAGAAAATCAACGGCATGATTGGACCAGTCCACCACGAAACAAAGCGCACAATTTTTGCTCAGGCTAAGGCTGGAAGCAGCATGTGGGAAGTTGGCGAAATTGATATTGTCACAGGCATCATTACCGCCAGCGATGAAAACATGAACGACGCCAGCATTGTTATCGAGAAGCTTTAGGAGCATACAATGGACATCCAAAATGAAATTCTCGATTATCTCGGCGATCAGGCTACCGTTGAAACATTGCATGAAGATTTTGATGGTTTGAATAAATCAGAAATTATTGCAAAACTGAATGAATGGTTTCCAACAGAGGAAAACGAAATATTGTCTGAAAAAATTCACGATTACATCAAATCACATAATGCGGCGGTTGCGCTTGGTCGTCGTGGTGGCTCTGCCAAATCAGAGCGCAAAGCAAAGTCGTCAGCCGCCAATGGCAAACTTGGCGGGCGTCCTCGCAAGGGCGCAAACTAACAAAGCGTGGAGCGGACGCTGAAAAGCGCGCCGCTCACGCAAGCCGTTCGGCGGCATCTTGCCCGCAAAGGAGAATGAAATGACAAAGTTACAGCAAATCGAGAAGTTAACAGGCGGTAAGGCTACGCTCACGCAACAGCCCGCAAATAGTTTCTTTCCTGCCCCACATTGGTTTTTGCAAACGGCTGATGGTGGCAAATTTGGCGCGACTTCCAAGCGTGATTTACTTGAGTCAGTGGTTGAGTTCCTGACCGAGCAAGCCGCCGAACACAGCGCGCACTTGACGGGTGGTACGGTTGCGCCCGCAAACATTATCTAAAATCAAATTTGGTTGCGCTTGTCGGTTTGGTTCTCGCCACCCGCAAGTAGCGCAAGCCGTTAGGCATATCTTGAAAGGAGATATTATGTCAGTAGAAGTTTACGATTGCGTGGGTGGCAATACTTTGTTCAAATTAGAATTGCCCGCGTCAGAAGTTGCTCAATATGTTGCGCTCGTGAAAGCGCACGGTTGCGAAGATATGGAAGGCAACGAGTACAAGTTCAATGACGCAAAAGTTTTTTGTGATGGTTTCATCGTTTACGTGGAGAATGCCTAACAATGTGCGCACCTGACGCTGGGCGGGCAGAGGCTATTTTTGGACAAGCCCTACCGCCCGCGCAGGTAGCACAGCCGTTAGGCGGCACTTTCAAAAGGAGTAACATGGCAAACGATAATCACTTGCAAATGGTAAAAGAGTATTACGAAAAAATAGGCGTAGAAGAAATGTCTATTGTTGAAGTAATCCACATGGTAGGTTTTGCGGAGTGGCTAGAAAGCTGCCTAACAAAGCGTGCAGTGGATGTGCTTGAACAGTGCGCTAATTTCAAGAAGGCACGCGATGGTAAATGCTATAACTGCGGTTGCGAAGAATCCGCACACCACTAACGCAAAACGTTAGTTTTCATCTTGCAAAAGGAGATTGAATCATGTATTACGATGAACAGGTAATCAATGGCGTTTTGTATCACAGAAATTTACCGAATGGCGAATGGATACCTTTTACGCCCGAACAACTCACGCAAAAGTTTGTACAGGCGAAAGAACGTATCTCGCAATTGGTCAACGAAATCGAAGAAATGAACGAGATTGCGTTGAGTGAAAACTAACAAAGCGTGCACCTGACGCTGGGGATTCTGCGGCAATCTCAAGCAGTTTTCTACACCTTAGCCTTTTTCTGGCTGGACGGCTTCGCCGTCCCTGCCCCAGCGCAGGTAACGCAATCCGTTGGGTTGCTGAAAAATGAGTACCTTTACACTTCACGAAAAAGACTGCATGGACGTTCTGCCAACAATCCCAGCGGCAAGCGTTGATTTGGTTGTAACCGACCCGCCCTATATTTTAGCGGCAGGTTCTACACTTCATCAAACGGGAAAAACTGGAACATGGGCAGACATGATGAACGCCGCTTATTGGTATTCGGCGTGGTATCAGCAAGTATGGCGCATCCTAAAACCGACTGGTTCATTTTGGACATTCTGCAACTGGCGAACATTGCCAGTCATTCAGAAAGCCGCGTTTGACGCACGCATTGGTATTCAGTCCGTTTTGGTTTGGGATAAAAAATGGATTGGACCCGGAGGTCATCAGGCTTTGCGCCCGCGATACGAAAATGTCGCTTTACTTTGCAAAGAAAATTTTGCAATCAATGACCGTTCAATCCCCGATATTTGGGAGCAGTTATGGTCAGCAAATAAACCAACTGGACACCCTGCCGAAAAGCCAGTTGATTTGATAAGCCGAATTATTCAGGCTTGCGAATTAAAAGAAGGTTCAATAGTGCTTGACCCATTCATGGGTAGCGGCACAAGCGGAGTTTCTACGATGGAATGTGGTTTTGACTTCATCGGCATTGAGCAAGACCAGCAATGGTTTTCCATAGCAGAGACCCGTATAAAATCAGCACGGGCGCAAGGGGCGCGGTTCTTCACGCGCAACCCAACACCGCATGCACCTGACGCGGGGGATTCTGCGGCATCCCAAGCATTTCTCCCGCTGTCAGGCGAATCAACGCCCGAAGTTAATCCTGCCGCCACCCCGCGCAGGTAATGCAAGCCGTTGGGCGGCTCTCGCTCAACAAGAAAGTGAGGAAATATGTCAGATGACACAGGCGGTTCAATTGGTTTCTTTGAGTCTCAAGCAATAAGAACAATTGTCCGCGAAGAAATAGAAAAGGCACTTGCTAAAATAATGCACCGCCCAACAAAGTGTGCACCTGACGCGCCGAAGCGTGGCGCAAAAGTTGTCAAATCCAAATCAAAAGTTGTCAAAGGTCTGGCGCGCAGGTAGCGCAGACCGTTGGGCGGACCCCGAAGGAGTGAAATGTCCCCAGAAGAAGAACTCGATAAAATAAATGAAGTCCTTGATTTATTCAAAGTCCCAAAAGATGAAGGTTATGCAATTTATACGACATTAGGCAGAGTGTCGTGGCTTGCCCGAAAGTCTGCCCAACAAAGCGTGCAGCCGACTGATGGGATTCTGCTCGACTTATTGACATCTTTCACACCTGAGCAGTTATCTGCCCTCAAAGCATTACGTCACCCGCCCATCATCGGCTAACGCAAACCGTTGGGCAGATACTTGGAGAAAATAGTCATGGATAAAATCGGTGTTCATATTCCCGCTGGCGATGTTGCTGGAAAGTTTGCGCCTCATGTTCCAGTCTGGGGAGAAATGGCGGTAAGGGTTGCAGTTCTGCGGGCGTTGCAATCTGCCCAACAATGCGTGCACCCGACAGGGCTAAACGTGCGCCAAAAAGATGATGTGCGGCAAATGATCCAGTCCGCATTAGATACGGGTTCCGCGTAATCCGCCCTGCGGGTAACACAAACCGTTAGAAGGCTTCTTATGAAAATAAAAAAATGTGAAGGTGCTTGTGAAAATCATTTTGGCGAAGTTGTTACCGTCCATGTTGAAACCGTCAGCGGTTACGATTGGGGTGATTTCGATTACTGCGAAGCAGCAGTTGAAGAAGATAGGCGTCGTGGGCTAATTGTCACGCCTTCTAACATAGCGTGCACCCGACGTGGGGACTCTCCCGCGCCTGACACATTATCCAC
>JBPOIO010000035.1:0-5457 GCA_052034405.1 Candidatus Magasanikiibacteriota bacterium | reverse complement strand
GATGGCGCCTCTGTGGAGAAAACAATGGAAACCCAAACTGGTGCAAACTTCTTCATGCTGGAGATACGATTGATATGGTCTTTGAGGTAGATGTCAATGAGTGGAACGGAAATCGTGAACTTCAACTTACTATTGTAGACTTAAAAAAATACTAAAAACTATGTCTGCTACACAAAGAATATATGGTCTTGATATACTACGATCTATTGCTATTTTAACGGTAGTATATGGTCATGGCATGTTTATTCTTGGGACTCAAATCAACAAAAAAATATATACGCTCTTTGCACTTGATGGTGTAACATTATTTTTCGTACTCAGTGGTTTTCTTATTGGAGGTATTTTGCTCAAGACAATAGCCAATACATCATTTACCATTCACGATGTTTTTCATTTTTGGATTCGTCGCTGGTGGCGGACTCTTCCCGTTTACTTTTTAGTTCTAAGCAGTGTCATTGTCTACTTCTACTATCAGCATATTCCTCTTCCTCCGCTCCATACGCTCACAAAATATTTTTTCTTTCTTCAAAATTTACACTCAATTCACCCATCATTTTTACCAGAGTTATGGAGTCTTGCTGTTGAAGAATGGTTTTATTTTCTTATTCCAATACTATGGTATCTTTCTTTTTTGATATTCAAATTTGATCGTAAAAAAATAATCCTTGCCTGGATCTTTTGGATAATTATATCTGTCAATCTCTACCGAATATACCGAGTCCATGTCTACAATATTGTTGATATTATCACCTGGGGAGATGTAATCACAAAACAAGTTCTCACTCGACTTGATAGTATTATGATTGGAGTACTCGGAGCCTATGTATACCGATATCATTCCACATTTTGGAATCAGTATAAAACTCCATTCTTTATAATAGGATTCATTCTCCTAGCAATTCCTCAAATTGATGGATTTCTGTTTCAAAATATAATCTTTCGAAGTTACTTTTTACTTTTGACTACCTCTATTGGAACACTCCTTTTACTTCCACAGCTTTCCAGCCTCAAAACCAGCACTGGAATTTTATATCAATTCTTTACATATATCAGTGCCATATCTTATTCACTGTATCTGGTCCACCTCACCATAGTAGAATGGCTCATTCTTCCACATCTACCACTCGACACAAATATTGCTGTGCGCTATAGTCTATACTGGATATTGAGTATTATCCTTGCTAGTCTTTTATATTATTTTTTTGAAAAACCAATGATCAAACTCCGCGATAAACTTTATCCTTAGATACATATATGAAACTTATTACCTACACAGACGGAGGATCACGCAGCAATCCAGGCCCAGCAGCCAGTGGTATTGTCATCAAAAATGAAAGCGGAGAAATTCTCGCTGCTTACGGCGAATACCTCGGTGTTGCAACAAACAACGTCGCCGAATATTCTGCTATTATTTCTGCCCTCAAAAAAGCCCGTGAACTTGGTGCTACAGAAGTTGAATGTCTTGCTGATAGCAAACTCGTCATCGAACAACTCAGTGGCAACTGGAAAGTCAAAGAGCCAGGACTCCAAAAACTCTGGCTCGAAGCTTGGAATTTACTCCAAAGTTTCAAAGACTACAAACTCAAACATATATTGCGTGCCAAAAATTCCGAAGCAGATGCCGAAGTGAACAAAATATTAGACAAAGAAACCGGCTCAAAAAAAAAGTCTTTTTTCGAGGGAGAAACTCTTTCTCCAATACCCGACTGTCTTCCTCCACAGGCAAAACGCGTATTCAAAGGCCTTCTCTTTGATACCTACCACTGGGAACAAGAACTTTTTGATGGCAGCTATCGTACATTTGAACGCATTGTTCGAAAACCTTCTACAGACATGTTGGTCGTAGACCATAAAAAAATAATGGTACTCATGCAAGAGCAACCCGGAAAACCCCTCTACCCTTCGCTTCCCGGAGGTCAAATCGAAGCAGGAGAAGAAACACTCAGTGCAGCAAAACGAGAACTACTCGAAGAAACTGGCCTGACAAGTGATGAATTTATCCTCTATAAAAGTCAAAGCGATGGCGGTACAAAAATAAATTTCACCGTAACGACCTATATTGTACGCAACAGTAAAAAAATCGCCGAACCAAATCTTGACGCTGGAGAAAAAATACAAGTTACTTGGGTCAATTTTGATGAATTTTTGGAGCTTGCACGCGACGAAAAATTTACCTGCCCCCTCTGGCTCAAATTTGAAATGTACGAAGCCATGATTGATCCACAAAAAAAAGAAGCTCTGCACAAAACTATCTTTGGAGAATAAACAAAAATCACCCTAATGGGTGATTTTTTTATTTTCAATTTTTTTAAAATGGCAGAGTCAAATTGATCCCAGAACCAGAAGCAGCGCCCATACCATTGCTATTTGTAGATGAGGCTACAGGTTCAAAATTCACAGGAATTGGCAAAATCTCACCCGTCAGAGTTGGATAATAAATCATTTTATTATTTCGACCAAAGTCATACAATTCCTTTGTCACCTTTACGTCCTGTTCGCAGTATTGCTTAATCAAATCAAGTTTTCCTTCTTTGAACCATTCCATTGCCTGCAAACCATCTGCAGATTTTTCAAGTTGCAGTGTTGCTTTTGCAAGATCATTGAGCTTGTAGCGGCGCCCAGTCACCTCTTTGACTACTTTGAGCAAATCCAAACTTGGAAACTTCAAAAGATCCCCAGCATAGTATCTATTGAGAATTGGAATATCAAAATGTTCACTATTGAATCCAATAAGACGCTCTGCACGTTCCAAAATCGGCCACAAAGCACCAAGTTCATGCTCTTCAAATGATCGATAGGAATCCGTTTCGTATTCATAAATCGAAATCACTGTAAGCTTCATAGAACTCATATCCTGAATATCTCCAATCGTTTCAATATCAAATACAACTTCACGTGACATAGTCAAATACATTAAACATTAATTTTCTATCTTTGAAGGGCGTCTACCGCTTTAATAATTTTGGATTCAAATAAGGTAAACAAAAATTTATCCATAATATGACGACGATCCAAAAATTCTTGTTCCTTCATAAAGGTGTAGCGAAACACCACACGATGGTCGTGTTCGTACTGTTCGATCAATTTGGTAATAATAGACTCACGAACATCTCCAACAATAAGCATATCTGTTGGGGCTTTTTCATCACCCGTAAAATGCCCACTCAAAATAAGCATTTTCATGCCTGGTGCCTTGGCTTTTAACTCTTCAATAAAGTTATGTTCATTGAGAAGCTTTTCTTTATATAAAAGGGCCTGAAGTTCTGGGAAAATAAGAGATCCCTGACTCAAACGATAATATTTTTTTATAGATTGAGGATCATTTTCTACAATATCCACAGCCTTTACCTCTTCTACAATTCCTGCCTCTTGCAAAAGCTCAAGTTCACGACGTATAGCATTGATTTGAACATCCAAAATACGTGTTAACTCACGTACAAAATACATTTTTTCGGGCTCTCCAAAAAAAAGACGCAAAAGGCGTACACGAGTCTTCGAACCAAAAAGGTATTCAAGCATATATTCTCATTTTCTATAAAGTATAGTATAATATGAGAGCTCCAAAAAGTCAAAGAAACTTATGAAAGATATCGTAGAAATACATGAATTTTTTGTTCAGGGCAGTGATACCGAAAAATCTCACGTTCTGCTTCACATATCCGAACCATCTTTTGAAGAAGAAAACAAAGGCTATTTTTTTGCACTTTGTGAAATTGTAAATGGCAGTAACGAAAGCATTTCTCAAATTCAAAAAATGATTGATGATGTTGAATCAAGTTATTACGACAATGAATCAATCGGACAAAATATCACAACCTTTGAAAAAAGTATTGAGTACATTAACCGAAGATCCCATCACATTTTAAATAACAAAACAAGCAAATTTAACCTTTTGTTTGGGGTTATTGAAAATAACAAAATATATTTTGTATCCCGTGGACCAATACTCGCCCATCTTCTCTACCACAAGGCAGGCGAACTCCAACATATTGCAGTAAACGAAGAACGAAAAGTCCCAGAAGATCAAATCTTTTCTTCACTTGTAGAAGGTGAAATTCGTGTCAACGACTTTTTTGTTATTACGACCGAAGCTGTAAACCAATACTTTGCCATTGATCGGGTAGAAAAAATACTCAGCCAAAAAGATACCAAAGCAGGAGCGCAGCACATCCAAAGAACACTCGAACAAGTCAAAAGTGAACAATCCCTTTCTGGAATTTTGATTCACCGCCCAACCGAAGAAAACATCCCAAAACTCAGCAAACTCCCTCGCAGTGCCCGTCCAATCCAATCAAGTCTTCCGATCGCAAAAAGCCTACTTGCATCAACGGTTGCTACTATATCCAAAAAACTCAACCCAACAACCGTTGAAAATGGTATTTTTAATCCACAAAGCAAACCAGTTCTCAATAATGATAACAATAAATACATTCCACCAAAAAATATTCCCCGTCCTCTTGTCCTTATGGCAAATGGCTTCGGCATTGCAACCGTCGCCATTGTTCAACTTCTTCGCGCAATTTTTCGTGGTATTTTCAAATTTTTACAATTTCTTTTTATACTAACAACCAACCGACGAGGACAAAGAAAACAATCTCTTCACAACTTTGAAATTGGTATTCGCGAAAAAAGCAATACTCTCAAACGTCTTCCACTCCTGAGCAAAATTTTGCTTATCCTCAGTATTCTGGCTGTCCTTATTTTTGCAGGAAGTGTTTTTTGGATTCGTCATAGCGAAAAACAAGAAGCTTTACAAAAAGACTATACAAGTAAAATTGAATTCATTCAAAGCGAAAAAGATACAGCAGAAAGATCTCTTCTCTATGGAGATATGTTTAATGCCCTCAATGCACTCAACCAAGCAAAAGCAACACTAGAAAGTCTCAAAACCCATAAAAACAAAAATGAAACACAAATTCAAGAACTCACAAACAAAATCGAAGACGACTTCAAACAAATTCGCAAACAAAATGATGTGAGCACTCTACAAAAAGCAGATATTTCAAGTCAATTTGCAAACGCAAAAACAGATAAACTGGTTCGTCTTGAAAACCAACTGCTCGCATTTAGTTCCACAGACCGTTCTTATTATTTTATCAACCTTGATACTGGACTCGTCCTACAAAAAAATCATGATAGCATTCCAAACCTCGGCAATGCTTCTTCTCCAAAAGAATACGACAAAATTGTCTTTACAACAGACGGTACACATATTGCTTCCTACGACAAAACGACAGATTCACTTTCTTCCCAAGATATTGCCTTTCCTGCTAGCAATGTTAATATTAACAATCTCAATGTATACAACCGTAAACTCTATACCCTTGATATTGCCAATAACCAAATTTACAAACACAGCCAAACACAAACTGGCTATGACAAAGGAACAGCCTGGATTCAAGATACGGGAGTTGATATCAAAGACGTTATTTCTTTTACTATTGATGGAGAACTCTA
>JBPOIO010000005.1:0-3951 GCA_052034405.1 Candidatus Magasanikiibacteriota bacterium | reverse complement strand
TATTCTATGCAAAATCCATTTGAGAATGCACAAACCCAGCTTGGCAATGCTGCAAAAATAATTGACCTCGATAAAAATATCCACGAAATTCTGCGTGAGCCAAAACGCATTATGACCGTGTCTATTCCTGTGAAGATGGATAATGGTGATACAAAGCTTTTTACTGCTTTTAGAAGTCAATTTAACGATGCTCTCGGGCCTTTTAAAGGGGGTATTCGCTATCATCCTGGGGTGAATCTTGACGAAGTCAAAGCGCTTTCTTTGTGGATGACCATGAAATGTGCAGTTGTGGGTATTCCTCTTGGTGGGGGAAAGGGCGGAATTATTGTAGATCCAAAAACTTTATCTCTTGGCGAACTCGAGCGACTTTCTCGTGGCTATATCCAAGCAATTTACAAATACATTGGCCCAACTCAAGATGTCCCAGCTCCAGACGTGTATACAACGCCACAGATTATGGCATGGATGCTCGATGAATACGAAAAACTTGTGGGTGAACATGCTCCTGGTGTTACTACAGGAAAACCACTATCAGTAGGTGGTTCTGAGGGGCGTGGATTTTCTACTGCCCAAGGTGCTGTGTATGTGACAGGCGAGGCTGTGAAAAAAATGGGATGGAATGCTTCGGATGTTACGGTAGCAATACAGGGTTTTGGAAATGCAGGGAGTCATATGGCAAAAATTTTGTACGATATGGGATACAAAATTGTTGCGGCGAGTGATTCAAAAGGTGGAGTCCAAAATATTTTTGGTTTGGATGTTGCCGCTCTTGAAGCACACAAAGAAAAAACAGGTTCGGTTGTTGGTTTTGCTGGCACCGAAGCAATTAGTAACGAAGCACTTCTTGAATTACCCGTGCATGTGCTCGTACCTGCGGCTCTTGAAAATGTGATTACCGCCGAAAATGCGCCTCGAGTGAAAGCAAAAATGATTGTTGAGCTTGCCAATGGTCCTGTAACACCAGATGCAGACGAAATTTTGCATAAAAATGCTGTGTTATTTGTACCAGATATTTTGGCAAATGCAGGGGGAGTGACTGTAAGTTATTTTGAACAAGTACAAAATGCAAGTAATTATTATTGGACCGAAGAAGAAGTTCTCGTGAAACTGGAAAAAATAATGGTACGGGCATTCAATCAAGTATGGGAAACAAAAGAAAAATATAAAATAGATATGCGTACTGCGGCTTTTGTGCAGGCGGTAGAGCGAGTAGCCGAGGCAATGAAAGCACGGGGAATGTAAAACTTGGCGAATAAAAAAACCACTGATTTTATGCAGTGGTTTTTTTATCGTAAAACATTGAAATATTGTTTTCAAAATTTTATCGAGGGTGGGGCGGCATCGCTGCGGCCCCCACCCAATCTTCACGCCCCCAGCCGGTAGCGCAGTTCCTGCCGCCAGGAGCGGCGCAGGCTGCGCTGGTTGCGGGGATGCCGGGACCGCTTGGTCCAGGCGGCGTAGAGCTCGAGGAGCTCGTCGATGTTGTCCTCGAGCATGTAGTAGATCTCCGTACGCATCTGTGATTCCTCTCGGGTTGGTGTTGGGCTTTTCGCCGCACACCTTCCTTTGAGTACTGGTGGAGAATTCCAACCGGTTGTGCGGCGCGTTATATCAAATTTGTAGAGCGCTACACATGGTTTTCCTCTCTGTGGTGAAGTTGGGTAAAAAAAACCTAGCACAATTGCTAGATTTTGTCAAGATACAGGGTTGTTTATATGTCGTCTTTGGGGAAGATTTTGTTGCCATCCTCGTCGTAGAGGTGGATAGCGAGTACTGGGCAAGCCTGGGCCGAGAGAAGAACAGTATCTTCATCATGACTATCTGGGTCTACTACATAGGCCAGGTTTTGTTCATCCATTTGGAATACTCCTGGAGCTACTACCACACAGGATTGTGCCCCGATGCAGGCTGCACGGTCTACCACAATGCGGCGGATTTTGCCTTCTTTGCGGATTCCTTGAGAATTATCTTCTGCCAAATCTGCTGGCATTTTTACTTCTTCTGACATATATTCAAAATTAATGTTTGTATTCAAGAGTATAACGGAAAATTACGCACTTTGTCAAAGTTCACCTTTTTTTCTTGGCATGTTATAATAATGGCGTTTTAATTCTTAGTGGAAAGTTTCTATGCCCAAAAAATCCAAGCTTAGAAAGTATGTTTTTGTTGTTGGAGGAGTAATGAGTGGTGTTGGAAAAGGTGTGACATCTGCCTCTATTGGTGCCATTTTGCAGACAAAAGGATTTCGAGTCACTTCGCTCAAAGCTGACCCCTATGTGAATGTAGATGCGGGGACTATGAATCCGATTGAACATGGTGAAGTGTTTGTGACTGATGATGGGGATGAAACAGATCAAGACATGGGCAACTACGAACGATTCTTGGATATTGATCTTAGTAGTAACAACTACATGACAACAGGGCGTGTGTATCAGACAGTTATCAACAATGAACGAGAAATGAAGTATCGTGGAAAATGTGTGCAGGTAGTACCACATATTCCACAGGAAATTATTCGCCGTATCAAAAAAGCGACCGAAGCACACAATGCGGACGTGACTGTAATTGAAATTGGTGGAACAGTGGGGGAATATGAAAATATCTTGTTTCTCGAGGCTGCTCGCATGATGAAGCTGGAAGCTCCGGAGTCAGTGGCATTTGTACTGGTGAGTTATCTTCCAATTCCTGCACATATTGGGGAAATGAAAACAAAACCAACACAGCATGCTGCGCGTGCACTCAATAGTGCTGGTATTAATCCGGATTTTATTATTGCACGAAGTTCCATGCCACTTGATAAACCACGTCGTGAAAAGCTTGGTATTTTTTGTGGTGTTCCAAAAGAAAATTGTCTTTCGGCTCCAGATGCGAGGTCTATTTATGCGGTGCCAACTATTTTGGAGGCAGATGATTTTGGAAATAAAATTTTAAAAGTTTTGGGAATAAAAAAACGCCCATCGCATATGGAAGCCTGGGAAGATTTTATGTACAAGATAGACCATCCCAAAAAAGAAGTGAAGATTGCTGTGGTTGGAAAATATTTTGGAACCGGGGATTATACACTTGCAGATTCGTATATCTCTGTGATTGAGGCAATCAAACATGCATCTTGGTTTCAATTTGCCAAACCAGTGTTGACCTGGATTAATTCCGAAGATTATGAAAAAGATAAAAGTAAATTAAAAGAGCTCAAATCTTTTGATGGTATTTTGGTCCCAGGTGGATTTGGTGAACGTGGTATTGAGGGAGTTATTTTGGCCATTCAATTTGCGCGTGAAAATAAAATTCCATATTTGGGACTTTGTTATGGTATGCAACTCGCCTGTGTTGAATTTGCTCGCAACGTACTTGGTCACAAAAAAGCACATACCACAGAAATTGATTCGAGTACTCCGGATCCAATTATTTTTGCAAATCCAATGCAAGCCAAAAATATTCAAGAAGGAAAATATGGTGCGACTATGCGTCTTGGTAGTTATGATTGTTTGCTCAAAAAGGGAAGTAAGGTGTACAAAGCCTATGGCGAAGAGTTGATTGCCGAACGTCATCGTCATCGCTATGAGTTTAATAATGCATATTTGGAAGAAATGGATAATGCAGGACTTCATGCGGTTGGGATTAATCCAGAAACAGAACTCCTTGAAATGATTGAACTTGAGGGACATCCATTTTTTGTAGGAACGCAGGCACATCCAGAATTTAAATCTCGTCCACAAGTGCCACATCCACTGTTTCGAGAATTTGTGAAAGCAGCATTGAAAGGAAAGTAATAAGGGATTTGGTATTGAAAAGAAAACAACATCATAATTGGTGTTGTTTTTTCTGTGCGTTTATACCGATCAGTTCGAACCTACTTTGAAACCCAATAATACCAGTTTGGATGGCCTTCGTCAACTCCCTTTTTTGAAGAAATTGAGTCTTTGGAGTACAATACAAACAGAGACAAGTAGT
>JBPOIO010000017.1:0-12139 GCA_052034405.1 Candidatus Magasanikiibacteriota bacterium | reverse complement strand
GATCGTCGAAAAGTACTTCTCAAGGTTACTCCCAAGGGCAAAAAAATGCTCAAAAAAGGACAGTGTTTGATCGAAGATCATATGGGAAAAATATTTTCAGTACTCAGTAAAGACGAACTCCATCAATTCATTTATTTGCTGAAAAAAATTGTAAAAACTCATACCCAACAAAATTCATAAATTTTATATTCACGTCTAAGTGTTCTCTCTATGAAAAAGAAAACGAAAATTATTGGAGGAGTTGTATTGGCCCTTATTGCCTTGCTTGTCGTATCGGCAAGTCGCAAAAAAACTCCACAATATGACACGACTCTTGTTGCTACACAAAATGTTCTTCAACAGGTGAGTGTTACCGGAAAAGTAAAACCAGCTCAGGCGCTGGATTTGGCTTTTGAACAGTCGGGAAAAATTACCACTGTAAATGTAAAAGTAGGGGATCATGTTGCTCAAAATGCCATTCTCGCGAACTTGAGTAGTTCTGATACTGGAGCGAGTCTTCGTCGTGCAGGTGCTTCTATTGCAAGTGCCCAGGCGGATGTAGCGCAGTACGAGGCAGCTCTTGAAAGTGAACGAGTAAAACTCGATCAGCTCAAAAGTGGAAACCGTAGTGAAGAGCTGAGTATTTCCGAAGCAAATTTACAAAAAGCACGAAGTGCTCTTGTGGACGCACAAAATAATTTGCAATTAACACGGGACGAAGCAGTAACTGATTTGCAAAATGCCTATACCGATGTATCAGAAACTTTGCAAAGTGTTTATAACACTGCCAACGCTGCATTTTTGGAAGAAGTAGATCCACTTTTTACTCATGATACAGATTTTGATCGTCTCAACTTCATTACAAAAAGTTTTGAAAAAAGAAATACCGTAGAACGAGAACGTATTACCGCCAAAGAAGTCATGGGGCAATTTCAAAATGATTTGCAAAATATTCCTTCTGAACAATCCGCGCTTGATGCACTTTTGATTACAGAAAAACAACGCCTCAGTTCACTGCGTGAATTTTTTACAACTCTTTCTGCTGCAGTAGACGATAATGCAAACTTATCTTTGACCACAGAAAATCTCTATCGTGGTTATGTGAATACTGGACGAGCTAGTGTAAACAGTGCTCTTTCTACTTTGGTTGCTCAGCAACAAGCTATTTCTAGTCAAAAAACAACAAACAACAATAGTATCCAAGCCGCAGAAGCCAGTATCAACGCAGCACAAAAAGCTGTCGAAGTGGCATCTCACGAACTTGATCTCAAACGTGCTGGTGCTCGTCCCGAAGAAATCGCTGCACAGGAATCTCGAGTGAAACAAGCCGAGGCCAATGTTGCTTCTGCTCGTGCTCGTGTTTCTCAAGCAAGTGCGGATTATCAGGGAGCTTCTGCCAACTTCAACAAAACTATTTTGCGTGCTCCGATTGCTGGTATTGTCACAGTTGTAAATGCAAAAGTAGGACAATTTATTGGATCTTCGCAATCCGCAATTTCTATTATTTCCGAAGCTGATTATGAGATTGAAGCCAATGTACCAGAAGTAGATATTGCCAAAATTACTTTGGGCAAAACAGCCGATGTAACACTCGATGCCTATGGTGACGATGTTGTCTTCAAGGCCTTGGTTAGTAAAATTGACCCAGCAGAAACAGTTGTTGAAGGAGTTGCAACCTATAAAATTACATTGCAGTTTGTTCAAAAAGACGATCGTATCAAAAGTGGTATGACCGCGAACCTTGATATCTTGATTGATACTCGTCAAAATGTTATTGCCATTCCTGCCCGTGCTTTGAATGTAGTGGATGGTAAAAAAACAGTAAAAATATTACTTGATCCAAAAAAAGATCCTGAAATTCGAGAAGTAGAAACAGGACTTCGCGGAAGTGATGGAAATTTGGAAATTCTCAAAGGCTTGAATGTTGGTGAAACATTGATTCTCTCGGAAATTAGCGCCTAATATATGGCAATTATTAAAATTGATCATCTTTCAAAAGTGTATACCAATGGTGAAAGCGAAACACCGGTCCTTGAAGATGTCAATTTTGAAATTCAAAAAGGCGAATTTGTATCTATCATGGGGCCATCTGGTTCTGGAAAATCCACACTGCTCAACATTTTGGGTTTTCTTGATGGCTATACAACTGGAACCTATTTTTTTGAAGAGCGTGCAGCACACGAATATACTAGTGATCAGCAGGCGCATGAACGCAATCAAAAAATGGGATTTATTTTTCAATCCTTTCAGCTTTTGCCACGCATGAGTGTAAAAGAAAATGTCTTACTGCCACTCATGTATTCGGATGTTCCCGAATCAGAGTGGAATAGTCGTGCCGAAAAAGCAATTGAGTCAGTATCCATGACACATCGTCTCAATTATTTTCCACCACAACTTTCTGGTGGAGAAAAGCAACGTGTGGCGATTGCTCGTTCTTTGGTAGTAAATCCAAGTGTTATTTTTGCCGATGAACCAACGGGAAATTTGGATTCCAAATCTGGTCAAAAAGTCATGTCCACACTCCAAAACCTTCATATGAAAATGGGACATACTATTGTCCTTATCACTCACGAAAAGACTACCGCAGAACATGCTGAGCGTATTATCCGTATCAAGGATGGTCGTATTGAAAGTGATGAAAAAGTTCTCGAACGTCGTTTTGCCGATGGTGGATACGAAAAATAAACAAGATTTCTATGAAACTGAGCTATACCATCAAAACAGCGTTTTCTGGAATTCGTGCCAATACATCTCGCTCTCTTTTGACGATTTTGGGAATTGTTATTGGTATTACCTCTATCATGCTTGTTATGTCTGTAGGAAAAGGTGGAGAAGAACTTATTTTGAATCAAGTTCGAGGTCTTGGAAGTCGTACGATTATCATTGAACCAGGAAAACAGCCAAATGGTCCTTCGGATTATGCAGAACTTTTTACCGATTCACTCAAAGATCGTGAGGTAGAGGCTCTTTCCAATCCTAGCAATGTACAGGGAGTAAATATTGTTACTCCCAACGTCAATGGTGGAGCAACCGTGAGTTCCAATCAAGAAACGATTCGAGGAAATGTTATTGGAACAGATGCTGGTCTTGCTGTTATTTTTGATATGAGTGCAAAAGAGGGGAATATGCTCACGAGTGAAGATGTACGTGGTCGTGGAGCTGTAGCAGTACTGGGTTCCAAAGCTGCTGAAAAGTTATTTGACGAATCTTCGGCTCTTGGTGAAAAAATAAAAATTAAAAATAAAACTTTTCGTGTTGTTGGTGTTTTGGCCCCAAAGGGCAATGCCGCTGCTTTTAATATTGATGATCTTGTTATCATTCCCTATACGACCGCTCAAGAATATATTTTTGGACTTGACCACTACAATAGTATTATGGTGCAGACCAAAACCGAAGCCGGTGTTGAACGTGCATCACGAGATATTAGTGCAACACTTCGAGAACTTCATAGCATAACAGATCCCAAAAACGACGACTTTCATGTGGTAACCCAGGCAGATGCCATGGAACGTGTGAGTCTTATTACTTCAATTTTGACAGCCTTGCTGACTTCGGTGGCTGCTATTTCTCTTGTTGTAGGTGGTATTGGAATTATGAATATCATGCTCGTATCAGTAACCGAGCGTACTCGTGAGATTGGACTTCGCAAAGCCATTGGTGCTACAGAAAAAGATATTTTGCGTCAGTTTTTGCTCGAGGCTGTATTTTTGACAGGAGTTGGTGGACTTCTTGGAATTCTCTTGGGTGCTATTTTATCTTTGCTTGTTGCCTTTGTTTTGGGTTCTGTCTTGAAGCTCGATTGGGTCTATGTATTTCCTCTGTCTGCCGTGGTCTTGGGACTTTCTGTTTCGAGTGCTATTGGGCTTATTTTTGGGCTCTATCCGGCTCGTCAGGCGGCACGCAAAAATCCTATCGAATCTCTTCGCTACGAATAAGGCTTTTGCTTTGGCCGTATTCCTTCCTTATCCACAGGCTTCTTGACAAACGCAACTAAGTTGCGTATACTATTTTTGTATAACTGCAACTCAGTTGCTTTATGAAAGAAATACTTCAACTCCTCAAACAAAAAGACGCGCGCCTCACCAAGACGCGTCTTGCTGTACTCAATATTTTTTCGCAGCATCATAAGCCACTGTCTGTTGTGGAAATTTTGTTGTATTTGAAAAAAAATGGACTCGTTGTGAACAAGACGACAGTGTATCGTGAAATGGAATTTCTTATTGAAAAAAACATTGTCACGGCTGTATTTTTGGATGAAAAACATACCAAGTACGAACTCAATCTGGGACACCATCATCACCTCGTGTGCCGAAACTGTGGTATGATAGAAGAAGTGGAAATGAAAGAAATTGAAGATCTGTTTTTGCTGATTGAAAAAAAACTCAAGAAAAAAAATAAATTTACTCATATTTCACATAGTCTTGAATTTTTTGGGACCTGTGAAAAATGTAATTAATGTGTATTCTTTATGTTCAAAAAAATAATGGGATTTTTTATTATCGTTTTGGCTCTTGTAGTCTTGGTTTTGATTGTCCTCAAAAAACAATCTCTCCAAAATCAAGCTGACAAAACACTTCAAGAAAATGGCAAAATAAATATAAGTGCAAGTATTTATCCACTTGCATATTTTGTTCAAGAAGTGGCTGGTGATAAGGTAAATGTACAGACGATTACTCCTGCTGGGGTAGAGCCTCACGAATACGAACCAAGTCCAAGTGATATTGTTCAGCTCGAGTCTGCTAATGCTTTTATCTATAACGGTGCTGATATTGATGTATGGGCAGATCGTGTTGCTCCTGGTCTTTTGTCCAAAAGAATTCATGTTTTGAAAATGATGGATCATATCAATGGAAATTTGAAAGATTCAAACGATGGTCATATATGGCTTGACCCTATTTTGGCAAAACGACAAATTGAAAATATTCTTCAGCTTTTGATTGCTCTTGATCCAGTACACAAGGCCGAGTACGAGAGCAATGCGACAAGGGCGATTGCCAAAATGGTAGAACTTGACCAGGCATACCAGACAGGCCTTGCAAAATGTTCTGTGAAAGAAATTGTTTCTTCGCATAATGCCTTTAATTATTTGGCTCGTCGTTATGGTTTTGGAGTTGAATCTATTGCTGGATTTTCTCCAGAAGATGATGTGAGTCCAGCTCGACTTTCGCAGTTGACGCATCTCTTACGTGAAAAGCATATTCAGGTGGTATTTTTTGAAAGTCTCGTGAGTCCAAAATTGTCCGAAGTTTTGGCAAATGAAGCATCTATTCAAACAGATATTTTGGATCCTATTGAAGGCCTGACGAGCGATGCGCAAAAGGCTGGAAAAAATTATGATATTCTTATGAGAGAAAATTTGACTGCTCTCAAAAAAGCTATGTTATGTCAATAGATTCACACATACACGAAGAGATGATTTCTTTTGAAGACGTGTCTTTTTCTTATGGTGAAGAAGATATTTTGTCAAATATAAATTTTAGTATTTTGGATGGTGATTATGTGGCTATTGTGGGTCCAAATGGTGGAGGAAAATCTACTCTTCTCAAACTTTTGCTTGGACTCCTCACTCCTCGCTCTGGTGCAATCAAAGTATTTGGCCATAGTGTAGAAAAAGCCAAAGAACACCTCGATATTGGCTATGTGCCACAGCGTATTGTGAGTAGTGATGTAATGATTCCGGCAACAGTAGAAGAGGTTGTGCGTAGTGCCCGGGTTGCGTCGCGTGGATTTTTTGGATCGCTTTCGGGAAAAGACAAAGATGCTGCTACTCGAGCTATGGAAATGCTGGGTATTTTGGATTTGCGAAAAAAACAAGTGAGTCAACTTTCGGGTGGTCAGCGTCAGCGTGTGTTTATTGCCCGTGCTCTTGCCCGCGAACCAAAGGTTTTGATTTTGGATGAACCAACCGTGGGCGTTGACGTTGCTGTGAAAGAAAAATTTTTTGAACTTCTTGAAGTATTGAACGAGCAGGGGATTACCATTGTGATTGTTTCTCATGATATTGATATTATGAAAGAACGGGCCAAAACCATTATTGGTATTCACAGACGTCTTATTTGCAATACGCCTTCGTCAAAATTTGATGCCCATGCTTTTTCTCACAATCTTTATTTACACGAAGCTATCCACAAATAGTATGATAAAAAAATTCTTTTTGACTTTTGTTTTTTCCATACTTTTTATTTTTGGAACTATCTCAGTGGCAGGGGCCGAGACCTCGACTTTGGCAAATACTCCAGAGACTCCCGATGCCTTTTTTCATGGAACCGTGATGACCATTGTGCGCAGTGGAGTTGAAGACAATAACGATCCTTATCAAGATGTTCGTGTGCATTTGGATTCGGGTGTTCGTAAAGGTGAAGAAAAAGAAATTCGTGTGGTGAATACGGGTGATCAAAAATCAAATGTTTTGAGTTTGGGTGATAGGGTCATTGTTCTTGAAAATACTGGGCCAGAGGGAAATCGAAGTTTTGCGGTTATGGATATGTATCGTTTTCCGCAAGTGCTTACTATTTTGGGAATTTTTTTCTTGATTATTTTGCTCGTTGTTGGGCGCAGGCGGGGACTCTTGTCTCTTTTGGCTTTGGCTTGGAGTGTGGCCGTACTGATGCTTTTTATTGTGCCTCGTATTGCTCATGGTGGAAACCCATTTTATATTAGTACTATTGGAGCATTTTTGATTGTGGTTATCTCGATTTTTTTGGCGCATGGTTTCAATCGTCGTACTATTGTGGCGAGTATTGGTACAGTGATCACACTTTTGCTTTCGGTGGTATTAGCCTATGTGAGTATAAAATTTACCCGGGCCTTTGGTATGGGCAGTGAAAATGCACAGTTTTTGCTTTCAAGTCCTCTTGGAGCGATTGATTTGCGTGGAGTCTTGATGGCGGGAATTATTATTGGAACTCTTGGTGTACTTGATGATGTGACCACGAGTCAAGCGGCAGCGGTCGAAGAAATTCACGATGCAAACAAAAATTTACCGGTAGCAGAATTGTACAGAAGGGGAATGTCTGTTGGAAAAGAACATATTATTGCTCTGGTGAATACGCTTGTCTTGGCCTATGCGGGTACTGCTTTACCCGTGCTTTTGCTTTTGTCGATTTATTCGCAGCCAATTTGGGTGACGCTGAGTAGTGAAATGATTGTTGAAGAAATTGTCAGAACCTTGAGTGGAAGTGTGAGTCTGATTATGGCAGTGCCAATTACGACCTATCTTATGGCCATGATTGTGGGTGCCAAAGAAAAAAGCAAATAATTTTTTTCTATGTTTGAAATATTTCAGTATGATTTCATGATTCGCGCATTTGAAGCGGGTCTTATTGTCGCTTTGATTGCTCCGGCTATTGGATCTTTTTTGGTGTTTCGTCGTTATTCGTATATGGCAGATACCCTTGGCCATGTATCGCTTCTTGGAGTGGTGCTTGGTATTTTGACAGGTCTTCCACCGCTTGTTGGTGCATTGCTGGTGAGTATTGTTTTTTCTTTTGGTATTGATACTTTGAGACAGAATAAAAAATTATTTGCAGAGTCAGTCTTGTCACTGTTTCTTTCGGGAAGTTTGGCACTCGCGCTCGTACTTGCGAGTTTTATCAAAGGTTTTTCAAAAGATTTTAATAGTTTTTTGTTTGGAAGTATTACCACGGTGACAAGTCAAGATATTTGGCTGATTGGAATTTTGGGAATTGTGATTTTGGCAGCGATTGCGATTTTGTATCAAAAGTTTTTTTTGATTACACTCGACGAAGAACTTGCTGCAGCAGAGGGGCTCAAAGTGCGTTTGTATAATTTGATTATGATTTTTCTTTCAGCCCTGACCGTGGCGCTTTCACTTCGTATTGTTGGGGTCTTGCTCATTGGTGCGCTTATGGTGGTGCCGGTTATGGCTGCTGGGCAGTTTGGAAAAAGTTTTGTAAAGACTATTTTGATTGCTATTGTCTTTTCTGTATTGTCTACAATTTTGGGGCTTTTTGGATCTTATTATTTGGATACACCAAGTGGGGCTATGATTGTGCTGATTTCTATTGTATTTTTTCTTTTTTCTTTGCTCTTTTCGGGTAAAAAAGCCTAGTCTGCGGACTTACTTGTCAAAGCCAAAAACATATGATAGTGTAGAATCTCTCTTTCATTAGCTTTTTTTCTATGAAAATAACAATCCAAAAATTGAAAGATTTTGTGGGTCAAGAAGTGACCCTTTCTGGATGGCTGACAAACTCTCGTTCGAGTGGTCCTATTATGTTTCTTGAACTTCGTGATGGAAGTGGATTTATCCAGGCTATTGTAAATAAAACCGAAGTTGCCGAGGCTGTTTGGGCTGATGCAGAAAGATTGACACAGGAATCATCACTCTCTGTCACAGGGCTGGTAAAAGCGCATCCAAAAAAAGAAGGCGTTTTTGAAATTCAAGCCAGTGGAATCAAGATCTACAATATTTCTGCAGAATATCCAATTGCCAACAAAGAACATGGACCAGACTTTTTGATGGAGCACCGACACTTGTGGCTTCGCAGTAAACGCCAATGGGCGATCTTGCGTATTCGTGATGTGATTGAAACAGCGATCAACGATTACTTGCATCAAGAAGGATTTATTCGAACAGACTCACCAATTTTTACACCAAATGCCTGTGAAGGTACTACGACACTTTTTGGAATGCCATATTTTGACTTGGGTTCTGCCTACCTTTCACAGTCTGGGCAGCTTTATAGTGAAGCAGCGATTGCTTCGGCTGGTCGTGTCTATGACTTTGGGCCAGTATTTCGTGCAGAAAAAAGTAAAACCAAACGCCATCTGACAGAATTTTGGATGATGGATGCAGAAGCGGCTTTTGTGGAGCACGACGAAAACATGGATATTCAAGAAGCTCTTATCAAGTTTGTAGTTCGTGCAGCTCTAGACAAATGTAGTGTAGAATTTGCATTGCTTGAACGTGATACTGCGCCACTTCAAAAATTATTGGACTTGCCCTTTAGCCGTCTCACATATGACGAAGCAATTCCAAAATTGAATGCACTTGGAAGTGATATCAAATACGGAGAAGATCTTGGAAATGACGACGAGGGACTGCTCACCAAAGATTCACCCGTGCCTGTATTTATTCATCGTTGGCCAAAGGCAATTAAACCATTTTATGTGAAGCGTGCTGCGGACAATGATGCGCTGGCGCTGAACGTGGATTTGATTGGTATTGAAGGATCTGGAGAAATTATTGGAGGTGCGCAGCGTGAAGATAATATTGATTTGCTTCTTGAACGCATCAAAGCCGAAGGATTGAACGAAGAAGATTATGACTGGTATTTGGATTTGCGAAAATATGGCTCTGTCCCACATTCAGGATTTGGGGTAGGGGTAGAACGTGTGGTGCGTTGGCTTACGCAAGCAGAACATATTCGTGAATGTATTCCATTTCCACGTTTGCTCAACCGCATTAAACCATAATAAAAAAAATCCCGACTCAGTCGGGATTTTGAAATATATTGGGTTGTGCGCGGCGGGGAGCGAGGCTCAACCCGTCGCGCTTGCCGCTGTAACCCTGCGGCGAGGGGGAGCTAGTGGGGATGACGCATGAATGCGTCGATCACCCAACAGGCTAGGAGCCCCAGGGTGATCCAGCCCAGAACCTGAATGATGAGGAGAGAAATCCATACCTTCAGGAGGAACCAGATCATCTCGAAGATCCCCATGCGCTTGCAGAAGTACAGGACAGCTGCAACAAGGAGAAGCTCTTCCATTTGGATACTCCGTTCGGAGGAAGGTGAAAAAAGAGCTGACGATTCCGAACTGACAAGTATATCACAAAAAAGGACTTTTGTCAATATAAAATCATTACTATTTCGCTAAAATATGGTAAAAATACACAAACGAAGAAACAGAAAAATTATCGAAAATACCGAGATTCCAGCATCTTTTTGGGAAAAGCTGAGTCTTATTGTTGGCCCTGCAAATATCGATCAAATTCGGGCTACTTTTCAAAGTAAGCCCAGCACTTTTCGTGTGAATACGATAAAGGTCAAAAAAGAAGATGTGGTCAAAGAACTCCAAGATCTGGGATTCAAATTTCAAGAAGTGCCATGGTGTTTGGGTTCCTATATTTTGGAAAACAAAAGTAAACGTGAGATGGTAGATTTGCCAATGTACCAAGAGGGAAAAATATACATGCAAAGTTTGGCAAGTATGGTGCCACCACTGATGCTGGATCCACGTCCCGGTGAAATGGTACTTGATCTTACTGCGGCTCCTGGAAGCAAAACTTCTCAGATGGCTGCAATAATGAAACAAGAGGGGACACTTATTGCCAACGATAATAGCAAGATCCGTTTTTTCAAATTGAAACACAACATGGAACTTCTCGGCGTGGTAAATGAAGCAAAAGCAGATTGGCATTTTGAACTTCGCCAAGAAGATGGTTGTGATTTGTGCGGGGACTACATCAACATGTTTGATAAAATTTTGGTAGATGCGCCTTGTAGTGCCGAAGCACGATTTCTTGAAGATGATGCCAAAACATTTAGTTATTGGGGTGAGAAAAAAGTCAAAGAAATGGCGATGAAACAACGCAAACTTCTTTTTTCTGCATGGTATGCACTCAAACCTGGTGGAACCTTGGTCTATTCAACCTGTACTTTTTCACCAGAGGAAAATGAAGTACAAATTTCTCGGCTGCTCAACCGTTTTCCAGAGGAAGCACGCATTGAAGAAATCTCTGGAGTATTGCCAGGATTGAAACATTTTTCTGGACTCAAAACTTGGAAAGAGCGAACCTTTCATCCCGACATTACAAAGGCACTTCGTATATTTCCAACACAGGAAGTAGAAGGATTTTTTGTTGCAAAAATACGAAAAATGGAAAATATTTAGATTGACAAAAACACATTTTTTGTGTTATTTTACAATGAGTATTCACTACTCATTGTTTTTTATTCTATGCAAAATTATTTTCTCAAAAAAAATGTTTTGGTCCCTTATTTGGGAATTGTTGTTGCGCTTTGTTTTTTTGGAATATCATTTGCATCTGCAGAAGAGGTTAGTCCAGTGGATGTTGTAATTCCGGAACTTGTCGTGAGTCCCGAAATTGTTTCTACAGAGACTCCCATTGTAGATCCTGTTGCTTCTGATACTTTGGTAACGAGTACAGAGTCTATTATTGAAAATGTTATTGAATCGCCAGTGGTAGAAGAAATAAGTCACGAAGAAGTAGTACCTCTCGTCGTATCACCAGCACCAGTGTATTACAATTTGCCACGAGTGATTGGGACGGGTCCTACAGGTGTCCCAAAGCCTTTGGCAAATTTGACAATGCCACGTCTTGCCCCACCGTCTTTTGAACAAGGGGTTCTTGGAGAAAAAATTACTATTGTTGATACTTTGATCAAAGAAACAAAAAGAGGACAAAAATCTCAAAAAGTTGTGGATCTGCAAAATGAATTGAAGGAGCTTGGATTTTTTCCGAAACGTGTTGTGTCAAGTGGACTTTACGGACCAGTGACTGATGCTGCGGTACAAAAATATCTGTCAGAAAAAATTATCGATATTGATGAGCTTATTGCCAAAGTGCATGGAGGAGAAAAAAGTGATGCAGTGAGACAACTTCAAAATGCGTTGAAATCTCATGGAGAGTTTTCAAAGGCCATTCCTTCGACTGGTTGGTATGGACCTGTGACAGAATCTGCCGTACAAAAATACTTGGCAAATAAAAAATAGATTGAAAAAAAAGAACAGCAGAGGCAACTCTGTTGTTTTTGTATTGACAAAATATGCATTTGGGGGTATAAGAAGGCAACACTACTGATGGGGGAAAAGTGATGACGCCTGAGCAGGAACATTTCGTCCACGAACTTTTCTTGGAGATCGAGCTCTGGCTCGATACTCCACGGGACGACGGCGGCCCCTACAAATCGGAGGTTTCGCAGCTGCGATCCTTCTTGGAGGGTCTTCGTCATTTTCCGCCGCGGTTCAAGGAGATCGATGGGGCATGCTGGATGCGTATCCAGGACAATCATCCCTTCGAGTACGGGGGGATTGAACTCCCCGATAGTCTCAATGTGCTGACCCATCGCACGCCGGAGCGCAAGTTCGTTTTCCTTTACTTCTTCCTTGTGAAGAAGAAGGGGTATGAACTGTGCATGAAAAACGAACAGATTTGGGGGGAGGTCAACGGTGC
>JBPOIO010000055.1:0-15178 GCA_052034405.1 Candidatus Magasanikiibacteriota bacterium | reverse complement strand
GTGGAGCATCTTTGAGGATGTCGTAGAAGTAATAGTCATCTTGACCATTATCATCTGTATCTATTCCATAACTGAGTCCTTTGTTGTTGAGGTTGATAACACGTATTTGTGCAAAGTGATCAACTGTATTTGCAAGTGTACCTTTTACAACAAATTCTACAGTTTCTCCAGAATCTACATATTCATCACTTTCATCTGGGAAGGCACTGATGTTAATGGTAGAAGTTCCTGTTTGTTCATTTACCAAGGTAACTGTAGTGTTGGTAGCAGAAAGGATGGTTCCAGGAGTACCAAGGTTGATACAGTTAGCACTATCAACACGACAGAGTTGGAGTGCTGATGTATTTGACGCTAATCCTGTTCCAACGTCAGTTGAAAGTTGAAGACCAAGAGTCAAAAGATGCGCTCTCATAATATCTCCAGAGAGGTCTGTATTTCTACCAGCATCAGCAGTAACATTGAAACTGCCAAGTATTTGATTTCCTCCGACTAGGCTTCCTCCGGCAAAGTTGGATGCTACATTTACGATTTTTAGTGGTGTAATGGTGATATCGTTGCTACGAGTAGCTCCAACATTGATATTAGCGTTGATTCCAGAATTATTTCCTCTCGCCGAGTTCATATATTCTGCAACTGCTATTTTGAAAGAAGTACTTGGTATTGAAGTACTATCTGCTTCGATTCCAAAACTATTGAGACGTAATCCAACGTAGAGATATGTTGGGGCAGCTGGGTTCACTCTATAGTTTACATCGCGAAATCTTGGGAAAGATGATTGGAAGTCTGTTACTGAAATTTGGGTATTATCTGCCATGCTTGGATCTGTATAGAGCATGACTTGGTCAATATTGGCAGGAAGATCAACATTTACGGTATTGGTAACAAATTCAATTGCTAAATCACGAAGTGTTATCTCTTCACCTTGTGCTTGGACTCGGATACGTCCAGCAAGAAATTTGGATGTTCCAGAAAGTGCGTAGCGATCGGTTCGAAGTGGAAGGTAGTCATTGTCCATTACAAGAGAAAGTGTGCTTGTTGCGGCTACCGCAACACCACGAGGTGCACACATATGTGTTTGGTCTGCACATTTTGCACGGGCCATTGCGAGGATTTGGTCTTGTGTGACACAGGCGTTTCCAACACCTACGTTGACCGTATCATTGCGTCGGTCAGTACAAGTGAAACGAGCTCCCCAATATCCATTGTTTGGACAGAGTTGTCTTGTTCCATTGATGGCATGGGTATATACCATTGTTGCTTCGGAAAGCACACAGGCGCCAGCTACATTGCCAGGTCCGCCGCCTTGTCGGGCAGGCGCAGCCGCAAAAGCGAGGCCCCCTGCAAGAAATGCTGCGACCACAGCAACAGCGAGTTGCGTGTTGGTCACGGTTTGGGTTTTGACTTTGGTGTCAATCATATGATTATGAATAAATAAAAATTGTATTTTGCTGTATTATACACCGAAGAAGATTTTTTGTACAAAGATTTGTGTATAAATAAAGGAAATTGACAGCTTGCATATTCATCGATACAATGCTCTTACTATGCAGTATTATCCTACAAATAGTGGTTGGATCGAAGTGATCGCTGGAAGTATGTTTTCTGGTAAAACAGAGGAGCTGATTCGTCGACTCAAGCGTGCTCATTACGCAAAACAAAAAGTACAGGTTTTCAAACCTGTGGTTGATTGTCGGTACGATGCCAATGCGGTGATTAGTCACGAAGGTTTTCGAATTGAAGGGGTTGCCGTTGATCGACCATTGCATATTTTGTACCTTGTGGATGATGATACCAAAATTGTAGGTATTGATGAGGCGCAGTTTTTTGATGATGAAATCGTTGTGGTGGCAAATTATCTTGCAGATAAGGGGTTTCGCGTCATTGTTGCAGGATTGGATCAAGATTATCTTGGAAAACCCTTTGGCTCTATGCCAGAATTACTTGCAGTAGCAGAATATGTGACCAAAGCCCATGCGATTTGTGTAGAATGTGGTAATCCTGGGACTCGAACCTATCGAATAAGTGGCGTTGGGGATCAAGTAGAGCTGGGAAGTAGTGATAAATATCAGGCGCGTTGTCGAAAGTGCCATGCGGATAAAGACAGTTCGCTTTCTGATATTGAACAGATGAAAATCAAAATTTAACAGTTTTTTTACAATCTTTGGATTGCTAAAAAACTAAGCATGAAAAAAAGACAAAGAGAAAGTCCAAGACCAATAGAAAGAACAATTTTTTCGTCTGTTGGAAGAGATTTCAAACTTTTTATTCGTGTAAGGAAAAGAGCCCCTACACCAAAGCTTATAAAGAAGGAGAAAATTGGTATTTCCATATATGAGAATTTATGATTTGAATATGGGGATCCCTGGAAAAAAGTTCTTGGGCTACGCCTTTTTGTGCGTCGTTTACATATATATAAAGTTCTTTTGTGTTATACACCGTGAGCAAATCAGCTCTTTTTTTTATATCTTTTTTTGACCAAAATTCTTGCCACTGTGCATAGTTCCATTTATTTTCATCAAGTGTTCCGGGTGCAATTATTTTATATGTTTGTGTAAATCCGTAGAGCCACGCTGCATCATAAGAACTGAACGATATAAGAAAGCTGTTTGTGGGTATGATTGTATGTAATTGTCTTATTTTTGCAAGTTCTGTTGGGGAGATAAAAGGCATTTTTTGGGAAACATACAATAACTGGGCACACAAAAGAATAGCGGAATACGTAAAAACAAGAATGTGAAAAACTTTTTTATTCTGAAAAAGTTGGAATACAAAGAATATTCCGTGGGCTGCAAAAAAAATAAGAGTGATATTGAGGAAAAGATAAAATCTTTCGAATAAAAAGAATTGAAATACAATAAGAAGAAGATTTATAAGTCCAAAGATGCTCCAAAACATGTGTTTTTTCCACTCGCGGAATATTCCAAGTAGAGCAAACGGTAGATAAGGGAGACTAAAGCGAAAAAATTTGAGAGAGTTTACAAATTGTCCTGTAAATTCGCTTGAATGTTCAAGTACGGCTTTTTTGTTTTGGAGAAAGCCAAAGAGTGTTGAAATATAGTGTAAAAATTCTGTCCATGAGAGTAAAATAGAGAGGATTCCACTTGTTAAAAGCGTAATAAAAAAAAGTCTTCTTTTTTCTTTTTGGAATACTCCTATAAGAAAAAGACTGGGAGCAAGGACAAGAGTAGTAAGAGGGTGAATGGCGCTTAGAATCAAAAATGGTAGCGCTGCAAAGAATGTCTTGTGTTCGAGCAGGAGGAGTGTTATAAACATCAAAAATAGCGCAAGGATATTGCGATAGTAAAAGTTCGCAAAAAATTCAAATTGGAGAATGCTTGTTGAAAAAAGAAGGATTGCAAAATATGCCACTTGAGGAGAGTTGGTCGTTTTTCGGACAAGGACTGCGAATGTATATGCTGTGAAAACACTAAGGAGAATATACCACCCAATGAGGAAAGAATTGAGTGAATCCCCAAGAAGAAATACAAAATTTGAAAAAGATGAAAAGGCAAATGGGTTTATTTTTGGGTTCAAAATTTCTTTGAAATATTCAATTGCAAAATGGCGATAAATTCCAATATCATATCCAAACCCAGCCTCATTAAATTTCCAAAAAAGATAGAGTAACGGTAATGTCAAGACAAGACTCAATGCAAAAAAGACCCAATGGGATCTTTTTTGTAAGAAAATAGGAAGAGTGTTATTTGTTTGATGATTGGTAGCCATAACCATATCCGTAGCCATAGGGCGCATATCCATAGTTTGGTTTTTGTGATGCTTGTTCACATCTGCCTTTTACTGAAAATGAGTTAACTCCAGTTTTTCCTGTGACAGGGTTTCTTTTGTTTTGACAAAATTCATGAGCAATAATTTGTGCTTCACGACTGGTAAAACATGGACTTCCAGGTCCTGCTTGTGGTGTTGCTGTAGCTGTTGCATAGATGGTTTGTATATATTGATCCATCATCATTCTTGATCCATCATGACAACTTACGGACATGGTAGAAAATAATTTTTCTGCTGGGCGTCCCATGGCAGCAAAGGCTGCAGAACCAGCAGCTAGAAGAAGAATTCCTGTGGCAACTGCGACGTGGGTATTGGTAAGTGTTTTTGAAATTGTCTGTGTTGCCATAACAATGTTTTATTATATGATGAATAAATATGCACATAGTATACAGGTCTTTATTTTCTACTGTCAAATTTGACAAATATGTGTTTTATTGTTAGTGTTAAATCCTGCGTATGACTTAGCTATCAACTAAGATCTTGAATTTTTCAAGAACGCAAAAGGAAGAAATCTTGATTGTATTAAGAGAGTAGAACCTTTCGGGTAAGCCCGTCATAGCTGTAAGAAAGAGCCACGATAGTGGAAGTGAGATGGTACCTCCCAGTGAAAACAGGGATCTCACAATCGCTATTGTGGTTTTTTGTATAAAAAAATAATTTTACTTTATGTACGACGCAAATAAAAATGAACTTGAAATATTTAAATTTTGGAAAGAAAATAATATCTTTCAAAAATCAATAGATTCTCGTCCTGCGGATAAATTGTATGCTTTTTATGATGGGCCTCCTTTTGCAACAGGTCTTCCTCACTATGGGCATTTGGTAGCAAGTACGATGAAAGATGTGGTTCCACGTTTTTGGACGATGAATGGATATCGCGTAGAACGTCGTTGGGGTTGGGATTGTCATGGGCTTCCAGTTGAAAATATTATTGAAAAAGAGCTTGGTTTTGGAGGACGCAAAGATATTGTGGAATATGGTGTTCCAAAATTCAACGAAGCATGTCGTGCAACAGTTCTCAAATATGCAGAAGAATGGAAAACCGTTGTTGGTCGTATGGGGCGCTGGGTAGATATGGAAAACGACTATAAGACCATGGATAGAAGTTTTATGGAGTCGGTATGGTGGGTATTTTCCGAGCTTTGGCAAAAAGATTTGATCTATGAAGGTCACAAAGCCATGCACGTTTGTCCTCGTTGTAGCACCCCACTGTCAAATTTTGAAGTGACACAGGGCTATAAAGATGTAAAGGATATTTCTGTAACAGCAAAATTCAAAGTAAAAAATGCAGAAAAATTTGCTTTGGATGCAAATATGTATGTGCTTGCCTGGACCACAACACCTTGGACACTCCCAGGGAATGTCTTGCTCGCTGTGGGGGCCGATATTGATTATGTTTTGGTAAAATTTGAAAATGAATATTTTGTTGCTGCGCGGGATCTTGTTGGATCAGTTTTTGAAGAAAAACAATATGAAGTCCTACGCGAAGTAAAAGGAGCAGAACTTGTGGGACTCGAATACGAACCACTCTTTCCATATTTTGCGCAAACACAAAATGCATTTCGAGTAGTCTCGGCAGAATTTGTGACTACAAATGATGGAACTGGAGTGGTACATATTGCGCCTGCTTTTGGTGAAGATGACTACAATGTAGGACAGCGAGAAAATATTCCACTTTTGCAGCATGTCAAAATGGATGGAACTTTTGTGGATGAAGTTCTAGAATTTGCGGGACAAGAAGTAAAAGCAAAAGACGATCCAACAAAAATGGATGTAGAAATTATCAAATGGCTTGCTGGAGCAGGAAAATTATTTTCAAAGAAAAAATTTGAACATAGCTATCCGCATTGTTGGCGTTGTGATACTTCACTTTTGAATTATGCGACGAGTTGTTGGTTTGTGAAAGTGACTCATATAAAAGATGAACTTTTGGCAAATAATGCAAAAACAAATTGGATTCCAGATCATGTGAAGGATGGTCGTTTTGGAAAATGGCTTGAAGGTGCACGTGACTGGGCAATTTCACGCAATCGTTTTTGGGGGACACCACTTCCTGTATGGCGCTGTGAGGATGAAAAATGTGGAAACCTGAAAGTATTTGGATCGGTTGAAAGTCTTGAACTTGAAAGTGGAAAAAAAGTAGAAGATTTGCACAAACATGTTGTCGATGAAATTATTTTTTCTTGTGAAAAATGTAGTAACAACATGAAACGTATTCCAGAAGTGTTGGATTGTTGGTTTGAGTCTGGGTCAATGCCATATGGTCAGATGCATTATCCATTTGAAAATAAAGAAAAATTTGAAGCGACTTTTCCAGCGCAGTTTATTGCTGAGGGGCAGGATCAAACTCGAGGTTGGTTTTATACACTGCATGTACTTGCAAGCGCATTGACACGCGGCAAAAATCCTTCGATCCCTGTGGCAGTAACCCCTGCTTTTCAAAATGTGATTGTCAATGGAATTGTACTCGCAGAAGATGGTAAAAAGATGAGTAAAAAATTGAAAAATTATCCAGATCCAACGCTCATGCTGGAGAAATATGGTGCTGATGCTGTGAGATATTACCTTGTATCTTCACCGGTTATGCATGCAGAAAATCTCAATTTTTCTGAAGCAGGCGTCCGTGAAATATATAGTAAGCTTATTAATACACTTTCCAATTGTTTTGAATTTTACAAAATGTTTGCACTTGAAAAAACAAATTTTGAAAGTAAAAATTCAAAAAATATTTTGGACCAATGGATTTTGGCAAAACTGCAAGTGTTGGTAGAAGAAGTGACAGATAACATGAAGAAGTATCAGCTTGCAGAAGCAAGTCGACCAATTGTTGAGTTTGTGACAGAACTGTCTCAGTGGTATGTGCGCAGAAGTCGTGACCGTTTCAAGGGTGATGATGAAGTAGACAAAGGACAAGCTCTGGCAACGCTGCGTGAAGTATTTTTGACTTTGAGTAAGGTTATGGCGCCTTTTACTCCATTTGTTGCAGAACAGTTATTTCAAGAATTATATAGAGAGAATGAAGATGTCGTATCTGTGCATTTGGAGGTTTGGCCAGAAGTTCGGACAGAACTCTTGAATGAAAAAGTTTTGGGTGAAATGGAAACTGTTCGAAAGCTTGTAGAAATGGGACTTTCTTTACGATCGGATGCAAAAGTAAAAGTTCGTCAGGTTCTTGGACAATTTTGTGTACATGGAAGAGATTTGTCGGATGAGATAAAAAATATTATTGCAGAAGAATTGAATGTAAAAGAGGTGCTGGAATCTTCAAGCGAAAGTGGTGAGTGGTTGGAAAAAATCGATGGAACTTTGAAAGTGTCACTCAATGTAGAGGTAAATGAATCTTTGAAACAAGAAGGATATGTTCGTGAACTTGTTCGTGCCATCAACCAAATTCGTAAAGAGCAAGGTTTGACATTGCAAGATATGGTGCTTGTAGAGTATGCGACAGAGGATGCAGCAATTCGATCACTTTTTGTAGATTTTGGAGATTCTTTGAAGAAAAGTGTGTTGGCTGCGGATATTCGTGAAGGGCTTGGAGAAGTCGAGGCTGATATTGATGGAAAATCACTTAAACTATCAGTAAAAAAAGTTTCTTAGTGTTTTCTTTGTTTGGTCCTTTTTCTTTTGAAATATTTGAAGAGAAAGAGGACCAAACAACAACTTGGCGAGGTGAAAAAATGCGAACGGGTGAAGAGAAGGGGAACGCCATTCTGCGGGAGGGCTGTCCCATCAACGCTGTGGCGGCGCGCGAGCTTGTTCGGCAGGCCTGCGAGGCTGCCAATGGGCTGGATCATTTGCTCCAGCTCCCCGATGCGCCGCCGGCCCCGCCAAAGGGGCCGCCGAAACTTCGACTCGTCAAGAACTGACGAGGATAGGCCCCTGCGGGAGCGCCTTGGTGTAGCGATTACACCCAAAGCTCCCGCCTCCCTGAAAGTATAAAACCCACCATATTGGTGGGCTTTTTTATTTTAGGCATTGCTCGTTGCAAAATTTTGTGTTGTTTGTGTTCTAAGGAGCGTGTTTCGGTTTATCTTTTTTTCTAGCCCTATTTCTTTTCCAATATAGTGTACATGGGTTTCGTAATCAATTGTTTCTGAAAGATTGTGATGCCTGATGTTGTGTTTGAGTAGGAGGTGTGTGATAAGTCTATCAATCATGTCTCGAAACTCTAGGTCTGTGGTACGAATACCATCTTCTTTTGCAGCAAGCGAGAGTTTTTGGGTTTTGAAAACAAAATCATAGGTTTTCATGTGTGCGACTGCGCAGCGTTCAAAATTTTCAATAGCTTCGCTTTGACCAATGCGGTAGAGATAGGCAAAATTATCGATTGTGGCTCGGTCAGAGAGTAAAATTTTATTTGTATGATCTATTTTATTTTCCTCGGTAATCTGGGATAGCAAAATCCATTTTTGGGCTTCAAGAGTGCTGTTTTCGTTGATTGGAAATGGACAAAGCCGGGCATATTCTGGTAAAACAATAACCTCTTTTCCAAGGGCCTCAAAGTATTGTGAAAGATTCTCGAGAATTGTTGTTTTGCCTGTGGAATGTGTACCAATAATCGCTATCTTCATAAGAGTAGTTTTAAAGTAAAATTATTATAGCATAAATCAGTTTTTCGAAGAACCATTTTTCGTAAACAGTTTGTACACTTGACTTGCTCAAATGCTTCTACTTTGTTACTATAAACAAACATTTAACTTGCATTGTATGATTCGATTTAGTTTCAATACGACTCTTGCTCCTGCCGAGGTTCTTATCCTTCCATTCTTCGAAGATCAGGACTTCAAAAAAAATATCAAGGCTGTTTCTTCATTCAATTTGGACAGTGTTTTATCTTTACTTTTGACTCCAGATTTTGAAGGAAAATTTTTGCAAATGCAGTTTTGTTATACTGGTGAAACAGAGCTCCCACGCATTTTACTTTTGGGACTTGGTAAAAAATTCGAATGTACTATTCGAAAATTCAAACAAGCACTTGGTAGTGCCGTGATTGCTTGTCAAAAGAAAAAAATAGCTCAGGTTGCCTATCTTTGTGGAGATGAGTCACTTCAAGATGCTGCTCTTGCTGTAGAAATTGCTGCTTATTCTTATGATGAACACAAAAATCCAGAAACTCGTGTTTTCCCTATTGAATCTTTTCAGTTTGTTTCTCTTGATGTGAAAAAAAACAAAAAAGAAATGAAATCACAGATTGACGCTGGAATTATTATTGGTAGCAGTATCAATTGGACACGAACTTTGGCCAATACTCCTCCAAGTATTATGACGCCAATGTTACTTGCAAGTGAAGCTCAAACCTTATCGCAGCTGAGTAAAGATATAAAAGTAAAAATTTTGTCTCAAAAAGAAATTGAAAAGTTGAAAATGGGATGTTTGCTTGGAGTGGCAAGTGGTTCTCAGCATGAGCCAAAATTTATTATTGTTGAGTATAGTGGAGGAAAGCCAAAAGAAGCACCAACGGTTTTTGTGGGAAAGGGTATAACATTTGATAGTGGTGGACTTTCTCTCAAGCCTGCGGATGCACTCATTGATATGAAATATGATATGCTTGGTGGCGCAACAGTACTTGGGATTCTCCGAGCGGCAGCGCAGTTGAAGCTCAAAAAAAATATTGTAGCGCTTGTCCCAACTTGTGAAAATATGCCTTCTGGTTCGTCGTATCGACCAGATGATATTTTGACTGCTATGAATGGAAAAACTGTACTGGTTGAAAATACTGATGCAGAGGGACGACTTATTTTGGCAGATGGTCTTTGTTATGCTGCCAAATACAATCCCAAAGAAGTCATTGATCTTGCCACCCTTACTGGACATTGCTGTTACGCACTTGGCAATGAACGATCTGGACTGTTTACACAAGACGAAAATTTGGCACAAGGCCTGCAAAAGAGTTCTACTCAGGTGGGTGAACAGCTTTGGAGGCTTCCACTTGGTGAAGAATTTAGTGAAGCTATAAAATGCGAAGTGGCAGATATTCGAAATTTGGGTGGAGTAGGGAGTCCTCGTTTTGGGGGTGCATCTACGGCTGCGGCATTTCTTGAAAATTTTACAAGTTATCCTTGGGCACATATAGATATGTCTTGTTCGCATTATAGTGGAAAGGGTAAATCTTGGATTCGTGGTGGTGCCAATGGCTTTGGGATAGAAACAATGATTGAATATTTGAAAGGATAATTTTTATGATTGCACTTTTGTCTGGTAGAATTTTTGAAAAGAACAAAGACTCTGTTGTTGTTGAAACAAGCGGTGGAGTTGGATATCTCGTACGGATGACAGCGCTTCGTGTAGGACAATATCGTGAAGGGCAAGAAATAAAAATTTATACTTATTTGAAAGTAAGCGATAGTGCACTTGATTTGTATGGTTTTCAGAATTTGGAAGAAAAAGATTTTTTTGAGTTGCTCATGACCGTGTCTGGTGTTGGTCCAAAAAGTGCCATGAATATTTTGTCGCTTGGTCACATGGAAGAAATTCAGTCGGCAATTGCGCGAAGTGATGTCAAATATTTGACCGGGGTGCAGGGTATGGGGAAGAAAACAGCAGAACGATTGGTTGTTGAACTCAAAAATAAATTACTCGCCAGTGCAAATGATGTCCACTCTACAAATACAGGAGAAAGTGATATACTGACAGATGCTTTGGAAGGCCTTATGGCTTTGGGATACAGTCGAGAGGAAGCAAAAAATCTGGTATCTAAAATTGATATTGAAGGTAAAAGTCCGGAGCAAATTTTGAAACTTGCTTTGAAAAAATAAAATATATTATATGGGATCAATTGATCAACGAGGATTTCAAGCGCCTCAAGAGTTGAGTGTTGAAGAAATAAAAGCGAAACAAGCTCAAGAAGCTCGATTTGCTTCGCTTAATAAGCTAAGCGGGGCTTTAGAGAGTTCAAATAATCCATCGGAATTTTGGAATAAGGCTCAAAATGAACTTACAGATGAACTTGAAAGTGCCGATGGTTGGCAGGCAATGGCAGATTATATGAGGGCTCAGGGTGGACCAGGGGCAGCATCTTCTGTTGAAGCAGCAAAGAACGTCGCAAATTTATATAAAGTAAAGGAAGGTCTTCCGGAAGGTTCGGACATGAGTGCTATTGATGCTGCGATACAGCAGCAAATGCTGGTTGCAGAAACTGCGATGCAAACAACATTTCAAGAAATTTATAATAGGGAAAAACCTGCAAAACCAGAAAATCGTCCTGAATTGAAAGTCGTTGAAGGTGGCGCTGAAACAACTCAACCTATTGATTTCCGTAGTCGTATTACAGAAGTTGCAGAGTCAAATGGTCTTGATTTGGGTGCTATGGCACAGGAAAAAGCACTCGCCCTGCGTGATTTTACGACAAAGCTTGCGGAAGGTGGAAATCGAACTAGTCCAAAAGTATTTGAGAGTATGGCGGATGGAGTTCGTACTTTTTTGAAAAATGGAGATAATGCCTATGCTTTTGCTCCAGGAAGAATGGATGTAAATAATCGTCAGGCCCTTGATACAGCACTTCAAGCTTTGCGTAAACAGGCCGGAGCTATGCGTAGTGGTCCTTTGCGTGAAGAAGCTTCAAGGCTTTTTGCGGATATTGAACAATTTCGTGTTGATAATGGGTTTTGAAAAATTCAAAACAAAAATCTCCGTTTTCACGGAGATTTTTTTGTCTTAAATTTTATTCTTCGTCTTTGTCTGTTTCAAGTAGTGTAATACTGGCAACTTTGTCGTTGGCTTCTTTGAAACGCATCACGCGGACACCTTGTGTGGCACGACCAAGTGTTGGAATCGTGCGTAGCGGTGTACGAACAACTTGTCCTTTTGTAGAAATAAGCATGATATCTTGGTCTTCGGTATTGTTGATAACGCGTGCTTCGATAATTGGTCCTGTTTTTTCTGTGACTTCCATGGTTTTGATACCACTTCCACCACGACCTTGGACCTTGTATTCGTCAATTTCTGTTTTCTTTCCAAGTCCATGTTCAGAAATAACAAGCAGTTCAAACATTTTCTTTTTGACGAGTTCAGGAGAGATAACATCCATGCCTACGACGATATCATCTGATTTGAGTTTCATTCCACGTACGCCTCCGGCAGTACGACCCATGGCACGAATATCTTTTTCACGGAAACGGATTCCTTGACCGTGGGCTGTGATAATCATCACATCATCATTGCCAGTAGAAGGACGTACCCATTCAAGCATGTCATCGGATTTGAGTTTGAGGGCAATGATTCCGTTGCGGCGAACATTGGCAAAGTCACTCAGTGCTGATTTTTTGATAGTACCTTTTGAGGTAACCATTACCAAATGTTTGTAAGAACTTACATCTTCGTTTGAAATAAATGCAGTTACTTTTTCATTTGGTGCAAGTTGCAAAAAGTTTACCAAAGCTTGACCTTTTGAGGTACGAGAACCTTGTGGTACATCGTAGGCCATGAGTTGAAATGCTCGTCCACGGTTGGTGAAGAAAAGCAAATTATCGTGGGTATTTGTTGTTGTCATTTGGGCTACCACATCTTCTTCTTTTGTGGTTACTCCAATAACACCTTTTCCACCACGTCCTTGCGTCTTGAATGTATCGGTAGGGAGGCGTTTGATATAACCATCAACCGTTGTCATGATAATAGTTGGTTCATTTGGAATCAAATCTTCAACACTAAATTCTTTGATACCATGTTGAATAATTTGAGTACGGCGATCGTCTCCAAATTGTGATTTGATTTCTGTCATTTCATCTTTGACAATGCCAAGAATTTTTTTGACAGAGGCAAGGATAGCTTCGAGTTCTTTGATGAGCGCCATTTTTTCTTTGAGTTCATCTTCTACTTTTTGGCGTTCAAGGTTGGCAAGATTTTGCAAACGCATTTCAAGAATGGCAGTTGCCTGTCGGTCAGAAAATTTAAATTTGCTGATCAAGTTTACTTTTGCGGCATCTTTGTCTTTGGATTTTCGGATTGTTTCAATGACTTCATCAATATGATCAAGTGCTTTTTTGAGACCTTCCAAAATATGTGCGCGTTCTTGTGCACGTTCAAGATCAAATGCAGTGCGACGACGAATAACTTCTTGGCGGTGTTTGATATGTTCTTCAAGAACGGTCTTGAGGTTGAGCACGCGTGGTTGGATGCCATCAACAAGAGCAAGCATGTTGACGTGAAATGTACTTTGAAGTTCTGTCATTTGGAAAAGACAGTTCAAAACTTTTTTTGGATAAGAATCTTTTTTGAGGTCAATAACAATACGCACACCATCTTTGTTGGATTCGTCACGCAAATCTTTGATGCCTTCGAGTTTTTTTTCTTGAACCAAGTTGGCAATTTTTTCAGTCAGGGTTGCCTTGTTGACTTGGTAGGGAACTTCATTGACAATAATTTGGAACATGCCGGTTTTTGTTTCAACAATTTCTGTTTTGGCACGCATCACAATACCACCGCGTCCGGTTGCATAGGCAATGGCAATATCTTTTTTGTTATAAATGATACCACCAGTAGGGAAGTCTGGCCCTTTGACAATTTCACAGAGTTCTTCAATAGAAATTTGTGGGTTTTCAATGAGTGCAGTGATACCATCGCAGAGTTCTGTGAGGTTGTGTGGCGGAATGTTCGTCGCCATACCAACCGCAATACCCATGGTACCGTTCAAAAGCAAGTTTGGAAGTTTACTTGGAAGGACGCGAGGTTCTTTGGTAGAGCCGTCGTAGTTTGGTCCAAAGTCAACAGTATTTTTTTCAATATCAAGAAGCATTTCTTCGGCAATCGAATGCAATTTGGCTTCGGTATAACGCATAGCAGCAGCAGAGTCGCCGTCCATGGAACCAAAGTTTCCTTGTCCAAATACCAAAGGATAGCGCATGGAAAAATCTTGCGCCAAACGTACCAATGAATCATAGATGGCAGAGTCTCCATGAGGATGGTATTTTGCCATTACTTCTCCGACTACATTTGCAGATTTACGAAATTTTGCACTATGTCTCAAACCAATTTTCCACATGGCATAGAGAACACGTCGATGTACAGGTTTCAATCCATCACGAACATCTGGAAGTGCACGAGAAACGATAACACTCATGGCATAATCCAAATAGGATTTTTTCATTTCGTCTACGATTTGAACGGGGGACACTGCATGTGCTGGCGCTGGGAGCGTTGAAAGTGACAGTTTGGCAGTACTGTTTTTTTCTTTCGGCATAAATTTAGTAAAACATTAGGGTGTAGACTTTGTACTGGTAGTACTCGTTACAGTTTTTGATGTAGGAAAATCATTTTTCTCAATAGTGCTGCTTGTACTCGTACTTGTGCTCAGAGATTCAGTCGATGTTGTACTTGTGGTAGAGAGGAATCCTGCAAGCAGTGCGGCTTTGAGATTTTCTTTTTGGAGCTCTTCTTGTCGTATATTTTCAAGTGTTGTTGATACCACTTTTGGTCTTTCATCAAGAAGTCCAACAGTACTATTGTAGTCATTTCGTATGTTGTTTAGAAGTACTTCTTCACTTGATAGTGTGTGTTTACTATCAAAGAAAAAGCTCTTCATGTTTACGATCCAAAGACCAATAAGAACCGCGATGACAATTCCAACTCCAATAAGCATGGTATTTTTTTTCTTTTGATGTTCACGGCGTTTGGCATCCGAGAGCATGTATTTTTTGTTATGCTTTGGTGTTTCATCGTTATTGTCCACAGAGTTATTTTGATCAAAAGATACATGTTCAATAATAAGTCCGGGGATAGAACGAGCAGCTTCACGAATTTCTTTTCTTTTTTCGTGGCTGACTGTTTTTTTTGTTGCTTTGACAGGCATATTTTTATTATTATTCTTTTTCAAGAACCATTACCTTCATATCTTCTGTTGGTAAATCTTTTTTCTTGATAATAATTTTTTTCTCTGCTTGTTCTGTTGGGAGCCCCATTTCTTTCAAAAATTTTTCTACTGGAAGGGTGTTTGGGTCATTGTCGGATTGAAACCCTATTGGGATAACAATACGAGGTTCAATGATATTGATAACTTTGATGGCTGTCTCTGGGTCATATCCTGCAGCGCCTCCACCTACACTTAAACACAGTATATCTACCGAGCCAATAGCTTCAAGCGCATCGTTGTTTGGGACTTTGTTACTGAGTCCAAGATGGGCAAGAGAAAGACCTTCGGCATCAATACGAATGACGGTTTGTTCTTCGGCATTACCTGCAGCAGAAGTCAAAAGCACACCTTTGATTTCACATTCACCAGGGCTTGCAAGCATAAAAGGGTTGCCAGAGAGGGTGATAGCATCGTCTGTTCCGTGGGAAAAAAGAGCTATATCTGCGGTCAAATTGCGCGGAGAGCTGCCTTCGGCTGCTTTGTATGGATCAATAAGAACAGTTACGTCATCATTTTGGGGTTTGGTTTGGATTTTAATTCCAGTACTCC
>JBPOIO010000028.1:0-2918 GCA_052034405.1 Candidatus Magasanikiibacteriota bacterium | reverse complement strand
GATTTGTACGGGCGGAAGCTGCGGTCGACGTAGCCCCCGATCACTCCCTCCTGCTTGAGTGCGCCGATTTCCTTCTCGAAGCGGTGGTTGGTGGTGTCCGTGAAAGCCCCATCCATCAGTGAAATTGCGGAGAGGTCGGTCTTGCCTTCCTCACCGTCGATCACGATGGTCGCCGCGAGATCCTTTACGAAAGCGACGCGCGAGGGATACTCTTTCGAGGGCGACCCCAATGCGAGCGTGTAGTAGTACTTGCCATCAGGAATGATGATGGCAAGCGTTACGAAGGGATTGAGGGGGTCCTCGTTGTATACCGAGATGTCTTTCGTCAGTGCGAAGAACGCCCGCCGTCCGGCGACACTCAGATCGTCGCTTGAAGAGAGGAGCGAAGAATAATCCTTGGCGTCTTTGACCATGTTCTCGAAGTATTTCCCGTAGTCGGTGTCGTTCTGGTATTCGTCATACTCGTCGTAGCTCATCACCACCCAGGACTTGTCGTCGTCGGGACGCTCCAGAAGGAGCGAGAGGGCGGGAGCGCGTGAAACGTAGCGGGTCTCCACCATCTTCCATTCGCGAGGAGAGGGGTTCGTGAGATCGATGTCCGGCTCCGACCCGTCGTAGGAAACGACCGTGAAGGCGGGTTTGTTGTCCGTGTCGAGGGCGAAGCTCTCCAGGATTGTGGCGATATCGTCAGCATTCGTGCCGGACGGGGAGGTGTCGTGGGACGTGGATACGGTCACGACGGAGGTGCCGAACGGAATACGGTATTCCGTGTCGATGCGGTCATACTTGCTGCCTTCGGAGAGGTAGTCTTTTTGCCGTAGGACGACCTCGAGGGCAGGGTATTTCCCGGCGAGTATTGCCTTGCGCACGGAATATCCGGGGATGGTGCGCAGGTAGCGGTCGACCTTGCGCTGTTCCTTTTCGAGCTTGGCAAGTGATTTCTCGTGCGTTTCGCGGCTGGTGGAGACGCTCACGTAGGCCTTGCCATCGGTGGAAGAGAGGGTGAATTCACCGAGCTGCGAATAGTCGTTGAGCGATGCCGCGTTCGACGAGAACCTCCATCCGGTCGCAGCCTGGAGGGAGTACCCGGGCAGCTCGTCCACCTCCAGCTTCCCAGTGCGGTTGGCGTCATAGAGCTGGAGCATCTGCGATTTGAGCCGTGCGTCCGCTGTTTTGTTGTCCGCGGGCTGTACGGACGAGATCGCCCGGGTTACCCAGTCGCGGTAGTCGTATATTGGGAGGATGTAGCCCAGACTTTCTTCAGATACTGCCCCTGAGATCCCTCTCGATGGGATTCCGATGTACTTCCCATCCTTATTGAGCGCCGTTCCCCCCGAGTTGCCGTTGGAGATCTTGGCGTCGGATTTGAAGTACTCCGTGCCTTCGATATTGAGGAAGCCACTCACCTTCCCATTGGTGAACGTCGCGCTGTCGCCCCCGATGTCGGGGTAGCCCACCATTTGCACTTCTTCACCGACGACCGGGCGCGGACTGTCGGCGTAGGTCAGGTGGGGCAGGGCGGGTAGGCCCTTGCCGAAGATGTCGGTGGGGTCGATCTTTAGCACGGCGATATCACGCTCGCGGTCAGAGGCGACGTAGCGCGCCGTGGCCGTGCATTCGGGCTTGGCGAGGGTATCGGGATAGCTGAAGCAGATCTCGTACGCTTCCGCGGGCTGTTCCCTCTCGTCCACCGAGACGTGGTGGTTGGTCACGATGAATCCGTCGGAGGTGACGATGGTGGCGGACCCCTGCCCATGCGGACGCATACGGCCATCCTTGGTCAGGATATAGGCTGTGACCTTGACCGTCGTGATGGGCGTGCCGGCCGCGCGGACGGGAGACAGGACGGCGAGCTGCGCGAGTGAACCGAGAAGCAGGAGCGAAGAGAGGAGGCGCTTCATGGGAAAAGGGTTGGATGCCGGATAAAAGGATTCAGGTGACGACCTCCGCGCCCCGGTCAGTGACGATGAGGGTGTGTTCGAACTGGGCTCCCGTGGAACCGTCCCGGGTGCGGATGGTCCAGTCGTCGCGGTCGACGTAGATGGCGTAGCGCCCCATGGTGGTGATGGGCTCGATGGCGATGACTTCGCCGGAATGGAGCGTCGGGCCCGTTCCGCGCGTGCCGTAGTTGGGGATATGCGGGTCCTCGTGCAGAGCGCGACCGACGCCATGGCCGGTCAGTTCGCGTACGATGCCATAGCCTGCGGCTTCCACATGCTGCTGGATCACGGCCCCGATGTCGCCGACGCGTACGCCGTCCTTCACGACCCCGATGGCCTTGCCGAGGGCTTCCTTTGTCGTCCGGAGGAAATCATCTTCCTTGTCTCCGATGTCGCCGATCCCTACCGTTATTGCGCTGTCGGTGATCGCGTCGTCGTAGAGCACGCCCATGTCGATGCCGAGGATGTCACCCTGGCGCAGGACATAATCGTAGGGAATACCGTGGACCACCCCGTCGTTGACCGACAGGCAGATGTTCGACGGGAACCCTTTGTAGCCGAGGAACGGACACTTGGCTCCGGCGCTCTTCACGAGGCGTCCTGCGAGCTCGTCGAGCTCGAGCAGGTTCACGCCGACGAAGGACGCCTTCTTGATGCCGAGAATGACGTCGTGCAGGATCGACCCGGAGTCCCGGATAGCCTTTTTTTCCTTGTCATTACGAATGATCATCGTGGGGTTCTTAGATTGCTCCGGACCGCTCGAGGGCGGCTACCAATTCGGCTTGGACTTCGTCGACGGATTGTTCCCCGTTCACGTGCACCAGGTTTCCCGCAGCCTCGTATTCCAGGGCGATGGGTATGGTCTTTTCACGGAAATTCTCGAAGCGCTTGTGCACGACTTCGATGTCCTGGTCGTCGCTGCGGTTCTCCGTGTCCCCACGGAGCGTTATCCGCCGGATGGCCTCCGCCTCCGAGAGG
>JBPOIO010000023.1:0-80439 GCA_052034405.1 Candidatus Magasanikiibacteriota bacterium | reverse complement strand
CTCGGCGATTGAGGAATAAAAAAATATTTTGAGAGGTATTTTGTATTTGTTCTTGAACAGCTGAAGAGATAAAATAATCACTTTTGTGTCCATGTACTTCGCTTTTGAGATCAATAAAAATAGGGGCATCTTTTTTTGGTATTTCGATGATGCCAAGAGTTTTGTGTGAGTCAATAATTTTGTTTTCTATTTTGTATTTTTGTTCGTATATATTGTAGTAGCTTTCGCTTGATGGATGTGAACTTGTGAGGGTAATTTGGGCTCCATGAATCTGTGCACGTTCAAAAGCAATATCTTTTACAGAAAAACGGGGACTTCCTTCTTCTTGTTTGTGATCTTTGTGTTCTTCATCAATAATGATAATATTTTTCAGATCAAAAAAAGTAAGGAAAATACTACTTCGTGTACCAATAATAATATCTGCTTTTCCATTTCGAATTTTTGACCAATTGGCAAATTTTTCTTTGACAGTGAGTTCGCTATTCCACAGAACAATATTTTTATTTGAAAAAATGTCTTGTATTTTTGCAATACGGTGAATTTCTGGGACAATGATGAGTGTTTGCGCTTGAGAAAAAGACTGTAAAAAATTGAAATGATCTGCTTCTTTCAAATATTGGTGAAATTGTATTATTTTTTCTTGAGGGATATTTTGTTCCAGTGGTAAAAGTTCTATACTATTGATTTTTCTTTTTTGAAGTGGTGGCAGAGCACTTTCAAAAAGACTTCCGAGTGAATCGTGGTACAGGAGTGCTAATTTTTCAAAGAATTTGACCTCGTCATTTCGCAAAAAAGGAATAGGATTGACCAAAGATTCAATTGTTTTTACTTTGTCTGCATATTTACTTTGTGTTTCCAAAGATAAAACAAGTCCAAAGATTTTGGACTTACGGAAGGGGATTATGACAACTTGGCCAACCTGAATTTTTTCAATGAGTTCTTCGGGAACCAAATAATCGCAAATTGAAAAATGTTTCGGGAGACGTTTGAGTGGTGCAATTTTTGCAAACATATCAAAGTATATTGAAAATAACTTTTATTCGCTTCATAACCTTTTACTTGTTCGTACCTGCGGGTAATACAAGTAAAAAGTTATTTCAGTTCCATAAAAACTATTTTCAATACTCTATAATCTAAAATTTCCAGTCAGGTATCCAACACCAAATGGATGTTCGTAGCAATAATTTTCAAATTGATAATCTACATTTTTGAGAATTCCAAGGAGTATAAGAAGGGACTTGTAGCAACACTCTTGAGCTTGTTCAATAAGTGTTGTGTCAATTTGACTAATGCCGAGAGTATTTCGAGTATGAAGAAGTGTTTGGAGTGTTTCATCAAATTCTTTTCCTTTTGGATTATAGGGCATGGGAGATTTTTTGCTCATACAATGTGACATATCACCACTGGCAATGACTGCAATGCGTTTTCCAGAGAGCAAAATAATTTCTTTGAGAAGTTCTCCAAAAGCCATATGATCTTTGGTAGAAAGTCCACTGTATCCAATAGGTACAATTTTTATATTGGGTAAATGTGCTGTCAAATAATGAAGCGGTATAGTGGCTCCATAACGAATTTTTTCTTCGTTGATAAGACGAATAGGCAAGTGAAATTTTTGTCCTTCGTGTGCAATACGAGCCCCAAAGTCTCCAGCACTCATCCATGTTTTTGTTGTGACAAGGTCGCCAAATTCTTCAAAATTGGATGTAAAGTTTTCATGTACATTGATAACAAAAGCTCTTTCGTGAATTCCTTCATGAGGTGAAATAACAAATAATACTTGAGGATGTGAAAGGTAGAGTTCTTCTTCAAGTCGCTCAAGGGCTTCTTTTGTATTTTTGAGTTTATTCAAATTTTCTTTTCCGATATTTTCAATAAGAAGCGGTGGGTGTGGGGTAAGTCCGGCAAAAACAAGTGACATAGCAGAAAATTAAAAGTTTTTCAAAGTCCATTCGCTCAATTTTTCTGGGGCAAGAAATCTGCGGTCATAGTCTGGGTTGCCCATAGTAATGATAATAAATTGTTTTTTATCACTTTTGCGTTCTATTCGCATAGCAAGGCCTGCGCCTGATTCTATCAGATATCCGGTTTTACTGGCAAGTATTGTAAAAGAGAGGTCATTTCGTTTCATCAGTTCATTACTATTGCTATCAAAGTGGTTTGGGTTGTTGTCTTTGTCAAGAACCTCGTCATATTTGTAGCTTTTTGCTCCAAGGAAATCAAGGAGTGTTTTGTTTTTTGTTGCTTCAGTAAAAATTTTGAGATAATCTCGTGCTGTTGAAATATTACCAAGATCTGCTCCACTTGGTTCGGAAAATTTTGTTGATTTGAGATTCCAGAGTTTGGCAAGAGCATTCATGTCTTTGGTAAATGTGGCTTCGTTTTTTTCTATACCATCCACAATCATGCGTGTGGCAGTATTATTTGAAGATACGAGCATGGTGGAGAGAATATCTGCATTGCGAACTTTTTCTCCGTCAACGAGGCGAAATGAACCATAAAGACCCTGGTGTTCTGCTTTGTTGAATGTTACTGATTTGGAAAGTGAAATATTTTTTTTCATCAAAAGATTCGCAGTCATGACTTTGGTGAATGATGCAAGGGGGCGAACCACATCAATATTTTTTCCAGCCAAAATTTTTCCAGTACTTGCATCTGCAACAAGATAGGTATTTACATTTGTATCAAATTGTTTTCCAACGTACGTCGTACTACTTGGATTTATAGAATACATACTTCCAGTATCTACAAAAATAGGGAGTCCATCACTGCCTTTTTTTACAGTATCAAAAGTTTTTTGTGTATTATTTGAAGTACTTGGATTTTCTCCTGGACTACTTGGACCATCAAGGGTACTGGCAATAGAATCTGGAAGAGAAAGTGCTGGTCCAATAGGGTAGAGTGAACTCATGAGTTCGTTTGTGGTGATGACGTTACTCCATTGGTAGCCAAGAGCCAAAAACATTTTTTCATCGCTAATATGGCGTTTTTTGCCGTGCTCTACAACATAAATTTTTGGACTGGTTGGAGTTTTGAGAAGGGTTCCATCTGGGAATTTGATAGGGTCACCAGCTGTAGCATCTTGGAGATCTGCCAGAAGGGCATTTCTGGTTTTGATTCCAGGAAATGCAATTTTGCTCAGTTGTGGATCAATAATAGCATGTGAAATTCCGTTTTTTATAAAATACCAACCTTGAGTTTCTTTTATATAAACAACTTCTCCGAGTGGGTTGTCGGAATTTTTGACTGTAATGGTTTCACCAATAGGCATGCCTTCAATATCACTTGCTTCGATATCAATAGTTTCGTCTGGATTGTATCCAATTTTTTGAACGGTTTTTTCTGAATCAAAGGGTCTCAGGGTATCGTCGTCGAGTAAATAATATTTGGAATCTAGTTTGAGAAGAGAAAAATTTGGGAAGTTGATAGCTGTCCCAAGAGGGTAGCGATTGATTTCAGCTTCGGGAACCGTAAGAATACGTTTTGGATCATAACGTGTCACCAGAGAAGTCATGCTTTTGAATGCACGTTTTTTTCCATTTTGAAGAAGGTATATGGTTGGATCTTGGGCAGAACGAAAAAGGGTTCCATCTGGGTATCCACCTTGAAACCATTTTTGCCAAAGATTCCAAAAATTTTGGTTTCCTTGGATATGTGGGGTGTAGGTATAGAGAAATGCAGTGGCATTGTTGGTGGGAGTAACGTTTTGTCCATCTATGGTATAGGTATTGTTTGCGGTCTTTATCCAATTTTGTTCATCTTCGTGGTCGTAGTACCAACGTATGATTCCTGCCGCACTATCTATTTGGTTGCCAAAACCTTTCCATTTTTGAATTTTTGGATCGTCCATAGAACAGGCATCGCAAACACCGTAGCCTGTTGCCCAGTTGAGTTGTTTTTCGCTTGGATTTTGGTCACTAATGAGACTTTGTTCTTTTTGGAGTTTTACGAGAAGATATTTTGGATTGATTTTGTATTCGTGGGCAGCTTGATAAATAATATCAGCGGCTTTCTTTTTTTCTCCATTTTTGTCTGTTGTTTTGTAGGTATGCAAATAGCTTCCTTTTTGGTCAAGGAAGAGATCAATATCGCTCTTGGTCATGCTTGTATAGTCTTGCATTTGCTCATCACTGATGAGGTAGTTGGGGTTAAAATCAGATGCCAAAACACTTTGTGGAAGTATATTACCAAGAAGTAGAACGAAAATAAGAGGTATTTGGATGCCTTTTTTCATATATTTCAAGTATAACATATTTTTGAATATCTCAAAAGTTGAGAGTTGCTTTTTTTGATATTTATTGGTAGGATAGAGGAAATTTTAAACATATTTATATGAGTGAGAAAAAACTAGAAGGAGAACCAAAGAGTTGGATAAAGGAAGCTACTCAAGCAGAGGAAGATGCTTCAAAATCAGGTGCTCGAGGAGAAGGAATGGGTCTCCATGCTGTTTTAGAAACACTTGAAGATTTGGATGCTACTGGAGTTGAAATAAAACCAGTTTCAGAATCCCATCCTCCTGCAGAAATTGTACATCCAACTGCTCGTGTTATCGGGAATCCTAAAGATCCCAAATATAAAAAGCATCGTACTATTGATGAAGCTCCTATAGGTCATGGTTTTTGGGAGGATGACACTGAATTGGGGGGCGATGTTGATGCCTTTGAAAGATCTCTTAACCAAAAAAAATAAAAGTATCTATGCCAGGAAAACTTTTTATTGTCGCTACGCCGATTGGGAATTTGTCAGATATGACTTTTCGCGCTCTTGAAACCCTCAGGAGCGTTGATTGTATTTTGTGTGAAGATACACGTGTGACAATAAACTTGCTCAATCATTTTGAAATCAAGACTCCAACCATGAGTTATCATCATCATAGTGATATGAGTAAAATGATGGAAATTCGAGAGATGCTTGAAGATGGTAAAGATATTGCTCTTGTGAGTGATGCTGGGACTCCGGGTATTAGTGACCCAGGAAATATCCTCATAGAGTTTTTGACGTCAAGCGATACAAATTCTGTCATTGAAGTGGTACCAATTCCAGGAGTGTCAGCATTGACTGCGGCTCTGAGTATTTCTGGATTTCCAACAGACAAGGTTTTGTTTCTTGGTTTTCCTCCACATAAAAATAAACGTCAACAATTTTTTAAGATCGTGGCAGATTCAGAATATACGGTAGTATTTTTTGAATCCAATCATCGCATCAAAAAAGCTATTGCGAGTCTCTCAGAATTTGTAGCAGCGGAGCGAAAAGTGATGATTGTTCGTGAACTCACAAAAAAGTTTGAGACGGTCTATCGTGGAAAAATTTCGGATATTGCAAAAATAAATATGTCGGAAAAAGGGGAGTTTGTTATTGTTCTAAATGCTGTTTAAGTTATGCTGAGTAATTATCACAAGTATCGTTTTTTTGAAATGTTGCCGGGTATTACGGTTTGGCTCACTTTGATCGGTGCGGCTGTTTTGTCTTTTACTCATCCACTTGCGATGATTTATTTTGTTATTGTTTTTGATATTTATTGGCTTACCAAAGTTATTTATTTTTCTTTTTATCTGATACTTGCATGGATGCGTTTTCGTAAAGTGAGTCAAGTACATTGGAAACAAGTTTTATTTGAAGAAGCAAAGGGCTGGGAAAGCAAACATCATGTTATATTTTTGACATTGTACAAAGAAGATTGGGAAGTGGTAGAAACAGCAATGCAAAGTGTTTGTGATTCTATTTATGATAAAAGTAAATTTACTATTGTAATTGCTGGAGAAGAACGAGCAAAAGAACGCTATGAAGAAGTTTTGAAAAATGCACAAGAAAAATTTGGAACTTGTTTTGGTGATATTGTGGGAATTTTGCACCCAAAGGATTTACCCGATGAAATTCCTGGAAAAGGTTCCAATTTGAATTATGCCGAAGCACAAATGAAAAGTTATATTGATAAAAAAGGTCTTGACTATGCGGATGTGATTGTAACGGTTTTTGATATTGATACGATTTGTCATAAAGAATATTTTAGTTATTTGACCTATTTGTATTGTACGCATCCAAACCCAACACACAGTTCATTTCAACCAGTGGTGCTCTATAACAATAATATTTGGGAATCGCCAATGGTACTTCGTATTATGGCATTTGGTACAACTTTTTGGATGCTCAATGCACTGTCTCGTCAAGATACGCTGGTGACTTTTTCTTCACATTCCATGAGTTTTCAAGCCTTATTTGATGCAGGATATCATGACAAACGTATTGTCAGTGAAGATTCACGTATTTTTTTTCAATGTCTTTTGCGCTATAATGGAGACTACGAGGTAACACCAATGTATATTCCTGTTTCTATGGATACGGTGCGTGATGATTCTTGGTGGAAAAGTATTGTAAATTTGTACAAGCAAAAGAGACGTTGGGCTTGGGGTACAGAACATATTCCTTATTTGCTTTGGGAATTTGGAAAAAATGGCAAAGGAAAAGATATGCCATTTGCTACAAAAGCAAAATGGATGTTTTCACAGTGGGAAGGGAAGTGGTCTTGGGCTGTTGTGGCTATTTTGATTACGGTACTTGGACGTTTTCCAATTTGGTTTGCTCCAGACTGGGTGCGTGAGAGTGCTCTGTATTTCAATACGCCACATATCTTACAAATTTTGATGCGTATTGCGCTCATTGGTTTATTTGTTTCAGCTACACTGAGTTTTTTGCTTCTTCCAAAAAGACCACAGAGTTTTTCAAAACATGCTTATATTTCCATGATTTTGCAGTGGGCGCTGCTTCCTGTTACTTTGATTTTGGTGGGGGCTATTCCCGCAATTGATTCGATTACCCATTTGATGTTTGGAAAATATTTGGGATTTAATGTTTCTCAAAAAAAGAGAAAATCGTTGTAGTTTTTTACTTTTGAGACACAGATAAATATTTCATTTTATGGAGCCGAGATACATTTTTACTTGTATTGACCACAGTCATGGACAAGTAAAAATGTATGAGGCAAATAAAAGAGAAATATTTATCATTATTTAAAAGAAAAAATATGTTCAAAGGCTTTAAAGGATTTATCTTCGTTTGTATTATTGCAGCACTCGTTGGAAGTGCCTCTGCCTATGCTTATTACAAGATAAAAAATATTTCTCCAGAACAGCTTTTGACAAGTGCTGTAGTACAAAACAAAGTAAATACTTTGGTAGGTGATCCAAGTGGTGATTTTTCTGCACTACTTCCTCAATTTTTGGGTTTTACCAAACCTCGAACTTATTTATTTTTGTTTCAAAATAATACAGAAATGCGTCCCGGAGGTGGATTTTTGGGACTCTATGCTGCAATTCGGGTGGATCAAGGAAAAATACATGTACTCAAAATTGAAGGAACAGAAGTTTTGGATCACCAGACGCCAGCTTCTTGGAAACCAACAGCGCCACAGGTTTTGACAGATCATCTTGGCGTTGATCGTTGGTATTTTCGTGATTCCAATTGGTCACCAGATTTTGCAGTTTCTGCACAAAAAGCCTTGGAACTGTATAAAGGTGAAAATGGTATTGCCGCCGATGAAATTGATACCGTGGTTGCGTTTACTCCGACAGTACTCGAGAGGCTTATGAAAATCACAGGACCTTTTACTGTTGAGGGAGATTTGTTTACCTCAGAGAATGTAATAGAAAAATTGGAATATACCGTAGAATATGATTGGGAAAAAAGTGGTCGTGATTTTGAAAATCGAAAAGGAATTATAAAAACATTTATGGATGCGCTTTTGTCGCATCTCAAAACAGATGCCTTTTTACATTTTGGAGATTATAGTAGTTTGCTTCGTGATCTTGGAAATGAAAAACATATTATTTTTTATTCAAAAGATGCAGAACTTGAACGTGTGATCAATAACCTTGGTTGGACAGGTAGAGTCAAAGCTCCAGCAAGTGATTATCTTCTGTGGGTTGATGCCAATTTGGCAGCACTCAAAACCGATCATGCCATAGTACGAAATTTGGAATATAGTATTGAGCCTCGTGGAAATGATTTTGTGGCACATGCCAAAATGACCTACACTCATACAGGAAAATTTGATTGGCGTACGAGTCGTTATAGAACCTATGCTCGGGTCTATGTACCTAGTGGTGCTAAGCTGCTTGATGTCAAAGGTGCGATGAAGACAGATCGTAGTCCACTTCCTGGGGTAGTTGACGAAGGCGAAGAATTGGCGCACCATTGGTTTGGGACCTTTATCGCTATTGAACCTGGAAAGGTTGGAACTTTGGAATTTAGCTATATTTTGCCAAATTCTGTGAGCGATCAGATAAAAGCAAAAAAATATTCACTTTTGGTTCAAAAAGAACTTGGAATTGTTGATACCGCATTGACCTTGAACTTGAATTTTGCTAAAAATATACAGTCTGCTGTTCCTGCAGAAGAGAAAAAAGATTGGGGCAATACTTTCTATACATTAAAAACAAATTTGAAAGTGGATAGAACTTTTGACGTTGGTTTATAAAAATAAATTATTATGTGGGTAAAAAAAGTTGCAATTGATCTTGGGACAACAAATGTGCTGGTGTATGTACCAAAGCGTGGTATTGTAATTAACGAACCATCTGTTGTAGCAGTTTCAAAATTAGAAAAAAAAGTATTGGCAGTTGGAATTGAAGCAAAAGAAATGATTGGGCGTACTCCAGACACTATTGTGGCTGAGCGTCCACTCAAAGATGGTGTGATTGCCAATTATCGTACAACAGAAGCCATGCTGCGTTATTTTATCAACAAAGCCCTTGGTGGGGTGCGTATTTTTCGTCCAGAGGTAATGATTGCGGTACCAGCTGGTATTACTTCAACCGAAAGACGTGCGGTAATTGATGCTGCTATGGCAGCAGGAGCGCGAGCTGCGTATATTATCAAAGAACCGATTGTATCTGCTATTGGAGCAGATATCCCAATTGGGAGTCCATCGGGTCATATGATTGTGGATATTGGTGGAGGAACTGCAGAAATTGCTGTGATTTCGCTCGGTGGAATTGTATCTTGTGGTTCAGTGCGTATCGGAGGAACACGATTTGACGCTTCTATCGCTGAATTTATTCGTCGTAAGTATGGTATGGCGATTGGTGATCGATCATCGGAAGAGGTAAAAATTAAAGTTGGTTCAGCAATGTACATGGATACACCACTTACCATGGAAGTAAAAGGGCGTGATAATGTGACAGGACTTCCTCGTACGATTACGGTGACGAGTAATGATACCACCGAAGCTTTGCAGCATGATTTGCAGGGGCTTATTGAAGCGGTCAAAGAAGTATTACATGAGACGCCACCAGAACTCTCTGCAGATGTGATGGACAAAGGAATTATGATGGCAGGGGGATCGAGCATGCTTCGCAACCTCGACGCGCTTATTTCGGAAGCGACTGGTGTTGCCTGTTATGTTGCGGATGAACCACTGCTTTGTGTGGCAAAGGGGACTGGTATTGCGCTTGAAAATTTGGAAACATATAAACGCAGTATTTTGGCTACGAAGTAAGCTATGATAATAGGTATTGATGCATCACGAGCAAATAATGCACAAAAAACAGGCGTTGAATGGTACGCCTTTTTTTTGATTGAAGAGATGAAAAAAATTGTCCCTGAGAGTGTGAATGTTGTTTTGTATTCCGAAAAACCATTGGAAGGGGATTTGGCGAAGTTACCGGTAAATTGGTCAAGTAAAGTATTGCGCTGGCCCCCACGAAGATTTTGGACACAAATTCGTATGAGTTACGAGATGCTGTTTCATGCTCCTGACGTATTGTTTGTGCCGGCTCACGTTTTTCCATTGATTCACCCTCGCAAAACTGTGATGACAGTTCACGATGTAGCTGCACTGCGATTTCCCAAAAGTTATAATTTTTTTGAACGTTGGTATAGTTTGTGGAGTGCCAAATATGCAGTAAAAAAATTGTGGCGTGTGATTGTCCCAAGTATTTTTACAAAGAACGAACTCAAAGCTTTGATAGACAGCGATCAAAAAAATATTGTGCTCGTGAATCATGGATTTGATCAAAAATTTACAGAGCAAAAATCTGAAACAGAAATTGTAGAAACACTCAAAAAATACAAGATCAAAAAACCATTTTTACTCTCTGTTGGACGTCTTGAAGAAAAGAAAAATAATGTTGCTACTATTCGAGCTTTTGAAAGGCTTCGACAGTCTTATCATCACGATGAAATGCAACTTGTCCTCATTGGAAAACCTGGATATGGAGGAGAAAAAGTTGAAGCAGCAATACATACAAGCAAATTTGCAAAAGATATTATTCACCCAGGATATGTTGAGCAAGCAGATATTTCTGCGATTTTTCAAGCAGCTGAAGTTTTTGTCTTTCCGACGCTTTACGAAGGGTTTGGAATTCCAGTACTCGAGGCATTTGCAGCAGGAGTACCGCTCATAACTTCAAAAAATACCAGTACCGAAGAAATAGCAGGGGATGCCGCCATACTGGTAGAACCTCAAGATATTGAAGACATTGCTGACGCGATGCAAACATTGTGTACAAACGCAGATTTGAGACAAAAACTTATTGAAAAAGGTCGTATTCGTGTACAAGATTTTTCTTGGGAGAAGTGTGCTCGTGAAACAGTGCAGATTCTTTTATCATTCTAAACTTATGCAAATTATTGGCCACAGCAAACAACTGAGCTATTTTGAAACATTGCAAAAAAACAAGAGCATGCACCATGCCTATCTTTTTGTAGGACCAGAACATGTTGGCAAAACAACTTTGGCAAAACAAATTATTGCGAATATTTTTGAAATTGCACTTGAAAAACTTGCCATTCATCCAGATTTTTTGGAGCTAGAACGGGTTGACGAAGATGGAAAGTTGAAACGTGATATTATGGTGGAGCATATCCAGTTCGTTTTGAGTAAAGCAGCACGTTCACCAATTGCTGGAAAATATAACATTGTTTTGATTCCAGATGCAGAAAAAATGAATGCCTATGCTGCAAACTCACTACTCAAAACACTTGAAGAACCAACAACTCCAACTCTCTTTTTTTTGTTGACAAATAACGAAGAAAAAATAGTATCGACAATTCGCTCTCGTGTGCAGACAATACAACTTTTGTCAGTACCAAAAGAAAAATTGCTGACAGAACTTCAGGGACTTTTTCCTCAAGAAAAAAATCTGCCAGAAATAGTGGAGTCTTCAAGAGGATTGCCTGGACTTGCGCTCACTTGGATTGAAAATCCAGAAACTTTTGAAATATACAAAAAAGAAGTTGAAAGATTTTTTTCACTGTTTCATAAAGCATTTTTTGAAAAACTTGCTATAGTTGAACCACTCTTTGGGGATAAAAAGGCACATATTGAAGGACGTGAAGAACTCAAAGATATTTTGCAGATTTGGGAAGCCTCTTTGGATACTTTACTACGATCGGAACAAAGCTTTCCCCAGTGTTCCTCTGGTACACTTGTGGCATTGTATGATATTATAGAGGAAACTATTGCAAGGCTTGGGCAAAATATTCATCCAAGACTCGTAATGGAAAATTTACTTCTTTCAATTCCATAATATTTAACTTTTTTTATGAAGAAAAACCTCTCTTGGGGGCTTGCTGCTGTAGCAGGACTCCTTCTTTTAGGAGCTGGATGTTCACCATTTTCAAGTGATACTCCAACGAGTGTTGGGCCGGCTGGAGTTTTTGTTTCGACTGACAAAGCCGAAACATGGAAATCTATTTCTATTTTGCCAGGTCCTGGAGCTGCGACAAGTCTTTCAAAAGTGAGTGTATACAAACTTTTAAATGACCCACAAGCACCAAATACCCTGTATTGGGGATCTCGTGGAAATGGAATGTTCTATTCCTATGATTCTGGTAAAACTTGGCAGCTTTCTCCTGAGCCATTGAACAGTGGATTTATCTATAGTATTGCTATCAATCCAAAAGACAAATGTATTTTGTATGCTACTGATGGTACAAAGTTATTTGAAAGTACGGATTGTAATCGAAGTTGGAGTGAAATTTATCGTGAACCCTCAAATGACCGTATCGTGAATGTATCTACTGATCCATTTTCACCAGGTCGCGTGTATATTTTGAAATCAAAAGGAGATTTGCTCGTAAGTAACGATACCGGTATTAGTACACAACTTTTGAAACGTTTCAAAACTTCAGTTTTATCTTTTTATGTAGATCCTTACAAAGAAGGCGTTTTGTATGTTGCTACGAGTGATGCTGGTTTGTATCGCAGTGATGACGGAGGAAAAACATGGACGAGTAGTCTCAAAGCTTTGAAAAAATTCAGTGGTGCTGTGGAATTTCGTAAATTTATAATCAGTCCAACCAAAGAAGGCCAGGTATATTGGATTTCAAGCTATGGTATTTTGTCTTCATCTGACCGTGGAGATACCTGGGAAGCTATGAACACCCTCAATGCCCCTGGTACGATCAAAATTTATGCCTTTGCTATTAATCCAAAAAACGACCGAGAAATGTATTATACCGGTACTATCGAAAATCGCTCGGTCTTGTATAAAACCATAGATGGTGGTATAAACTGGATTACAAAGAAATTACCAACAGACCAGATCCCTACAGCCCTCTTGATTCACCCAGAACAAGATAATATACTGTATATCGGCTTTACGGTACCCCCAAAGCAATAAATAATTAATATTTACTGAATATGCACCAAATTCTAGAAATGCACAAAGGAGAATTTTCAGCTGTTGTAGAACACCTCAAAACAGATATTAGTTCACTTCGTACAGGTCGTGCTACTCCTGCTATTGTTGAGGATATTCCTATTGAAGCCTATGGAGGAAGACAACCTCTCAAAGCCGTAGCATCTATTTCTGTGGCTGATGCCAAAACACTCAATATTGACCCTTGGGACAAAGGTTTGATGCAGGTAGTAGAAATAGGTCTTCGAAATTCTCCACTTGGAATTAACCCAGTAAACGATGGAAAATTGATTCGTCTTTCTCTTCCAGATTTGACTCACGAAAGACGCGCTGATCTTATCAAAGTTTTGCACCAAAAACTCGAAGCAGGTCGTATCGCACTTCGTCAGGTTCGTGAAGATGTTCGTTCTGTGATTGATAAAGCCTACAAAGAAAAAGAACTCGCCGAAGATGAAAAGTTTTCACTTCAGGATGAACTTGAACGTATGGTTCGTGATCAAAATGATCATATCAAACGTATTGGAGAAGAAAAAGAAACTGAAATTCAAACGATTTAATTTTTAGAAGGCACCGATGAGGTGCTTTCTTTAAAATTATTAATAATATTTTCTTATGAATATATTTTTACGGTGGATTTTGAATGCTGCAACGCTTCTTATCATTTCACAGTATGTTTCGGGTATTCATGTGAGTGGTTGGTATGCGGCCTTTGTTGCAGCCCTTGTCCTTGGCCTTATAAATATTATTTTGAAGCCAATTTTGGTGATATTGACATTACCGGTTAATATTTTGACACTTGGACTTTTTACGTTGATTATCAATGCTATTCTATTTAAATTCGCAGGAACTATTGTCAAAGGTTTTGATGTAAGTGGTTTTCAAGCAGCATTTTTTGGAGCGCTGATTATGAGTTTTGTGAATATATTGGTTCATAGTATTTTCAAAAAAAATTCTCAGAATATTTAGCTCTATTTACATATGAAAAATCATGCCTCAAGTCGTGCTGGAAAAGGCAAAACTGCCTATAGAACTCCAAGCACTTTCAAATCAAATCGACCCGAACTTTTGAAAAGTCAAAATGCTCATGTACATATAAAGGCAACAAATAAAAAATTTCGAGCACATCCAAGTCCTTTTTCTCACTAAATATACACCATGAAAAATAATTTCAAAGTTTTGTCTGTTGGTGGTTCTATTATTATTCCGAAGACTGGTTTTGATATTGAATTTCTTCGAGGATTTCGAGCAATGCTTTTGAAACGTATCAAACGCGGTGAAAAATTTATTATTGTTATTGGTGGTGGAGCAACCTGCCGTCAGTATCAAAATGCAGCATCGGAAGTAGTAAAAATGACGGAGGAAGAGCTCGATTGGCTGGGAATTGCAGTGACCTATACCAATGCACGTTTTGTGCATGCACTTTTTGGAGATCTTGCTTATCCACATATTGTGATGGATCCACGAGTGAAAGTAAAAACAAATAAATCTCTTATTATTGCAGCTGGCTGGAAACCAGGGTTTACGACTGACCATAGTGCTGTGAAGTTGGCCGAGACCTATGGGGTGAAAGAAGTGTGCAATTTGTCAAATATTTCCTATGTTTATGACAAAGATCCAAATCAGTTCAAAGATGCAGTGAAGATTGAACGTACAGACTGGAAATATTTTTGTGATAATGTTATTCCAAAAGAACGAAAACCAGGCATGAATACACCCTTTGACCCAATGGCAAGTAAACTTGCAAGAAAATTGGGCTTGAAGGTATTTTTTGTTGATGGTCGGAATCTCAAGACTCTTGAGGCCGCACTTTCGGGAAAGAAGTTTGATGGAACGATTATTGAATAGTATCTCTTGAAAAAAATTTATGTCTGGAGTAAAGTAGAATTATCATTCTACTTTTTTATTTTCTCTGCCCGTATGACCAAGTCAGTCTACGATATTTATAGCAGTACCCAAGAAGCCTGGGGGGCCATGAAAAAGGCTATTCTTGAGGCAAAAAAGTCTATTTATTGGGAGGTTTTTACTTTTGCAGATGACGAAGCGGGACATCCATTTTTTGATATTTTGGAGCAAAAAGCTCGTGAAGGAGTGAAGGTGATACTTATTATTGATTCGCTGGGGACTTTTTGGTTTTCCAAATCTCGTGTTGAATCGCTCAAAGCTTCTGGAGTAGATCTTTTGTTTTTTCATAAACGCAAAAAGAAATATCGTGGTTGGTGGAAACGTCTTTGGTCAAGAACTCATCGGAAAATTTTGGTTGTTGACGAACATATTGGATTTATTGGCGGAGTGAATGTTCAAAAACGTATGGAAGATTGGTTGGATCTTCATGTAAAGGTGGAGGGAAAAGTTGTCCGATCACTGTTACGTTCTTTTGCCAAGATGTATATTATTTGTGGTGGTGACAAAAAAAATGTCGATCATTTGCTCAAGTATCATTTTCGAGTACGCGAGGATGGGGTGGATTTTATTTATGATGATCCATCAAGCTCTGCTTCACATGTACGTGAAAAATATACCGAAGGTTTTATCAAAGCACGTGAACGAATTATACTTTTTTCGCCCTATTATTTCCCCGACAAAGAATTTTTGAAGGCATTGTGGGCAGCACGACGCAGGGGAATTCGTATTGATTTACTCATTCCCTTTCGAAATGACTTGCGTATTGTGACCTACGCGTCGTATTTTTTGTTTGCACTCATGAAAAAATTTGGTGTCAAAATTCACTTGACCAAACAAATGATGCATGGAAAAGGTGTAGTGATTGATGATGATTTTGCTATGGTTGGAAGTAGTAATCTCGATCATACAAGTTTTTATGATTGTTATGAAGCAAATATTTTGATCAAAGATCCAGATTTTGTAAAACGACTCAAAACAAAACTTGAAGAATGGCTCAAAGATTCGGATGACCTTGATACGGTTCATTGGGATAAACGAAGTTGGTGGCATAAACTCAAAGAATGGTTTGCCTACAAGCTCTATACTATTTGGTTTCGAAAGGCAAAACTTGAAAATAATTATGACTTTGAATCTTACACACATCCCACTCGCGGACAAGATGAGACCAAAAAGCCTCAATGATTTTGTTGGTCAAGTTGACATTGTCGGCGAAGGTGCACTGCTACGAAAACTTATTGAAACAGATCAAGTTCGTTCTCTTATTTTTTGGGGACCTCCAGGGGTAGGAAAAACAACGCTTGCAAGTATTATTGCTGCGCAAACAGGGTCTTTTTTTGTACAAATTTCGGCAGTTTCGAGTGGAAAAGCAGAACTTGTAAAAATTATAAAAGAAGCTGAAGTATTACTTCAAAAAGGTCAAAAAACAATTTTGTTTATTGACGAGATTCATCGTTGGAGTAAATCACAGCAAGATGCATTGCTCCCATATGTAGAAAATGGAACACTGACCCTGATTGGCGCGACAACAGAAAATCCGTCTTTTGAAGTGATCAACGCTTTGCTTTCACGCTCACAGGTTTTTGTATTAAAAAATTTGGAAGTGCAGGATATTGTAACGCTTTTGAAACGAGCTTTGTCTAATAAAGAATTTGGATTGGGGAATCGAGAGATTGAAATCAGTGACGAAATATTGGAACTTTTGGCGAACCTTTCTGGTGGTGATGCGCGTCGTGCCCTCAATGGACTTGAACTTGCTGTTGCAGCATATGGAAAAAATACAAAAATAATTTTGCAAAAAGAAGATATCAAAGAAGCACTGCAGCGAAGTCATTTGGTTTTTGATAACAAGGGTGAAGAGTTTTATAATATTATTTCTGCTCTTCACAAGTCTATGCGTGGAGGTGATGCCAATGCGGCACTCTATTGGCTTGCGAGGATGCTTGAAGGGGGAGTGGATCCGCTTTATGTGGCACGTCGTGTGATACGATTCGCAAGTGAAGATATTGGTATGGCCAATAGTGAGGCTTTGATTCAGTCAAACGCAGCTTATGATGCAACGCACAAGATTGGTATGCCAGAATGTGCAGTAAATCTGGCCCAGGCTGTGGTATACTGTGCAAAGTCTGCAAAGTCAAATATTTTGTATACTGGATACAAAAAAGCCTCGGATGATGCCAAGACGACTTCACATCTCGGGGTGCCATTGCATATACGCAATGCTCCGACCAAATTTATGAAGGAACTTGATTATGGTAAGGGCTATAAATATAACCCTGATTTTGATGGCCCTGTGGAGCAGGACTATTTTCCACCTGAACTCAAAGGACGGGACTATTTGAAGAAGTAAGTATTTATTTTTTGATGCGTAGTGCGTTATAGACAAACAAAAGCAAAAAGCCTGCTGTACCAAGCCAAAGTCCTTTGGATCCACCAAGAAAGTAGAGAAAACCTCCTATAAAGGGACTCACAATAGATGAAAATGGTTGTGCTGCATTATAGATTCCATAGAGCTTTTCACGCTCTTCTTTTTTTGCAACTTTGAAAAAATATGTTTCTTGGAGTGGTTCAACCCATGCTGCACCAAAATTTACTATCGCAAAGGCAATAAGTGCAAGGATTGGTTTGAAGTACAAGAGTGGAAAACTGAGGACAAAAAGTACGAGGAGTGAAAATCCAAGTGTTGCAGGGAATCGGATGCCACGTTTATCAGCGACTCGTCCAGTATTTCGTTCAAAGAGAATAAGTGGAATAGCCATGGCCGCAACGATCCAACCAACAATATTATCTCCAAAGCCAAGATTTTTTATTTCAAGAGGAATATAAATCAAGCTTACTGCCCACCAGTAGTTGAGGCCAAAAGCAAGAATAAAAACTTTACGAAATTCTTTGTTCTGAAAAAATGTTTTTATATTTTGAAACAATTCGTGAATGTCTTCCTCATGTTTGCCATGAGTGATACGAGGATTCTTTTGGTAGAGATGTTGGTACAAAAAAACAAAGAGTGCAATGAGATAAAAAAATCCAGCTAAAATAAATATAGATGAATCTCCAAAATATTTGGCGCTATAGCCTCCGATGACTGGCCCGATCAAAAGTCCAATGTTATTGAACATGTAAAACTTTCCTTCGGCTTTGGCAAGATTTTTTCTTTCTGTAAAGTCATCAATAAAAATACTTAGTGCTACTCCAAGGGTGATAATACTAATATTGCGTATAATATCAAAACCAGCAAGAGACCATACTTGTTCAAGGAGTGTCATGAGAAATAGTACACTCGCTGTTCCAATAAGAGCTGTTTTGGCAATAAGCACACGTGAGTATTTTTGAAAGAGTACGGTGCTATAGACACAAGCAAAGAGAATAACCACAGCAATTGCCGAGTAGTAATAGCCAACGAGGCTTTCATTTTTGAGTTTATCCAAAAGAATGATAGGGAATATAGTAAAAAATATTCCGTTTCCGATCGCTGTAATAAGTGACAGCCAAGAAAATACCCGGCCATCTGGACTTTGGTGCTGCGTTGCAATTTTGTGCTTTGTATGGCGAAGCATAGATTAGTGAAGTTCAGGATAGAGAGGAAATTTTGCAGCGAGACTGCGTACTTCTTCGCGAACCTCTGCAAGTACTTTCTCGTCTTTGAAACTCATAATAACGCGATTGATAAGATCCGCAACTATTTCCATTTCAGATTCTTTCATGCCACGAGTGGTGAGCGCTGGAGTACCAAGACGAATACCACTTGGGTCCATTGGGGAGCGTGGATCGTCTGGAATCATATTTTTGTTGACGGTAATACCCGCAAGGTCAAGTGCATGTTGTGCTTCTTTTCCTGTAATGCCTTTTGGAGTGACATCGATGAGCAGGAGGTGATTGTCAGTGCCACCAAACATCAGTTTGTAGTCGTATTCACGAAATTTACGCTCGAGTGTCTTGGCATTGAGGCGAATTTGGCGTGCATATGTTTTGAATTCTGGTTCGAGTGCTTCTTTGAAGGCAATTGCTTTTGCTGCAATGTTGTTTTCGTGTGGGCCACCTTGGAGTCCTGGGAAAACTGCTTTATCGATTGCTTTGGCATGTTTTTCTTTACACATGATCATACCACCACGAGGTCCACGAAGTGTTTTGTGGGTGGTTGTGGTGACGACATCAAAAAGTGGCACTGGATTGTTCATTTCGCCTCCAGCGATAAGTCCTGCAATATGAGCAATATCTGCCATGGTGAGAGCTCCAACTTCATCGGCAATGGCTTTGACTGCAGCATAATCAATTTCACGAGAATAGGCGCTATATCCAACCAAAATCATTTTTGGTTTGTGTTCAAGTGCCATGGCACGGAGATTGTCGAGGTCAATGTTTCCCTCAGCGTTTGTTTTGTATCGAATAAAGTTGAATACCTTGGCCATATAGGTCACAGGATGCCCGTGGGTGAGGTGTCCGCCATGAGAGAGATCCATTCCCAAAATTGTATCGCCTGGCTCAAGGAGGGCAAAATATACGGCTACATTGGCTGGTGCACCAGAGAGTGGTTGTACATTGACATGTTCTGCTCCAAAAAGTCGTTTGGCACGGTCAATAGCAAGGCCTTCTGCAACATCAATAAATTCACATCCACCATAATAGCGTTTGCCAATGTAGCCTTCGGAATATTTGTTGGTGAGGACACTCCCAAGTGCTTCGAGAACGGGAAGAGAAACAAAATTTTCCGATGGGATCATTTCAAGACCAGATTCTTGACGCTGCAATTCGTGGGTGATAGCGGCTTGGAGCTCGGGATCAAACTGGGCGATTTTTTGAGTATTCATAAAATTCATTAATAACAATAAAAACTTAGATCAAAATTATCGCACTAAGTGTATCATTTTTCTATAGCTAAGGCAACAAAAAACAGCCTTTGAAAAAGCTGCTTTTTTCTTGTCCCGTCCGCGCCTCGAAGTGAGGGCGGACGGGGGCTGTCGTGGGCGCGTGGCGCCGTGTTTTGCTCAGAGGCGGAATTCGCCGCTGGCCGAGGGGAGGAGGTCGCACGAATCGTCGGGCGAGATCGGGAGCTCGACGTCGAGCGTCCCTTGGTTGTTGTTGTGGTTTGTGATGATCGGCTTGATGATGTGCATCTTGTGGTGGTTTTTATCCCACCACTCCAGCATTGCACGCATACGGCGTGCCTCTTCCAAATTCACGCGAAAAATCACGACATTCTCCTCAGTTGGGTCAGTGGTCAAGGGTGGCAACATTCTCTTTTTTTCACTTTATAAAAAGAAAATAGTGCCACCCTTGCAAAGAACATCCAAACAAGGACCTTGCAGTATACATGATTTTGCTCGTTTTGTCAATAGAAAATGCTACAAATTCGCTATATAAAGAGGTTTTTTATCATATAAGTACCTCGAAGTTTGTAGCCAAGTTTGCGGTAATATCCACGCACGCCAACTCCAGAAATAACAGCGACTTTGCCGTATCCATTTTCTGCGGCAATCTTTTCTGCTGCTGCCATAAGTCTTTTTCCATATCCTTTATGCTGACTGGCATCAACATTTCGTTTGCCGATTCCAACCAATGTTCCGTAAACGTGAAGTTCGCGGACAAATGCGCAGTCTTTGAGTTCTGGGAGATAGCTATCAAACTGTTTTTGAATCGTATCAATTTTGTTTGCTTGGTCGGGGATACGAAGACGCAAAAATCCAAATACGGCTACGCGTTTTGGGTCTTCGAGTGTAATGAAATATTCTTTTCCACCAATAGTATCATACTCATCCGCAAAAAGTGTGGGTTCTGTTTCAAGAGGAATATTGTCTTTTTGGCGAGAGATTTCACGGCAACGCAAACAGACGCAGTGTCGCCCGCGTTTTTTGAGTTCTGTCTCGAGCATTTCACGCAGGTTGGTGATTTTGTTTCCACCTTCAATTTCGTTTGCTGGAATGTCGCGAATGAGGCGTGATATGCGGCAGTAGCGAGGAGTCGCAAGTTTCATTTCGAGAAGGGATTTGAAGAGTGCTTCTTCGCCATATGGTTTGAAGCGTCCATCAAGAAACCATTGGTAGAGTTCGGCAGAGGGGATGACTGCATTTGGATAAATTTTGACCATGTCAGGTCGAAGGCCTAGGTCGCTAAAAAGCAGTTTGTACATTTCTACATCGTGCTCTGGGGTAGTTCCTGGGAGATCTGGCATAAAGTGAAGGTCGACTTTGAATCCAGCCTGGCGAAGCAAATAAATCGCTTTGCGAAATTGCTCTACTGTATGACCACGTTTGATGAGTTCGAGAATTTTATCGTCAGGTGCTTGCAGACCAAGTTCTACACGGGTGCAACCTTGGCGGCGCATGTGGTAAATAGTTTTTGGCGAGATGGCGTCTGGTCGTGTTTCGAGGGTAAGTCCAATAATACGATGCGCGCATTTTTCATTGTATTTGATTTCAATGTCGAGTGCTTTTTGGAGTTCTTCAAGTGGTCGATCATTCCAGTCAGATTCTTCGCTTTCTGGAATTTGTTTTCGGCGAGAAAAATTATTGCAGGCTTTGAAGGATTCCAAAATAAACCAGTATTGGTATTTGAGTGGATAGGCATTCCAGGTTCCACCTTTGGTGATATATTCAATTTTGTCTGTAGAATGGCCATTGCGCTCGAGCATCTCTATACGCAATTGCATGAGCTTGTAGGGGTTGAAGTTGAGGGCCAGAGATCGTGCGGCTGCTGGTTCGCTTGCCAAATAACTTTTTGGCATACGGACTTCTGTTGGACAATAGATGCATTTTCCTGGGCAGGTATAGGGTTTCAGAAGTGTCGTAATAACAGAAATTCCCGAGCTACTGCGAATATCTGCTTTGGTGAGGAGCTTTTCAAAATCTTTGTGGCGTTTGATTCTTTTCTTTTTGAGTAAATTCTGATATGCTACGAGAAGAAGGCGAGTGGGTGGCTGGTTGGTCTTGAATTCACTTGCCATTTTTGTCCGCCAAAAATTGAGCTCGTCTTTTGTAGAGGGCTTTTTTTCTAAAATTTGTATCATCATTTCTTCTATCTGAACTGTATCCATATGGATAAACTTGTTGCGGGCCAACTTATTGAACAAAATTTACAGGTATATAATACCATAGCCAAACACTTTTCCGATACTCGTCAGTATGTGTGGCAAGAGCTCAAGCCTTTTCATGCTTTTGTCAAAGAAAATGACGTGGTACTTGACCTTGGCTGTGGTAATGGACGATTATACCAGATATTTACGGATTTGCCAATATCCTATATTGGGGTAGACCAAAGTGAAGAATTATTGGTTTTGGCCCGAAAACAGTTTCGTGAGGGGACTTTTATACAAGGAACTATGACGGCCATTCCTTTGGAAGATAAAAGTGTGGATGTGATTTTTTGTATCGCTGCACTGCAGCATATTCCTGGACTGGATTTTCAAAATAAAGCCCTCGAAGAAATGAAACGAGTTTTGAAGCCTGATGGAAAAGTAATTTTATCCAATTGGAATTTGTTTGGAGAATGGGGATTGAAGCAAGTACGACTCGGAAAATATCAGGACCTTGGAAATGGAGATTTTTTGGTGCCATGGAGAGATGCAGAAGGTTCTATTTTGGGTGAGCGCTATTATCATGGATTTACTCTGGAAGAGCTGGATTCTTTGTTTACAGGTGCTGGATTTGTAGTGGACGAACAGTATTATACAAAAAAAGAAAATCGCTCGGATAAAGCGAATGGAGAAAATATTATTACTATCGCACATCTATGACGACTTTTATTGGGGCAAGTGGGGCTGCACTTATTTTGATCGCATTTATTTTGGAGCAAACACATCGCTGGAAAGATACGGATTTGAAATATGATGTACTGAATTTGATTGGGAGTGCACTCTTGATAGTATATGCTGTGTTGCTGCGCAGTTATCCATTTTTGGTTTTGAATGGGGTTTGGGCGATTGTGTCGCTGCGGGATGTTCTTGGTGATATGAAGAGAAAGTAAATATATTATTATGACAGAAGAAATTCCTACACGAGTCTCTGCTGGCGGGGTGGTGCTTCGTAAAGAAGGCGATCGCTATATGATTGCGATGGAGCAGCAAGAAAAATATATGGATGGCGCTTGGTTTTTGCCAAAGGGCCATGTAGAAGAAGGCGAGGACTTCGAAGCTGCTGCCCGAAGAGAAATTGAAGAAGAGGTGGGTATCGCTGAATTGAAATTAGTTGAATATCTTGGGAAAAAAGAACGCATGAGTATGTTGCGTTCTGAATATAAGGTTATTCATTATTTTTTGTTTGAGACTGTGCAGGTGGAAATGCATTTAATCCCGTCAGACAAGGTGCACAGAGGAAAATGGTTTGACTTGTTTGACGAAGAAGTGACAACGCCCTACGAGGAGCAAAATGAAATTATTGAGTTGGTGCGAAATAAATTATCTACCAGTAATTAGGCAGGCGACCGGACCGGTCCATTTCCAGTCATTTTTTTGCGCTTTGAGAAGGCCTGCGAGAGACAGTGCGCTGTTTGATGAAAGTGTAAAATCAGTATTTTCTTTGACCAAATTCATTGCGTTTTCAATTTCAGTATTTGTTATAACCCACCCAGAACCATGGGTGTTTTTTATTGCTTCCACAACTTTGTCTTTTCTGTGAGCAATCTTGTCAACGATCGCGCCAGCGAGAGATGTTTCGTCGCTGTGAGTAAATGTTGTATCGAATGCTTCTGCGATTGGGTGGGTTGTTGTAGTTTGCACAATGTGTATTTGAATAGGAAGATTCATTTTTTGGAATGCCTCGCCAAGTGCTTGGGCAGTGGTACCAGAAGAAGTAGGGATAAAAACTGCCTCGAGATTTGGAATTTTGGAGAGGTCGTCTGCGAGTTCGGCATATCCGCGAAGGGCGAGGTCATCAGTGGATTGGCGAAGATTCTTGGCTTCTGCACTTTTATCTTTTTGAAAAGCCATTTGTTTTGGATTTTCAACTTGTTCGATTGTAATAGAAGTATCTGTAATTTCTTTTTTGAGACGGGTCAATTTTTCTGCATCAATGTGTTGTCCAACGTACACAGTAAGATTCACATGTGTTGGGTTATTTTGATTGTGTTTTTGGACAGCAATAATAGCCGCGAGCGCTGCGTTTCCAGAAGAAGAAATCACAAATTGCGTGCTTCCAAGTTTGGCGTATTCTTTGATCATCTGTGGAATCGATCGACCTTTGTGGGAGCCATATGGGTGCAGGTCTTCACGTTTGAACCAGAGCTCAGTGAGGCCCATTTTTTTTGCCAATTCTCCGTAGGGTTTTTGTGGTGTTTTCATAGCTTGAAAATACAGTAATATCTTGATATAATACTGTTATTACTTTTAAAAATCAAGTATGCATCTTATTTGTCCTGAATGCAAAAATCCAGTTGATTTGAGTTCTTACGCAGAACTTACGGTTGGTCAGATCGTTGAATGTGGAATGTGTGGAATTTCTCTTATTATCGAAAAAATTGATGGAGATGAGGTTATGGCTGAGATTGTGGACGAAGGGAAATAATTTTGTTGTAGACAGTATCCCAATCTTTGCAGGGGATGACGTTGATTGGTGTTGGACCTGTGTATTCAAGGTGACTGTACAAAAATACAGTCCCTTTGTAATTTTCGGGAAGCGCTGAAATTATTCCAGGATTATCGTCTACAATCCCGAGCAATTGAGGATGGTATTGTGTGAGGAGTTGGGCTTTCCATTTGTTGCCGTCTTCGTATGCTACTGAGTTTGGTTTACTAATGACTTCTCGTTCAGGAAAGTTATATTTTTTGAGCCAGCGTTTACTTACTGCTGTTGTACCTTCTGGTCGTGCAGTAATATAACAAGATATTGGTATTACTGCTTCAATTTTTTGTATGATATAATTTGCATTTTCAATAATATCTAAATTTTCGTAGAGTTCATCTGTTTCAAGGAGTGCGAGTTTCCATGTGTGATGTTCTGGTTCATTCCAGTAAGGGATTTTTGAAGTATGTGAATATTTGTTTACAAGTTCTGCTGCTGTGAGATTTTCTGGACTGCCAAAGTTTTTTTGAAGCTGATCTAAAAGATGTATAAGTGTGTGACAAAGTGTATCATCAATATCAAGGGCAAGACCTGGTGGAATATTAAGCATAGAGTTAAAGTTGTTTTATAGTTTCTTCAATCATACCACGAAATCCATGTGAACCAAGAAAGGCAATAACATCGCCTTTTTTGCTATTTTGGATAAGATATTTGACGAGGGTTTCGTCTTGTTCAATATATTCAACATCTTTATGTGTTGTATGAATCACATCTCGTAAATCCTGTCCTTCAAGGGGGCTTTCTGTATCATTTGGATCGATTTTGAGCTTGGTGAGGCGTGGAATAACGACGGTATCGGCGTATTTGAAAGCCTGATCGTATTGTGGAATTGCTTCTTGTTGACGGTTCCCAGTATTTGGTTCAAAAACAGCAATGATTTTTCCTTTGTATGTTTTGCGAAGAGTTTCGAGAAGTGACGCCGCTTTGGCAGGGGAATGTGCAATATCGTCGATCACCGTGATTGGTCCAGTGAGGCGTTTTTCAAGACGGCGTTTGATACCACGAAAAGATGCAAAACTCTCGAGAATTGTTTTTGCATCAATGCCAATTTCACGGGCCATGGCAAAACATCCAACCATATTTTCAACATTGTATTCACCAAGAATTGAAGTTTTTATATGGTAGACTTCTTTTTTGTTGAGGATATCAAAGTAGAGGCCTTTTTCGGTTTGTTGTACGTCGCGATACATGTAGTCTGCATGTTTGGCTTTGCCATAAAAAACAATTTGTGATTTGCAAGAAGGCAAAACAAGATCTATGTTTTTTCCTTCGGTACATGCAACAAGCAGGCCTGTTTTTGGGATAGTCGCAACCAGTGTTTTGAATGCATCAAAATAACTTTGCTCTGTTGGATACACATCCGCATGATCCCAGCTCACACTGGTGAGAAGCAAATGTGTTGGCGCATAGAGTGCAAATTTTGGACGATTGTCCCAGCCTGAAGTTTTGTATTCGTCTCCTTCAAGCACGCTATATTCACGGGCATCAGATATTGACGCAGAATCAAATTCGTTGACAGGCACGCCACCAAACATATAGCTTGGGTCAAACTTGGCATTGCGCAGGATCCAAGCAAGCAAAGTTGAACTGGTAGTTTTGCCATAGGTTCCAGCGCAGACAATAGAATTTTTTCCAAGAAAATATTCGGCGATTGCTTCTGGATATGAGAGGTAGGGGATTTTTTGTTCTTGAACATAGAGCCATTCTGGGTTGCTTGAACTAGCAACATTTCCAACTATGACAAGATCTGGGACACCGTTTTTGGTCATTTTGTCTACATGCCAGCCAGGATAAAAAGGAATTTTGTGTGCGAGAAGATTGGTGGAAACCGGAGGATAAAAACCCGCATCACTTCCAGTGACGGTATAGCCTTTTTTGCTGAAAGCAATGGCAAGTGCGCTCATGGCGACTCCGCAAATGCCGATGAAGTGAATGTGTTTCATACAGTGTCGTTATTTTCAGGGCTAAATGTTTTGTAAAAAAGAGAGTCAGCACCTCGACGCTCGTCTATTTCCATACTATCCCAGTCAAAAATTTCATTTCCTTGACTTTGGGCCCACTCACGGATTGAAGAACTTTTGGTTCTCATAACATATTTGAGGCTTTCTCGTCTTGTGTTGACGACTCTTTGGAGTAAAATTTTTGCTGCCTTGTAGAGTTCTGTAGTAGAGCCTATTTCTGGAGTATCGCTGGTATTTTCAAGATAGTCCATAATCTCTTTTTGACTTTCTATGATCAAAAGAGTAAGACGTCTTCCCCCAAATTTAAGGATGTATTCTGTATTGTGTTGTTTTTTTTCTTTTACCTCTGCAAGAATATTTTGAGAAATGGAGGTGTATCTTTCGTTTTCTGAATTCATAAAGGTAAATTTTGTTTATGTTTGGAAAAGAAAAAAGTATTTTATAAATTTGGATAAATGGTAACAGAAAACCTTTGGGCTTCCGTTTCTGTGTGTTCTTCACTTTCCCAATGAAATAAGTTTCTCCCTGTCGTTTGTGCCCACGCAAGCATTTTTTTGTCAGCGGTTATCATTTGATAATGAAGGAGTCTTTTAAAATTGTTTGATAGTTTTTGCATAGTCTGTTTTGCTGCCTCATATAGAAGGGTTGTTTCTTCTGGTTTATGTTCATTTTCATCATTTTTGGATTTTATAAAAGTGACAGCGACAATACCATTTGAGTCGAATTCATAACCTAATTCTAATACTTTTGTGCCATACTCAAATAAAATGTAACCTTTTTCAGGATAATTTTCTTTTTTTTCTTTATTTTGGGGAAAATACGAAGATTTTGCCAAAATATTTTGGATTATTATTTCTTTTGTAAGGTATTCTTTTTCCTTCATATTTTTTGTAAAATACTTTTCAACTCTTCAAAATCAGTCTGCCACTTTTCACCATCAAACCACTCAATACCTTCAAATTGAAATTTGTAGGTATCGTTTGGGCGCTGTGCACTACCAAGGTAGATATATTTTTTGTCACTTGCTTTGGCAGATTGAATGGCACGGGTCATCATACCCATTCCCATGTCTTTTGGAGCGGTTTCAAGATCATAAAAAGGATAAGAATAATGGAGAATCTTGTTTGTTTCAATGGCAATGCAATATCCAAAAATATTTTCAGGATCAACTGCAATAGGTGCTGTTGGGTCTTTTGGAATTGCTACAGAAAAATAAACAAAAAGCGAAGTAAAGTTGCTTTTATTTCTGTCAGTCAACAATTCTTTGACTTTGTTTGCACTAAATGTCCCGTCACCAAATTTTGTATCATAAAAATCTTTGGCAAGTTTACCAATACTCCAATGATAATCTGGAAAGGGAAGTGGGATGATGCCCATTTGAATATTTTCGGTTTTTCGCAAAATGCGGCGATTTTCGCTACTGAGGTCAAATTTGGAGAGATTTATTCGGACACTGCGGGTTTGATGCATCAGGCCTTTTTCTTTTCGAGTAAAAACATAACCTTTGTCATAAAGGTTATTGATGTTTTCGTCTGAGAAGTCTGTAATTATTTGTTCATCCCATTTCAGATATTCTTTCATACTATTTTTGTTTAGTACAAGGCAACCCAAATACCAAGCAGTACAAACGCTGCATGAATAATCCAAAAACGCATGACAGTTTTTTCTTCGCCCCAACCCATGAGTTCAAAGTGGTGGTGGAGTGGCGCCATTTTGAAAATACGCTTCCCGAGAAAAGTGCGGCCAAAGATTTGGACTATCACGCTCAAAATTTCTACATAAAAAATAAAACCAAGAAGCGGCAAGAGGAGCATGTGATTTATCACAATAGCATTGATCGCAAGCAGTGCGCCCATGCCAAGTGAGCCAACGTCGCCCATTTGAAAACGCGCTGGTTTGATATTGAAATAGGTATAGGTAATAAGTGCCCCAACAACCGTAGCATTGAGCAGTGTAATCTCGTGGTACCCTGCAATCCAAGAAAGAATTGTGAGAGCAGAAAAAGTGGTGATCAGAGATCCTCCTGCAAGACCATCCATACCATCTGCGATGTTCACTGCATTGGCGGTAAACATGACAAAGAAAATGATGAGCGGAATAATCCACCAGCCAATATTGAGAAAGCCATCAAATGGAATATGAATTTCTCTCCAGTGTTCACCAAGCTTGAAGTAGACCCACCATGCTGTGATAGCGCCTGCGACAAATTGGAGGAGTAGTCGTTCATGAACCTGCATACCTTTGCCAGGATGTGAACCCAGCCAAAGGGAAGTGCGTTTGAACAGGGCCCATGGCAGTGTGAGAGTCAGCCAGATGCGGGTAAAAATATTTTTGTGAATGCGGATGAGACGCAGGGTATGTTTGAGGTCACGATTGCGGCGTTTTTCACCATAGATATTGAGTACGTCGTCAACGCCACCGAGCAGTGCCGCGAGGAGCATGACCGAGATTGGTACCCAAGTAAATTTGCGCTCCCAGTTGAAGAGCATAGTAATGACTGCAACGGTGATGATAATCAAAAGGCCTCCCATAATAGGGATGCCAGATTTGTCTTTGCGTCCTTCCATAGCGAGGGTTGGGTCGTAGGGGTTGTTGCGGACGATTTTGTATTTGTAGAGGATCTTGGTGAGTGCTGGTGCCCATAGAAATGCTGAAAAACAAGAAACAAGACCAAATAAAATGGCTTCTCGAAGAAGAGAGATAGATTCTGCTGAAATAGGCATATTTTTCTTCAAGTATAGCAGAGAATGTGGGGATTGACAAGGGAGAGGAATTGTGGTAGATTTGTGGGTCGTTCCATTCGTCCACATATAAATTTTAAAAATATAATAAACTCCTTATTTGGTGCTCGTTCGTTTAATTGGTGCCCCATTGTCCTGGAACGACAAAGGCTGGCGGCCATGGTGGCCAAAAGCCACACCAAGTTCGCCCTGTCCCAGACGGGGCCAGGAGTTTTTCCGTCATGTACGGACTTCGACTGCGAGAGGTTTTTGGCGCGGATCGTGATGACTCGGAGGCGGAACACCTCTCGGCCATCCGTGGGCTGCTGCTCAACTGGGTGAAGAACGCTGATCCGATGGGCGTGAAGTACCAGCGGATTCAGTCGGTCATTGCCGAGGTGATGCGCTGCCTCCGTGAAATGGGCTACAGCAATGAGCCCGCAGATCTGGCGACTGGGGATTTTGAACGAATCCCGACCGCCACGAGCGATCTGTTCCAGCGCTACTACCTCTACGTCTCGAATATGTGGGTCGTCCTCGCCGAGCTGCGCAAGCTCTAGGCGAAACAACCCTATTCTGGCGGATATTGGGCCGCCATCCTTCCGTGCACTTCGCGCGGACCTTCCTTTTGAAAATCTCCTCGGAGGTATTTAGAAGAAAAATAAAAAAACCTGCACTCAAGCAGGATTTTTTGTTAATAATACATTCAGTCGTTTGAGTTCGAGTACTTCGGCATCACTTGCTCGGAGGTAAGTTTCATTTTGTTCAGCTGTTTTTTCGGATTCAATCCATTTTTGCTCGAGCAGTGTTTTTTTCGTATCAGTAATTTCAATGCGCCCTGTTTTTATTCCATGATTATATTTTCCATCTGTGGACCATTGAAAAGAATGTACATAGTACAATGTTTTTGGCTGGTTTTCTTCGTATTCAACTTTGTAAATGACGAGGATATGATTGAGGTTGTGTTCTTTTCCTGAATTTAAAATACTTACAAAGTCTCCCGGAGCAGTGTCAGAGAGCGAAACAAGATGTGAGTTTTTTTCCTGTGCCAAAGTTTTGACCCCAATATTTTCTACAGGGCGAAGTTTGGTGAGAAGTTTTCGCAAAAGTCCAATATTTGGATAAAATATCTTGGAAGAAAGTTTATTTTTTGTCTTGCTTGCGTATTCTGCTGCCAAAATATAATAGGCAAAGGCAGAACAATCAAGTCCAAGATTGTGATCAACGAGAAATTGTTTTATTGCCTCGCTTGATAAATTTTTGAGATCAATTTTTTCTCGGAGTGCAAAAAGATTTGCTTCGTCAATAATTTCTTCTGGGTTGCCTTTTCCAATCATTACCCGCAACCCTGCGCGAACTTTGCTGCGGCGGTTGTTGAAGTAGGGGCAGTTTATTTTTTTGTCGCCAAAGACAAGCTGAGAATAATTTTTGATAATATCGAGTGCGGGTTGTGAGAGAGTTTTGTTGTTCATAGTTGACAATTATGCTGTGTTGTGATTATATATGGGCGGACGGGCTGGGTAGCCGAATGGTTTCCTTTATCAGTAGGTAAGCTTGTTGTCACTCCAACACGCATACCAACTGAAGATGGAATAGTTGATTTGGTCGAGCATCTCAACTTACCACAGCCCGTCCGTTACCCTTCATTTTATAGAGACTCTTCAAGAGTTTTTTTTATTTTTTCTCCAAGTTCGTTGAGTTTATTATGTTCTGTAAATAAAGACTGGGTTGTCTGAATGCGAATCCAATCTGAACCTGGGTCTGTATTGGTGTAGGGGATGATGTTCAGATCAAAATTGAGGTTTTTTAAGTTTTGGATAATCGTATCTTGGGTTTTGTCTTGCATGAGTTCACCATTGCGAACAATAATCTGCGCACCTGTTGTGATTTGAGTTAATTCGTTACTTGGAGTATCTGTGAGCGCTGAGAGGTGTGCAGCAAAAGTTGTATTTTTTTCTTGCAAAATACTTTCGTAAGTGGTACTTGCTGGTTGCCTTGCATTGATTTCGATCAAATACAATTTATTTTCTGCTGTATCGAGTATAACGTCAATTCCAAAGAGTCCTTTCCATCCGCTTTCACGAAGTTTGTTTCCAATCTCTGTGGCAATCGTATGGTATTGCGCTTTCAACTCATCATTCAACAAAACATGTGGAAGGGCCCAATCATTGCCAATAGTTGTAAATGGATTATCTGTAAATGGTGGCGTACCGGTAATCTGGTAGCTGATATTGCCAACCAAAACTTTATCAGGACAGACAACATTGTTACTCGTCAGCATGGCACCATCAATAAACTGCGTGATGCGAACAGGACGATCCGGAAATTTATTTTGTATTTCGGCAAGTTGTTCAGTCGAAGAAATCATCATCGTTCCTAGTCCCGTGTGTGCACGATTGAACTGCAAAATAAATGGCATGCCGTCATACACAACATCATGGGCAATTTGAATTTTGTGTGGAGGAAGATATTTTGTGAGACTCCCGAGCCATTCAACTTGTGTAATTTTTTCTTCGATCATTTGAGAGAGTTTTGCACTTGGATTGAGGAGATTCCAATTGTTTTCTGTACAAATTTTTTCAATAATAGAAGTATTTTTGAAAACCAAAATATTTGGCTTCATGTTATTTGAATTTTGCGTAATAAAATCTTGAACACTCTGCTTTTGCAAAAGTTCATGGGTATCAAGAAGTTGGCTTTCTTCAACAAGTAAAACATTTGGATGTAAAAGAGCGATTTGCTTGCTAAAGGGGGTAGAATTTGAGATAATAAAATAGCCTTCATTATCTACAGAAAGGCCAAGTGCTCTTTCGATATCTCGAGTAATGTAAAAAAGTATTTTTGGCATATGCATAAGGGCGTAAGCATTTGACCTTTGAGCGGGTTACGACCTCCGCAGAGGGCATCCCCGAGCCCAGGGCGAGGAAAGCGAAAAGGTTAAATGCGTAGACCTTAGTATAGGACAAAAATTTGATTATGGCAATATGATGGAACTTTATAAAAAGCTCAAAAACTACGGAAAAGTGAAGCTCAATGAGCCCATGAGTAAGCATACAACCTTCAAAATTGGTGGACCAGTCCAACTTTTTGTTGTTGTTGACGAAACTGACAAGCTGGTAGATCTCCTCAAATTTCTTGACGAAGAGGGGATTGAACGATTTATCCTCGGTGGTGGTAGTAATATGCTTGCTTCTGATAGTGAATATACAGGTGTTGTGATCAATATCAACACAAAAAAAACAGAAGTGACAGATACTGGGATCATTGCAGATGCTGGATGCAGTACCGTTGCCATTGCCAATCTCTCCATGAAAGAAGGTTTTATTGGATTTGAATGGGGCGTGGGAGTGCCTGGTACTATTGGTGGCGCGGTTCGAGGAAACGCAGGAGCTATGGGAAGTGACATGAGTAATAATGTAGAAAAGATCGAAGCCTATATGGATGGTGAGCTGGTAATGCTGAGCAATGCGCAGTGTGATTTTCACTATCGTCATAGTATGTTCAAAGACAGTGGTGCTGTGGTACTACGAGTGCATTTAAAACTTGAAAAATCCGAAAACAAAGACGGCATGAAAAAAGCATTGGAGTTTTTGCAATATCGCAGCAAGACTCAACCACAGGGATTTGCATCTACCGGTTGTATTTTTAAAAATTTTGAAATTGGACAAGCAAAACTCAATTTTGAAGTACCTGAAGAATTCAAACAAAAAGGAATTATTTCTGCAGGATGGCTTATTGATAAAGCGGGTATGAAAGGGGCTCAGGTAGGAAATGCAAAAGTAAGCGATACGCATGGAAATTTTATTATAAATCTTGGGAGTGCAAGTTCGAGTGATGTTTTGACTCTCATTGATGAAATAAAAGAAAAAGTGTACAATAAATTTGGAATATCTATAGAAGAAGAAATTCAATTGATTTAGTTTTAACCGTACAATGTATGATTATCACAATCCACGGAACAGGAATAGAACTCACTCCAGCAATTCGAGAATATGCTGAAGAAAAAATCACAAGTCTTGAAAAATTTTTTGATAATATAACAAAAGCAGAAATAGATGTGGGGATGCAAAGTCATCATCACAACAAAGGTGAAATTTTTTATGCAGAAGTGACTCTTGATATTCCTGGTCGCACTCTTCGTGTGGTCAAAGAAGAACAAGACCTTTATAAAGCAATTGATAAAGTAAAAGATCATCTCAAAGTAGAACTTGAAGATGTCAAAGAAAGAATGCGTCGTATTGATAAAGATGAAATTCGGGGTCAAAAAGAGTATGATGTAGACGAAGATAACGACGACTATAGTGAAGAATACGAAGGGGGCTAAACCTTGGGAAATTCACAAAAAGTGGCTTATTTTAGCCACTTTTTTTATATGGACAAAAGAGCTCTACCATGCTATAATACGGCAACTATTTAAACCCTGTTTTTTATGAGTCTTTTAAAATCTGTCTACGAAGGAGTGTTTGGGAGTCAAAATTCCAAGATTATTAAGCAATATCAAAAAGTTGTTGAACAAATCAATGCTCTAGAAGCTGATTTTTCTGCGCTTTCAGATGATGCACTCAAAGCCAAAACAGCTGAATTCAAAAAACGTCTCTCAGAGGGAGAAGTTTTGAATGATATTCTTCCCGAGGCTTTTGCCACTGTGCGTGAAGCAGCAAAACGCGTTTCGGGTATGCGTCATTTTGATGTGCAGCTGATTGGTGGTATGGCACTTCATAATGGTATGATTTCTGAAATGCGAACTGGTGAAGGAAAAACATTGGTAGCAACACTTCCGGCCTATCTCAATGCACTTGAAGGCAAAGGTGTACACGTAGTAACAGTCAATGATTATCTCGCACGTCGTGATGCTGTATGGATGGGGAAAATTTATCATTTTCTTGGCATGTCTACGGGTATTATCCAAAACATGCGTGTGAGTTATGTTTTTGACCCAAGTGTTATCGCTCCAAGCGCAGAAACTATTTCGAGTGAAGAAAATGAAGTACAAGTATTCAAAGTAGAAAATGAATATTTGCGAGCTTCGAGTCGTCAAGAAGCATATCTTTGTGATATTACCTACGGAACCAATAACGAATATGGTTTTGATTATTTGCGTGATAACATGGTCCAGGATATTTCAGAAATGGTTATGCGACCAGGCAATGAAATGCATTATGCGATTGTCGATGAAATTGATTCTATTTTGGTAGACGAAGCTCGTACACCGCTTATTATTTCTGCACCAAATGAAGATGCCAATGATCAATATTATCAATTTGCAAAACTCGTTCGTGGACTTTCGGAAAATACCGATTATAACAAAGATGAAAAAATGCGCAGTGTGAATTTGACTGAGCAAGGTATTGAAAAATTTGAAAAATGGCTCGGTATTGAAAATATTTATGTAGAAGCTGGTATTCGAACAATTCATCATATTGAACAAGCGCTCAAAGCCGAAGTGCTTTTCAAACGTGACAAAGATTATGTGGTTGATGGAGATGAAGTCATGATTATTGATGAGTTTACTGGACGAAAAATGGAAGGTCGCCGTTATAGTGAAGGACTTCACCAAGCAATTGAAGCAAAAGAAAATGTAAAAATTCAACGTGAGAGTCAAACACTTGCGACGATTACATTTCAAAATTTGTTCCGCATGTACAAAAAGTTGTCTGGTATGACAGGTACTGCGCAAACAGAAGAAGAAGAATTTCGTCGTATTTATAACCTCGATGTGTTGGTTATCCCAACCAATAAAGTTGCTGCACGCGTGGATTTGCCAGATCGAATCTATAAAGATGAAGTCGTAAAATTCAAAGCCGTTGCAAAAAAAATTCAAGAATGTAGAGAAAAACAACAGCCAATTTTGGTGGGTACTATTTCTGTAGAAAAAAATGAACGTTTGAGTAACTATTTGAATAGTCTTGGTATCACTCACGAAATTTTGAATGCAAAAAATCATGAACGTGAAGGAGAAATTATTGCCCAAGCCGGACGACCTGGAGCAGTGACCCTCGCTACCAATATGGCTGGACGTGGTGTGGATATCAAACTTGGTGGAACGCCAGCGAGTGCAGAGGATATTGAAATTGTAAAATCTGCTGGTGGACTTTTTGTCCTTGGAACCGAGCGTCATGAAGCGCGTCGTATCGACAATCAGCTTCGTGGACGTTCTGGTCGTCAGGGAGATCCTGGAGAAACACAATTTTTTGTTTCAACAGACGATGACTTGATGCGTATTTTTGCTGGGGATCGTCTCAAAAATGTGATGACACGCATGAAGGTGCCAGACGACATGCCGATTGAACAAAACATGATTTCAAGAATTCTTGAGAATGCACAAAAAAAAGTAGAAGGTCATAACTTTGATATTCGTAAACATTTGCTTGAATATGATGATGTGCTCAATCGTCATCGCTCTGTTATATATAAAAAACGAAAAAATATTTTGGAACTCTACGACATGGAAATTGGTATAACAGAAAAACCAAGTCCTCTTGTGAGTGACGAAGAAGAAGTTGATGAAGAATTGGAAAAAGTTGAAGAAGTAAAATTTGTCTCACTTAAAGACATGATTTTGAATTCTGTAGAAAATGAAATCGAACAAGTTGTACAATTTCATACTCAAAAATTGGAAGTAGAAGTTGAGAATGAAGAAAGTCGTGAACATGGAGATTGGAATCTTCAAGAAATTTGTCAGGTAATGGCAACAATATATTCATTTACAGAAGCTGATAAGGCAAAAGTTTTTGAAATGGGAGCGCATCAGCAATCTGGAAAACTCGAAGAAATCGAAGCAAAAGAAGAAATAATCCAGTATCTTTTTGGTCGAGCAAAAGAAGAATATACAAAAATTGAAAACTCAATTCAAAAATTACAAGTGAATCCCGAAGAAGCAAACAAAATAATGCATTCGATTGAAAAGTCATTGCTTCTTCGTAGTATTGATACGCTTTGGGTAGAACATCTTATCAATATCGATTATTTGCGCACCGGTATTGGTCTTCGTGGATATGGACAGCGTGATCCACTTATTGAATACAAACGCGAGGCCTATCAAATGTTTCAAGCACTTCTTCTCAATATCCAAAAAGAGGTGGTCTATGCATTTTATAAGGTACAGCATGGAATTGAACTCGTGCCAACAATTATGGCCAACGACAACTTGGTCCAAGAGGGAAGTAGTGAGGTATCCCAAAAAGCAGTACGCACAGTTCAAAATGATGGAAAAAAGCATGAGAGTAAAAAAGACCGAAGAAAGCGCCAACGCATGGAGCGTGGGGGCTAGTTGAAGCCTGTGTATAGACGTATTGACCTTTTTTTTGAAATAACGTAAGATAGCACACATCTGTTGTATTTTTTTTATTTATGAAAGCACAAAAAACACAAGTTAACCTTCGTTCACAAATCCGTTGGGGAATTGCTGGAGTTATCGTTCTCTTTCTTGCCAGTCTCTCTTTTGTTGTTCCAGAACAAGTAAATCGTGGTGTTGACAAGGTCAACTCAAAAATTCACATGAGTATTCCACATGTTCCAGAGAAAAAATTTCGTCTTGGGCTTGATCTTCAAAGTGGTGTACATCTTGTTTATAACGCAAATGTAGAAAATCTTGCACAAACAGAACGTAGTGGAGCGGTTGAAGGTGCCCGCGATGTTATTGAACGTCGTATCAATGGTTTTGGAGTAGGGGAACCAAACATTGAAACAAGTAAAGTAGGAAATGAATATCATATTAATGTAGAACTTCCTGGAGTAACCGATGTTAGCGAAGCAACAAAATTGATTGGTGAAACTCCAATTTTGGAATTTAAAGAAGAAAATAAAGAAGTCCCACGTGATTTGACTGCAGATGAGAAAAAAATGATTGCAGATTTTAATGCGGCTCAAAAAACAAAAGCAGATACTGCACTTATTGATCTCAAGAAAAAAACTCCATTTGAAAATGTTGCCAAACAATATTCAGAAGATGAAGCAACAAAAAACAATGGAGGATATATGGGGTTTGTAAAAAAATATGCACAAAATAATCAAATTGCATATCCTTGGGCAGAAAAAGCCAAAGAAGGTCAACTTACAGATAAAGTTCTTGACGAAGCAGATGGATACTATATTTTGAAACGTGGAAAAGAACAATCTGGTGAAGTAGAAGTAACATCAAAACATATTTTGATTTGTTTTAGTGGAGCTCCTGGTTGTACTGCAACATCTACAAAAGCAGATGCGCTCAAAATTGCACAAGATGTGTATGCACAAGCAAATGCAAAAAACTTTTCTGATCTTGCAAAACAATACTCAACAGATCGTTCAACTGCTGTAAAAGGTGGTGAACTTGGAACATTCCCAAAAGGAGTCATGATTTCAGAATTTGAAAATGTATTATTTGCTGCCAAGGCTGGAGAAATTGTTGGACCAGTAGAAACACAATTTGGTTATCATATTATTTATAAAACAGCAGAAAATGTAACCAAAGATTACGAAATTTGGAAAATTTTCTTGGACAAAAAAACAAAAGAAGAAGTACTTCCACCAACTGATGCTTGGAAAACAACAGCATTATCTGGAAAACAATTGAAAAAAGCAGAAGTTACAACAAATCCTCAAACTTCAGAAATTCAAGTATCTCTTCAATTTAATGAAGAAGGTGCCAAACTCTTTGAAGAAATCACTCGAAAAAATGTTGGAAAACCTGTGGGTATTTTCCTTGATGGAGAAGTAATTAGTTCACCAAATGTGAATCAAGCAATTACTGGTGGTCAAGCTGTTATTACTGGAGGATTCAATGTAACAGAAGCAAAACTTCTTTCACAACGTCTCAATGCTGGAGCTCTTCCTGTACCAGTAACACTTCTTTCTCAGCAAAGTATTGGTGCGAGTCTTGGTGCTGATTCTCTGTATAAGAGTTTGAGAGCGGCTGAAATCGCAGTACTGCTCATCTTTATCTTCATGGTTCTTTATTACCGTTTACCAGGACTTCTTTCTGTATTCTCACTTGGTCTGTACATTGTACTCACACTTGCGGTATTCAAATTTATTGGAGTAACACTATCACTTTCAGGTATTACTGGTTTTATCCTGTCTATTGGTATTGCGATTGATGCAAATATTTTGATCTTCGAACGCTTGAAAGAAGAACTTCGTCTTGGTAAATCATTGAAAACAGGTATTGAAGAAGGATTTATTCGTGCTTGGTCTTCTATTCGCGATGGAAACATGTCAACACTTATTACCTGTGTCCTTCTTATGTGGTTTGGTTCAAGTTTTGTCAAAGGTTTTGCGGTAACATTGTCTCTTGGTATCTTGGTGAGTTTGTTTACTGCGATTACAGTGACTCGTGTTATGCTTCGATTTATTGCTCCTTGGTTTGAAAATCGTGCTCACTTTTTGTTTCTTGGTTTCAAACAAGGTGACAAAAATAATTCATCCAAATAATTGTCTATGTTGTACGAAATTATTAAAAAAAGAAATATTGCCTTTATCTTTTCAGGAATTTTATTCGTGACCAGTCTTATTTCTTTATTTGTTTTTGGTCTGAAACCCGGACTTGATTTTACTGGTGGTTCACTTCTTGAAGTGAGTTTTACTGGTGGCGCTCGTCCACAGACAACTGAAATAAGGACAACTATTGAAAAAACTGGATTTACTCCATCAAAACTGCAATTTTCTGGTGATCAATCTATTATTATAAAATTGCCATTTATTTCAGAAGCAGAACACCAAAAGATTCTTCTTGGTCTTCGTGATCAATTTCAAAAAGATACTGTCCAAGTTCGTGAAGAACGTCTTGAAACTATTGGACCAGCATTTAGTGAACAGCTCAAAACTCGATCACTCTATGCTATTTTGGCCGTATCTATTGGTATTGTGCTCTTTATTGCCTATGCCTTTCGTAAGGTCTCAAAATCTGTTCCTTCATGGAAATATGGTGTAACGGCTGTTGTAGCGCTCTTGCACGATGTAGTAATTACAATGGGTATTTTCTCACTTCTTGGACATTTTCTGGGTATTGAAGTAGATATTTCTTTTGTTGTAGCCTTGCTGACAATCTTGGGTTATTCTGTTAACGATACGATCGTAGTATTTGATCGTATTCGTGAAAAAGTATTGCTCAAAGGTATCAAAGATTTTGCTCAGACAGTGAATCTTGCTGTCAATGAAACGATTGGTCGTTCTGTCAACACTTCACTTACAGTACAATTGACTTTGATTGCTCTGTATTTCTTTGGTGGAGAAACAACAAGATCTTTTTCACTTGCACTGATTATCGGAGTATTCTTTGGAACTTATTCATCAATTTTTATTGCAAGTTCTCTTCTGGTATCTTGGGAAGAATGGAGAAAAACAAGAAAATAATTTTGTCTTTGCTCTCTTTCAAAAAGAAAAATCTCATCCGAGGTTTTTCTTTTTTTGTGCGCTATGTTATACTATGTATATATTTCATAGCTTTATTTTATGACAGATGGTTTTGTACGACATCTTGTTTCATTTCTGGCCATGCTTCTTTGTATTTTGGTATATGCTGCGGCTTATATCAGTGGTACTCATGGTTGGTGGTGGACAGGATTTGGTCTCATTTTTATTTATATGATTACCTACAAGATTGTACACGCTGCAGGTGGACACTAAAGCACTATGGACTTTGCAACAATTTTGGATACAATCAGTGTTTTTTTTCTTCAAACTCCATTTGAAGTCGTCACCCAACTTTTTGCCATGTTTGGCTATCTTATATTTTTTTGGCTTATTGCTCTTGTATTTGAAGAATACTTTCTAGAATATCGTCAGGAGCTTTATAAACATAGTTGGAAATGGGTTTTGCTTGCTGTTGATACTCCTGCTATTAATGTACAAACACCAAAGGCTGTAGAACAATTTTTCTTTCATCTTGCTGGAGCTTTCAATGACCCTGGTATTGGTGAAAAATTTTGGCATGGTTACAAACAAAAATGGTTTAGTTTTGAAATTATTAGTATAGAGGGTTATATTCAATTTTTGATTCGTACCGAAGAGAGTTATCGTGATTTGGTTGAAGCGGCTCTGTATGCACAGTACCCTGATATTGAAGTCATTGAAGTAGAAGATTATGTGACCAAGGCTCCGGATACTTTTCCAGATTCAGAGTATGACATGTGGGCAGGGGATTTTACTCTTGCAACAGACGATGCCTATCCTATTCGTACTTATCGTGAATTTGAACATAGCATTTCCAAAGATACTGTCTTAAAAGATCCAATGGGAGCATTTTTGGAGAGTTTTACACGTATTGGCCCTGGAGAACAAATTTGGTTTCAGATTTTGATCGAACCAATTTCCAATAGTTGGAAACATCACGCCATGGAAAAAATAAACGAAATTATTGGTGCCGAGTCACATCACCATGGAGGAAATAAAATTGTTGATGCTATTACTTCGGCTCCCTTTAAACTTCTTGAACAAGTAGGAGATCAAGTTTTTGCACGTGAAGCTTCGGAGTCTCATGACGATCATGGTGGACCTATGAATAATTTGAGTTTTCTAACTCCTGGCCAAAAAACTTTAGTTGAGGCTATGGAGAAAAAAATTAGCATGCTTGGCTTCAAAACCAAAATGCGTGCGCTTTATTTGGCACGAAAAGAAGTCTTTCAACCTGGTCGTGCCGTTAATGCTATTATTGGGGCACTGCATCAATATAATATTCCAACATCAAATTCTATTGTACCAAAATTTTCAAGTGGGGCTCACTATATGTTTGCCAAAAAGCGAAGCAATGATCGTAAAAAATTGCTCATGAAGGCTTATAAAAAACGAAAAATTGGTACTGGGGCGAATCCCTGTGTTCTCAATGTAGAAGAACTCGCAACTATTTGGCATTTTCCAATGTCTCATGTAAAAACCCCATCACTTCAAAAAACAAAAATGAAAAGTGCAGAACCTCCAATGGGACTTCCTATTGAATCACTCCTTGCGCCTTCAAATGCCCCCGAAGAGATTTTTATGGATAGTGGTGTACAGGGTGGTTCATTTGCAAAAGATACCAAATTTGGTTAAATCTTCTCTCTATAAAGACAAAAAAGCAGGTTTTATGACTTGCTTTTTTTATATGTTTGTCGTATAATGGCATTTTTATGAAATGGACTGATTTTCAAAAACCTATTTTGGCGCTTTCACCAATGGCAGATATGACTGACTCTGCTTTTTGTCAGGTTGTACGAAATATTGGTGGAGCGGATGTTGTTTTTCGCGAAATGGTGAGCAGTGAGGCTCTTGTTCGAGATAGTGCCAAGACTTTGGGGATGACTGACTTTGTAGCAGGGGAGAGACCTATTGTGCAACAAATTTTTGGTTCTGACCCACTTACCATGGCCCGTGCTGCTGAAATTGTCATGAAACATGCAGCTCCAGAAGGTATTGATATTAACATGGGTTGTCCTGTCTATAAAATTACCAGTAATTTTAATGGCTGTGCTCTTATGAAAGAGCCTGAACGCGCGGCTGCTATTATTCGAGAAATGAAATCAGTATTGTGGGATACTCCACTTTCTGTAAAAATTCGTTTGGGTTGGAGTGATCCAGATGATTTCAAACGTTTTATTCCAGTGATCGAAGAAGCTGGAGCAGATCTTATTACGGTGCATGGTCGTACCAAAGCCCAGGGATATTCTGGAAAAAGTGATTGGGCTCGAATTGCACAGGCGAAAGCAATGGCTCGGGTTCCACTGCTTGCCAATGGAGATGTTCACGAGCCACATCACGTGCGTGAAGTTTTGGAACAAACAAAAGCAGATGGTGTTTTGATTGCGCGTGGTGCTTTGGGAAATCCTTGGTTTTTTTCTCTCTATAAACAGGGGATAGAGACAGTTGAAATGTCTGAAAGAGTTCGTCGTGTTCTCGAACATGCAGAACTTCATATTGCTCAATATGGTGAACGTGGAATGATGACTTTTCGCAAACATCTATCTTGGTATTTTAAGGCAAGTCGCCTCAGCGAAGACCCATCTCAGATGAAAGCTCTTCGTATGCAGCTTGTTCAAGTAAAAACGCTTGCAGAGCTCCGTGGACTCTTGCAGCCCTATATCTAAATATGCTATCATAAGGTGTATTCATTTTTTATTTTTATACACCTATGGACAACACAGTTGCGCCTAAATCCGGATTCCTCTCGACCATGAGTCCGATCCAGGTTTTTATTTTTGGAGTGGTCGAAGCGATTCTCGTTCTTTGTACACTTGGTTTTTTTATCATGATTGGAGTGTATTTTCAATCAAATGATAGTGATAGTGGAAGTAACTCACCCATTGTTCTCAACAACAATGCACAAAACCCAAGTGCTGCAGATAATAATGCTGCCCCAACAAAAATAACCGTTGCAGCAGTTGACCCAAAAGTTGACCATATCCGTGGTAATGCCAATGCAAAAGTAACTTTGATCGAATATAGTGATCTTGAATGTCCATTTTGTAAAACTTTTCACCCAACCATGCAACAAATCATGGCAAAATATGGGACACAAGTACGCTGGGTATTCCGTCATTTCCCACTTGATAGTATTCACAGTCAAGCACGACCAGAAGCTATTGCCTCTGAATGTGCGGCTGAACAAGGTAAATTTTGGGAATTTATTGACAAAGTTTATGCTGTTACCCCAGGAAATGATGGCCTTGACCTTTCACAACTTGGAAACTATGCAAAAGAAGCTGGTGTAAAAAATATTTCAAAATTTCAATCTTGTGTGGACAGCAAAAAATATGCTGATCGTGTACAACGAGATAGTACCAGTGGTGCCGAAGGGGGAGTACGAGGAACTCCAAATACCATTATCGTTGGGCCAAATGGCGAAACGACTATTGTTAACGGAGCAGAACCTTTCTCTTCTGTAGAAGCAAAACTCCAACAATACTTGAAATAAGACTACTCTATAAATTTAAAACAACCTGGCATAAAAAAGCTAGGTTGTTTTTTTATGTGTAAAAAATTATTGCTACTTATCTAGTGTCGCACAATATTATTCAAAAAGGGAAGTACGAGACAGGGGAATATTCAAAAGCTTGAAAAAGATGCTTCTTCAATTTTAAAATTCTTTTTTGTGAGAGATATTTTATATATAATAATTTTGTTTGAATCATTTGAAATACGGAGAAACTTTTAAAAAAATAATTTTGAAAAAACAAAAAGGATTTTGTACAAAAAAAATTTTAAAAACAGATTTTACAAAGAGATTTTGATATATTTGTATATAATAAAGAGATATAAAGAAGGATTATCGATTGTCAGGTTTCTATTAAGAGGCTCTTTAAAGACTGACCTAGAAAAGTTCTCAAAGTGAGTGGTATACTGACACCTGTGGTTTTAAGCGCCTCATTTAATCATGTCGCATAAGATATATTCTGCGACACTATATTTATACCTTAAACCAAGCATACAGTCGCTGCCAAAAAGAAGTCCCACTCTCCTCTCTTACAACCAAAAAGCACGACCCGAAAAACGAACATCAATATATTGGATGTCTGGACGTTTTACTTTTTGTTTCAAAATATATTCTAAGGTTTGAAATTGTTCTGGAATGTTTTTATCGAGTTTGGCTTTGATATTCCAACCTTCTGTGGTTTTGATTGTTACATCACCAACCTCTTGTTCCAAGTAAAAATAAGTAAAAGGAATATCTGTTTTTTTGAGGGCTTCATACCACTCAATGATTTCTTGGACTGTATTTTCATTCAAAACTTGTTCACCTTTTCCTACCTTTTTACTTCTGTTATCATACACGAGGGGATAGTCCCCTACTTCGCTGATAATTTTTTTATAATTTGGAGTGTGAAATCGTGAAACAATTTGTTCAGTAGAAACTTCTGTGCCACCTTCACTCGTACTTGTAACACGTTTTTTGATAACACGCCATTCACTATCATCAATAATGCGTAAAATTTCAGAAACCTTTCCTTTCGCATCAATCATGGCATATTGTTCGCCATTATCATACATGATAGAAGAAAGTTTTTCTTCTAAAACAATATGTACACTATGGGGAAAGCGTTTTGTAATAGTTAATTTTTGAAGACCAAATTTTTGTTCCAAAATAGTATGGAGATCATCAATATCAAGAACAAAAAAATTATTTTGTGGGAAAATCAAAAAACGTTTATAGGAGAGAATACCATTTACGGTATCACGTATATCCCCTTCTTCAATACGATGCAGACCTCGAATTTGAATTGTATGAATCTGAAAAAAAGGGTGTAAAAAAAGAAGTCCAAAAGTTCCCAAAAAAGTAATACAAATAACGATAATTTTGCTATACCATTTCCATGATCTTTGTTTATTTTTTTCAGGAATTGTCGTGCTATGTTCAAAAGAACGATATCCCGGTGGAATATGTCCTGTCTGTTTATTTTTTTTATGAAAAAAATCTCTCATATTTTAGAAACCACGTTTTCGTTTTCGAAATTGTTCTATAATCCAATTGAGATAATATTTTTTGCTGACAACAAAATCCTGACAGTGCAAAATATTTCGTATTTCTCCACCAAAACCTTTTTTGAAATGGGTAATACCAAAAAATGGATGTTTTTTGTGGGCATCAAGGGGAGCAATACCCCAAAAATTATACCAGTGCATGCCTCTTTTTTGAGCTTCTTGAATTACTTTCCATTGAAGAAGATATGAGGTTGGAAGCTTGTTATCTAGGCCAAGTGAAGCACTATGACGATAACAGGCCATAGTACCATAAAACATGATAATAGCAGCTCCATCGAGCCGACCATCTGGAAGTCTGGCTTCAAATAAAACCGTATTATCTGGGAGAAAACTCTTGAATTCTGAAGTAATATATTTTTTTGAAAATTTTGTAAAGTTATGTCTTTGTGCTGTTACCTCAAGCATTTCGTCAAGACCATCAAGATCTTTTGGGTTTGTTGATTGTGTAATCACAACTCCTTCACGTTCACAACGACGAATCAAATTACGATGATTTTTGTTCATGTTTTTGAGAAGTGTTTCTTCGGATGCTTGTATATTCAAAATCCATGTTGTTTCTGCAAGAGCATGCATGGGAGCAGGGTGGTATTTGCAATGTTTGAAAAGAGCAATGTTTTCAGCATTTTCCTCGAGAAAAGGACTCACACGAATAAAAGAATATTTGTGTTTTTTTGCGTATGTTTCAAGGTGTTCTGTGAAAAGTTGCAGGGCTTCTTGCCTATTTTGTTCTGGTAAAAATGGACCATAGGGAAGATAGAGGAAATTGCCACGACGTGCATGTGTTGTCACTACCAAAGAACCTCCAACAAGCTCCCCTTCTTTTAAAATTCCGAGAATAAAAAAATTTTCACCAAGAGATTTATAAAATTCTCCATATTGAGGAGCTTGTACAAAAACTGTAGATTTTTGGGATCGAACAAAAGATTCCCAAATTTGTGGGCTTTCTATCTCTTGAATACGCAGCTTATTCGGCATAAGAATTTACAATCTTGATGATTTTTTCTTGATTTTTTTGAGAAATATGAATATGTGTTGGGAGATTTATTGATCTTTGCGCAAGTTTTTCTGCATTGGGACAAGATCCTTTTGTATAGCCCATTTTACTTTCATCTACATCAGAAGGTGCAATAACTGTGGTATACCAATCTCCAAGGAGTATCCCCTCTTTTTGCGCCATTTTGTGAAGTTTTGCTGGATTTTTGACTAAAATTGGAAAACGTAAAAATGGAATATTTTGAATTTTTTCTGGGGTTTCTATTTGAGAATTTTGTATATTTTTTTTATAGTTTTCTGCAAGAGCAATTCTGTGCTCATTAAATTCATTCAAATGTTTCATTTGATGAAGTGCAATTTCTGCCAATGTATTTGCCAATTGTGCAGGAAATTTTGGACTTTGCTTTCCTTTTTTTTCATTTTGTTCAATAATTCGACTACTCAGATGCAATTTTTTTGAAAGTGCGAGTACAAATTTTCCAATACCAATAGTATACAGTGCTTTGCAAAGAAAAAAAAGAATAAAAGTGTAGAGTTGTTGCAGAATATATTTTTTTGAAAGATGAGGAAGTGTTTTTTGTCTTTTGCGAAATTTTTCTGCTAGATTTGTATTATTTGTAAGCAAAGCTCCACCTCGACCACAGGAAATAGATTTGTCTGTTCCAAAGCTGAGCATAGCAATATCTCCCCAAGTTCCGAGCATTTTATTTTTATACATACCACCAATGACATGCGCACAATCTTCAATGATAGTAAGATTATGTTTTTGGGCAATGGCTACAAGTGCTTCAAGATCTGCGGGAATTCCAAATGTGTGTTGAATAATGAGAACTTTGGAACGAGGAGTGATTTTTTTCTCCAAATCACTTGGGTCCATGTTGAAATTTTTGTTTATATCAACATATACTGGACGAGCCCCAGACCAAATGACGGCATTTGACACAACAGAGCAGGTATAGGCTTGGAGGAGTACTTCATCGTTTTGTGACATTTCAAGGCTTTCTAGGGCAATTTGGAGGCTACTACGGCCACTATCAAAAGCAATAACAGAGTTTATTCCAAAAAATGTTTCGAATTGTTTTTCGAGTAAAGAGAGCGCTTTCCCCGATTGCAGTTTTGACCAATTCCAAGGAAACATAAAAGAGAGAGCGAGAAGCACTTCTTTTGCGAGGAGATTTGGCATAAATCCCGTAAAAACTGGAGTTTTGAAAAAATTCATAATTTAGGATTTGTGCAGTTCTTCTTTGACTCGTGTTGGAATACGATTTTCAAGTAAAACAACACAATCTTCTGTTTTAAGAGTTTTGATATATTCAAGAAGTTTTTCTGGAGTAAAAATACATTGAACCGTGGTGTGATATTTTTCACGAATTCCTTTTTTGATAGAATCCACAAAATCTGGAGTAATAAGTACAAGTTCATCACAGGAATAAGAAATTTCTTCGCCAATTTTTTCATGCATTTCATCACTTTGATCCCCAAGTTCGAGCATACCACGTGTAATGACTATACGTTTTTTCTTGGAAGAAAACATGGAGAGTACTTCGATAGCAGCACGAAAACCAGCTGGATTGGAATTGTAACTATCGTCAATGATAGTAGCTTTTCCATAGCTATATTTTTTGAGTGTTCCTTGAAGGTTTTGAGGAATTGTTTTGCCGGCTTCAACAATATGTTGTGGATCAACTTCCATATTAACAGCAAGCATGACTGAGAGAGCTGCATTGTAGGCTTGGTGAGCACCAAGAACCGGAATATTCATATCCCCTCTTTGTCCATGATAAATCCCTTCAAATTCAATGCCTTTGATAGTTGCTTCGTTGCGTACAATTAAAAATGTTGGATGATTTCGTTCTTCGACTCCACAGGTTTCAATATTTTTGCAGTTTAAATCCTTTAGGAATTCTGTACACAGTGGATTATCTGCGTTGGTAATAACTAAACCATCCTTTGGAATTGCACGAAGAAGTTCGTACTTGGCAGATTGGATATTTTGGATACTTCCAAAGAGTGCAAGATGTTGCTCGGCAATAGTTGTGAGTATTCCCACTTTTGGTTTGACCATATCACAGATCGTTTTGATCTCTCCTATTCGGTAAGCTCCCATTTCACAGACAAAAAAATCAATTCCAGTAAAATCTGTTTTCAAAATAAATTTGGCAATACCAATTTCACTATTGATATTGTTTGGAGTTTTTATAACTTTGAAGTCTGCAGAAAGAAAATGTGCAGAAAATTCTTTGACTGAACTTTTGCCATAACTTCCGGTAATGCCAATGGTGACAAGGTTTTTATATGAGGCAAGCTTTGTACTAGCACGCCAAATGAAAAATAATTTTGCAAGACGTGATGGAATATAAAATAAAAATACCAACAGAGAAATAATAAAAAATCGAAGGAAAAGTACCAAGGCAAGATTGAGTGGAAAAAGTTGAAAGAGAAAAACTTCTGCAAGGAGTGAAAAAAGAAGGATCAATATACTTTTTTTAGTGAACACTGGGCGACGAAATTTTCTTTTTGAAAAGAAAAGAAAAAGAATATCCAAGCTTAAAACGATAATTGCGATATAGGCTATGGGTGAGATAAGAAGTGCGAGTGCTCCAATTCCCCGCCACAAAAAACGCGGGTCCTTCCATATTTCTTCACCTTGGTTACTTTTGAGAAAGTCTTTGAAACGATCAAGTCGATACTCTTTGAGCTGCCAAAAATAAGCGTAGGAGAGATAGTCAAAAAGAGCTGTAGTAATCCAGGCACAGATAATAAGAAAACCAGAGACTACGACACTATTAGTCATAGACAAATTTAGTAATGAGTTCAAGGAGTTTTTGTTTTTGGTGAAGGTGCAATCCGTGTGTACCACCAGGAATAATTTCAAGTTTGGAATGCGCTATCAATTTTTGTGCTCTGTATGCGTCTTTGACAGGAAGATAACTATCGAGTGTTCCCCAGACAATTAGGGTTGCTATGGTGATTTTTGGAAGCTGCTCGCTGAGGTCTTGGCGAATAATCTTTTTGAAGATGTCGCGTTTGATGCCGCTTGTGGCTGCATAGTCTGGCGAGTCTGCTGTTTTGTAGAGTATTTTCTTGGCCCAAATAGCAACATTTTCAATCACGGGTATCTTGAAGAGTATTTTACCAAATTTTGCGATAATAAAAAAGAAGGCGCGGCGAATAGGACGAGATGGACGAAAAACAGCTCCGGCTACAAGAATATATTTTTGGGCAACTTGAGGGTTATTGGCGACGAGGTAGGCTGATACTTGCCCCCCAAAAGAATGTCCCATGATAACTTTTGGTCCCTCTGGTAACTTTTCAATTTTTCGCCTTACATATTCAGCGTACTGTTCTACTCCCCAGACAGTTTTGGGAGTATCAACTCCACCAAATCCAGGGAGATCAATACAAACGACGTCTTTGAAATAGGGCTTCATGAGGTTCATAAAATCTGCCCATGTTTCGTGGCTTCCTCCCCAACCTGGAATGATGACGAGTGTTTTATTTTGCATGTTATTTTGTGATTAGATCTTTACCCATATATTTTCGGAGTGCTTCTGGAACAGTGATTGATCCATCTGCATTTTGATAGTTTTCGAGAATTGCGATTGGAAAACGACTGAGCACCACTGCAGTACCATTGAGGGTATGTACAAATTCTGTTGTTCCGTCTTCTTTTTTATAACGGATATTGAGGCGGCGTGATTGGTAATCAAGACAATTACTCGTTGAAGTAATTTCACCATAGTCCCCTTGATTTTCGCCTTCACCCTTCATGGTCATCCATGCCTCGATGTCGTATTTGCGATACGCTGGACCTCCCAAATCGCCACTGGCGATGTCAATCACGCGATATGGGAATCCAAGACCATCTGCGATTTCTCGTTCAATAGCGAGCAATTCTTGGTGCAAGGCTTCACTCTCTTCTGGTCGGCAATAGATAAACATTTCAAGTTTGGCAAATTGGTGTACGCGGTAGAGTCCTTTACTCGTGCGGCCATATGCGCCCGCTTCGGTGCGGTAGCAATGTGACAGGGCAACATATTTGATTGGACCTTTTGAAAGGTCAAGCATTTCATTTTGGTGAAATCCCCCAACCGTAATTTCTGCTGTTCCAATCAGACAAAGATCTGTATTTTCTACAGAGTAAACCTGTGTTTCTGCGCCACGTGGATTGAAACCAATTCCTTCAAGAATTTCTACTTTAGCCATGTCTGGGGTTTCCATGAGCGTGTAGCCATGTTTACTTACAATATCCATGCCATAATTCACAAGGGCTTGATTGAGGCGAACCAAATCATTTTTTGCAAAGTAAAATTTGGCTCCTGCAACTTTGGCACCGCGTTCAAAGTCAATCATATCAAGGTCGAGCATGAGAGCCTCGTGATCTTTTGGAGTAAATGCAAATGGAGTTGCTGTTTTTTCAAATACGACTTTGAATGCATCTTCACCACCAACTGGAGTATCTGGATGTGTCAGGTTTGGTACTTGCATCAAGAGTTCACGATATTTTGTATCGACACCAACTTGTGTTTCTTCAAGTTTTTTGATTTCCTCCCCGACAAGCTTCATTTTTTCAATTTCTTCTGGAGTAGGTTTTCCTTTTGATCCACTATTGCGAGTGGCACGAAGGTCTTCAATTTGTTTCAAAATATTTCGTCGTTCTTCATCTGCTGACAAAAGTGCATCAATATCCACTTTCACATGACGATTTGCACAATTTTGTTTTATGAGTTCTACATTTTCGCGTATAAATTTGATATCAATCATATATTTAAGTTATATTTGTTGAGTAAGTTGTCGATAATTTGTCATGATATTACCCATTTCATGAATTCCCATTTCTTGAGTTCCAAATTTTCCATCTTTTGAATATTGCAGACAAAGATCTTTGAAGGGAGAATTATGAATTATTGCCATAACCTTGAGAAAATATATCGACGGCTCCTCTTTTTCATTCCATAATTCTTGAAAGGCTGTTCGTACACTCGGATGATTTTTAGGTTCTGCCAAAAGTTTTATTACCCATTCATCTAAAAGTGCAGGTGATGTATTTTGAAATTCTTCATTGATAAGAAGAGTTAATTCTGAAGGACTTATTTCTCTTTTTATTTCTCTGTCAAGCATATGCGATTATAAATTATGTTCTTTGATTACTTCTTTGAGCTCTGGTAAAAATTTTTCGTACATACGTGCATTTTCTCCGACGAGTGGATACTTTGACACTTCATCAAGTTCAAACCAGCGTGCTTCAAGGACTTCGTGATCGCGTGGATTTATTTCACCGCCAACAATTTTGCAAACATAAGGAATCAAATACACTTGGTATGCAAATGTCGGATATTCTTGCCATTCTACTGCAATATGCTGAAGTAATTTGAGTGGTTCTACAATGAGTCCTGTTTCTTCTTTTGTCTCTCGCACTACATTTTCAATGATCTGTTCTTTGAAATCTACTCCCCCACCTGGAAATTCCCATTTTTCGTGATAATTTGGTCGATGCGGGTCATTTCGTTTTTGCATGAGGATTTTTCCGTTCTGAATAACAATGGCACAAGGCACAACGATATTTCGTGCGCCAAATTGTTTTTTCAAAAAATATTCCATCTTGATCAGGGCTTTTCCTCGATGACTAGTAGCATTTTTTTCTTGAACAGAAAGTTCGGAAAACGCTTTGTTCAATTCATTCGAAAAAAATATTTGATCAAATCCAAAACCTTTTGTCTCATCACCTTGTGGAGTTTCGAGAATGCTTCCATCGACACGGCCAAAACTCAAAAAACTCAATTTTTCTGTTGGATCATAAAGAGCTAAAGCAACTTCAAAATATGCTTTTCGATCATCTATTCCTTTCATTTTTTCAAGAACTGTTTCACGACGTTTTTCTGTCGTGTCTGCAATTCGTGCTGCGTGGGCTCCTGGCCAGTTATTCAGCGCTGGGATAAAAAGACCCGTATCATCTGCTAGTGATAGGATCCCCGTCTTCTCAGCGTAATATTTGGCCTTGAGCATGGCATTGTATTCAATAACATCATAGGGTTCTTCTGGTGCATCTGTGATGCCAAGATCCGAAAGTGAAACAATTTCAAAACCCGAAGTTTTGAAAAATTCTTTCATTTCTTTGAATTTTCCAGGGTTACTGGTGGCAATAAGAAGTTTTCGCATACTAAATTTTAGTTTCCAAAATAGTACGAATCTTTCCTGTTTTGAGAACTTTTGGCTTATATGCCTTTGCTCGTACGATTTTTGTTTTTAATTTGAATTCTTGTATTTTTTCTTCAAGCTTTTCTGTAAAATGCATTTGGTCGTAACCAAGCACAATAACATTTGGTTTTATTTCTTTAATCCGTTTGTAAACATCTTTTGTATCGCCGAGCACAACCGTATCAATGAGACGAATTTGTTCAAGAAAATACTTTCGCTCTTTTTCATTATAAACTGACTCTCGTGATTTGATATTTTTCACACGCTCATCTCGTGCAAGCACTGCAACAAGCCTATCACCATATTTTCGTGCTTGTTTGAAAAGATTCAAATGTCCGTGGTGGACAATGTCAAATGTGCCAAATATCATGACAGTTTTCATACATTTTGATCTATATGCGTCAATCGACCAATAATTGATTCTGGTTTTAAAATTGTTCCCGGATTTAAAACAGCATTTGCTCCAATTCTACAACCATCACCAATAAGGGATCCAAATTTTGTTACACCTGTTTTCATGGTTTTTCCATTGATAACAACAGTAATTTTTTTATCTTCACGTTCATTAAAATGATTTGCCACAATAGCCCCTGCTTCGATATTTACATCTTCTCCAATAATTGAATTACCAATATAATTTAAGTGAGCAATTCGAGAAGCCGTACAGATAAGACTTTGTTTGATTTCGCAATTTGCACCAATGATAACGTTTTCTCCGAGAAGCACTCCCTCTCGCAAATACGCTCCAGCTCGAACGATACAATCTTTTCCAATGATGGTAAATGGTTTTATAGTAACATTATCTTCAATTTCTGCGCTTTTATGAATTGCGATACTATCTTCAATAATATATTGATCTTTTGGGAGAATAGCTTGTAATTTTATAATTATATCTTTTAAATTTTCAGTTATTTCCCATGGAAAAGTATAATCCTTTATGTATGGAATACTTTCAATATGAGCGATATATTCTGAAATATTCATATAATTTTATTTTTCACCCTCTTCTTCAACAATCGGTTTCATCATCGGAAATGCCATTGTCTCGCGCAGTGTATGTGATCCAGTAATAAGTGCCACAAAACGATCAATACCAATACCTGTACCAGTTGTTGGTGGCATACCGTGTTCGAGTGATTCTACATAGTCGCGGTCGTATGCCATGACTTCTTCTTCACCGGTTGCTGCAATACGCGCCTGTTCTTCAAAGCGTGAACGTTGGTCGATTGGATCATTGAGCTCGGTGTATGAATTTGAAAGTTCAAATCCTCGAACAATCAATTGAAACATCTCTGTATAGCGTGGATCACTTGCTTTTTTTGCCAAAGGTTTGAGTTCTACTGGATATTCAAGTACGAATGTTGGTTGAATAAGTCTCGGACGAGCAGACTGTTTGTAGAGACTATCAAGAAGCTTTCCACGTTCTGCAGTTTCTTCTACTTCGTAGCCTTTTTCTCGCATCACAGATTTGAGTGACTCACTATCCATGTACTCATTAATATCAATACCAGAATGTTCAAGCACTGTATCGTGAAAAGTCACGCGTGGATATGGTGCGGTAAAATCAATCGTATGACCTTCGGATTCAATCACGAGTTTTCCAACACTTTCACTTACAAGCAGCGGAATCATCTCTTCATGAAGTCGCATATTATCCTCGTAGTCTGCATATGCCCAGTAATATTCAATCATGGTAAATTCTGGATTGTGCTGGTGATCCACGCCTTCGTTACGAAAGGCGCGACCAATTTCAAATGTTTTTTCAAATCCACCAACCATCAATCTTTTTTGCCACAATTCTCCAAGACAAATACGAAGATGCACATCAAGATCATAGGCATTGAGATGGGTATCAAAAGATTCTGCCATAGCTCCAGATGCCACAGATTCAAGCATTGGAGTTTCTACTTCAATAAACCCTTTGCGATTCAAAAATCCACGAAGTGATTGAAGCATGCGTGCGCGTACCATGATTTTTTCTTTTTGATCTGGGTTTGTGAGAAAATCGAGATAACGTTTGCGGTAGCGAACTTCTTCGTCTTGAAGTCCATGAAATTTGTCTGGAAGTGGAAGTACTGCTTTTGCAAGGAGTTTCCATTCTTTTACGAGGAGCGATGGTTCACCTTTATGCGTAATAAATTTTTCACCAGTTACTTGTAAAATATCTCCAGTATCAATAAGTTTTGCAAATAAATCATATGACTCTGCACCAAGATCGTCTTTTTTGAAGGCAATCTGCATGCGGCCACTTTCGTCTTGAATATGTGCAAAAGCGAGTTTTCCCATGTCGCGTTTGGTCATGAGACGACCAACAACAAAACAAATGCTTGTTTCTGCAGATTCAAGAGCCTCGGCAAGTGTATGTTCACGTTTTACTCGTGCAGGAAAACAATTCACTCCACGATTTTCAAGTTCCTGTATTTTCCCGAGACGTACAGATCGTTCGTCATTAATATTTATTTCTGGAATAGTCATAGCTTTTTGCTTTAAATTACGTTAAAAGTGTATCATAATGCCCTATAAAACGCAAATACCCCCGACAAGCGGAGGTACTGGTAAAATTTGGCTTAAATTAGGTTACTTTATCTCCAAAATTTCATAGGTTTGTACTCCCGCTGGAACTGTTACCGAAACCTTGTCCCCTTTCTTTTTCCCCAAAAATGCCAAACCAAGTGGAGACTCATTGGAGATCTTTCCAAGTGTTGGATCTGCTTCTTGGCCACCAACAATGGTATATTCACGTTTTTTTCCATTTACTTCTACAACAATAACAGCCCCGATAGTAATGTTTTTACTTCCAGCATCTCCACCACTTTTTATAATTTGCGCATTTTGCAAAATAAATTCAAGTTCTTTTATACGACTTTGTGTCCAAGACATTTCTTCGCGTGCAGCATGGTACTCGGCATTTTCCGAAAGATCTCCCATTTGGCGTGCATCATCAATACGTTTGGCAATTTCAGGGACACGAACATCACGAAGTTGTTTGAATTCATCTTTCAAAGCTTGCAATTTTTCTGCAGAGATATATTGAGTAGTATCATCAGTCATATTTGGGTAAAGATAAAATAAATCCGCAAGGAGCGGATAAATAAATAGTATCCTGAAAGTGTTCTTTCGTCAAATTTCTTTATCCACAGGGTGATAGCTTCCCCACCATTTATAAAAATCATAGGCAATAGGCGCCGCAGTTTCACTTCCTTCACGTCCTTCTTCTACGAGTACCGTGAGGACAATTTCTGGTTTTTCAAAAGGAGCAAAAGAAGTAAACCAAGCATGATTTTCTTTGTTACTATTCCACTGTGCCGTTCCTGTTTTTGCAGCTACAGCAAAAGGGAGCGTCGAAAGTCTTCGGCATGAACTTGCAAGTACACAATCACGCATCCCAAGTCTTATAGTCGAAAAATATTGAGAATCAATAAAATCTTTACGAATAATTTTGTTTTCAAATGGCGTTTCTTTTTTACTTATTGGATCCATGAGGGCCTTCAAAAGGTGCGGTTGATACAAAGTTCCACCATTGGCAACTGTCGCAGTAAGACTGGCAATTTGCAAAGGCGTTACGAGTAAATCTCCCTGTCCAATAGAAAGATTATAGGTGTCTCCAATATACCAACGTTCTTTTTTTGTTTCTTCTTTCCATTTTTTACTTGGCAAAAATCCAGAAGCTTCACCTGGTACATCAATACCGAGCTCACTTGAAATACCAAATAATTTCAAATAACTGTCAATTTTATCAACACCAAGACCGGTAATATTTCCATTTCCTCCACCAATTGTATAATAAAAAGTATTGACCGATTCGGCAAGAGATTTTCGTACATCGGTTATACCATGTCCACCAGCTTTCCAATCTGGAAAAAACCAGGGACCAACTTGAATTCCACCACTACTTCGTACTGTTGTGTTCGGGGTGATGATTCTTTCTTGCAGAGCAGCAGCGGCAACAGCAGGTTTGATGGTAGAACCAGATGGATAGGTTCCAGAAATAGCACGATTAAATAATGGCAAATCTTTGTCTTCAATATATTTGCTATAATTTACTTGAGTGATTCCACCAGAAAAATCATTGTTGTTGAAGCTTGGTAAACTTACCATGGCCAAAATTTCACCCGTATTCGGATTCATGGCTACCGCAATTGCCTTTTGTTTGTTGAATTTTGCAAGGTTTGCTTTCATTATTTCTTCGAGCTTGCTTTGTATTTTAAGATCCAAACTCAAAATAACATGATTCCCCGGTTTTGGAGCCTCTTCGGAAAGCACAACTTGTTGACGACCCGAGGTATCTACTTCTACACGTCGTTTTCCATATATACCTCGCAAATATTCTTCGTAAAATTTTTCAATTCCATTTTTCCCAATACTATCTGACAAAAGATACCCCTTTGTTTCGAGAGTTGAAAGTTCACTCGGACTTACTTTTGCTAAATAACCAAGTACATGAGACAAACTACTCACTGTTGTCGTTGCATTTTTTTCTAAAAGTGGAGTCCAATTGGGAGAATAACTTTCATAATAGAGGCGTTTACTTCCACGCTCAATATGAATACCTGGCAAATCCGATGCTTCTACTTGAAAATTGAGCGCCGTATCATAATCTAAATTTTCTTGAATAATGAGTGAACGATATTTATTTTTATTTGATCGAAAATCATTGAGGGTAGAAGAAATTTCTTGTTCTGGCTTTCCTGTCAGTTCTGCTAATCGCTTGGCTACCCGTGACAACTCTTCACTCTTTCGAGAAAGATCTTGGGGAGAAATGGCAAGAGAAAAACTTGGAATATTTTGAGTGAGTGGAATATCATTGCGGTCATAGATAATACCACGTTCGGATGGGATAGAAACAATACGTTCACTATTGATATCTGCTCTTTCACGATAATAGGCTCCTTGCACAAGCTGCAAATGCACCAAACGAGACCATAACAAAATAAAAGCAAAACAAAAAAATAAAAAAAGATAAAAGATACTTTTGTTTGAGGTACTTCTTCCAAAAAATTGATCGCTTTGTGGTAATGCAACTTGACGACCAACTCCATTTTCAAAAGTAAAAGAATCTTCTACCCAAGAAGCCTGTTGGAGTTTTTTGAATTTTCTTTTTTTCAAAAATGCAAACATAATTATTTACTCAGTGCTCGTGAAAAAGTTTTTGAAAATTTTGAAAGTAAAAGATACAAAAATGTAAAGAGTAGTGATGTTAAAGCAATTTCATACACACTCAATTGCCACAGTTCAGCCCATTGAATACTCCGACTACTACTTGGTGCTATACGATGAAACACAAACAAAAATACAGAATACAAAATACGATAACAGAGCAAGGTTGAAATAATAAGCGTCGTAGCTCCATACCATTTTCTATTAGTAATATAATACATATGGAACCAATAGGAAAATATAAAAGCCAATGAACTTGAAAGAAGTGTTACTCCAAAAATATTGGATGGAAATACTTCGATAAAAATATGCGTCAAAAATGCCAACCACACCACATTCCCACGTTCTGTAAGCAGTAAATAAAAAATAAGATATATAAAAAGTATATTCACTTTGTCAAAAGGAAATGAAAAGGTATACACAATAAAAAAGTGTATAACAACAACAAAAAGAGTAATAAAAAAAAGAAAGAGAAAACGAAGAAAATTTTTCATAGTAAGGGTACACTTACTTCGCACAGTATAGTGCGAAGAGTCCATTATTTACCCGTAATAACCGAGACAAATGCAACCGAAGAAAGTGATGCGGCAGGAGAAAGTGTTGCTGTTTGAAAAGGCTCGTAGGCTTCTTTTTCAATCGCAGCTACATTTCCAATAAGAAGACCACGAGGCATACCCTGTTCAAGACCCGAAGTAATAATCATATCCCCTACCCGCACATCTTCTTGCTGTGGAATAAAATTCATACGAACACTAATACCAAATCCCCCTTCAATAACCCCCAAACTTTTTTCGTGATTCAAAATAGTCGCCGCAACCTTACTCTGATTGTCATTGAGAAGACGCACAAGCGATGATTCTTCTTCTACTTTGGCTACTTTCCCAATAAGTATTCCATTTGAAATAACCACGGCATTTCCATCTTTGAGACCATCTTTTGCTCCACGATTGATAATCAGTGTACTGCCAAGTGGTTCAATGTTTCGTCCAATAACTTCGGCTCCTACATGAACAAATTTTTGTGTTGTAAAAAAATTCAACTGATTGCGCAACTCTATATTTTCATCTTGTAAAATTTTGATATTTGCTGTATCAATCTGACAAGAAAGAAGTTTTTCTTCTGCTTTTTGTAACTCAATTTTTGGATCACTTTGGAAGTTATTTTCAGCATCTTTGAGAGCTATACTTCCTTGATACATACGAGAAGAAAGCGGAGATAATACCTGACGTATAAAATATTCTGTTTTTTTCAAAGCTCCAATATAATGAAGAATAATAAAAAAAACAATAAGAAAAAATATTGATAAAAATGTCCGAAGACGAGATTTATGCATACGTCTATAACTTACGGATGTCTCGTGCCGATGGTAATGCAATTTCTTTGAGAAGTACTGCATCATCAAGCAAAATTCCAGTACCACGAACTACAGAAGTAATTGGATCATCAGCAATACGTACAGGAATACCTGTGGCTTCTGCAATAAGCTTGTCAATTCCATGCAAGAGAGATCCTCCACCAGTAAGCAAAATTCCACGTTCGTGAATATCTGCCGTAAGCTCTGGCGGGGTCATTTCAAGTGTCATTTTGATCGTGTCTACAATAACACGCAAAGATCGTTCGATGGCTTCACGAATATGTGCATCACTAATCATCAATTCTTTTGGAAGTCCTGACATTACATCTCGTCCACGCATTGCAAATTGCAAAGTTTCTGGCAGTTCTACAGCTGATCCAATTTTTATTTTAATTTGTTCTGCGTGACTTTCTCCGACAAAAAGATTGAATACATCTCGGGCGTATTGGATAATATTTCTATTAATTTCATCTCCTGCAATTTTTGTAGATTTCCATGCTACCACACCCTGGAGTGATATGACAGCTACTTCTGTTTTTCCAGCACCAATATCGACAATCATGTTTCCAAGGGCATCTTGAATAGGCATACGAGCACCAATAGCTGCTGCCATTGGTTCTTGGACAATAAACACATCCCGTGCACCTGCCGCAATAGCAGCATCTTCTACGGCCTTGATTTCAACCTCTGTTACCGCAAGCGGTACTCCGATAATAATTCGTGGACGATTGAGCAGTGCCCCACCTTCTTCTTGCATTTTATCAAGAAAAAATTTCAGGAGTTTTTCTGCTGCTTCATAATCGGAAATAATACCGTGACTGAGTGGTCGTGTCACTGTAATATGCGGTGGAATTTTCCCAAGCATTTGTTTGGCTTCGGCACCAACAGAAAGAATTTGGTTTGTTTTATTGTTCACCGCAACAACCGTTGGTTCGTGAATAACAATACCACGTTCCCCAACATACACACGAGTTGAAGCAGTACCAAGATCAACCCCAATATCTTTGCCCATTTTTTTTAAAAACCACATAGGATATTAGATTGATTGTATAAATGTTTCGAGTTCATCAAGAGAAACGAGACTTGCCTCTGCACCAGCTCGCATTTTTACTTCGACTGAATTTTTTTCAATTGTTTTTGGACTTATAACAAGACGCACTGGGATTCCAAGCAAATCTGAATCTGCAAATTTTTCTCCAGCGCGAACTCCGTCACGGTCATCGTAAAGTACTTCAATATTTTGTTCCAAAAGTCTTTGGTATAATGCTTCTGCTTTTTGCATATCCGCTTCATCACGACAGAGTGATATCAAATGTACTTGGTATGGCGCAATCGCCTTTGGCCAAATAATACCATTGTCGTCATGATGTACCTCAACAATAGTTCCCATCACACGAGATGGTCCAATACCGTAGCAGCCCATAATCACTGGAGACAAGTTATTTTGTTCATCTTGAAAAGAAAATTGAAAGGCATCACTAAATTTTGTACCAAGTTTGAAAATATTTCCAACTTCAATTGCTTTTTCTTCTCTTAGCTCTGTATTTTTACATTCAGGACATTGAAGTCCAATTTCTTCAATAATTTCTTTATTCAAGGCAACTCTACAAGCATCACAGACATAAATAATATCTTCTCCTGCAGAAGTAATAGTTTGAAATTCATGAGAAAATTTTGAGAATGCTCCACCAGATGCATAGGTATAGTATGTTGTATCCCCAAGTCCACAACGTTCGTAAATTTTATTGTACGCAGCATGAACTTCTTCGTAATATCGATCGAGATCTGCTTGGTTTGTATGAAAAGAATACAAATCTTTCATACGAAATTCTCGTCCACGAAGAATTCCAGATTTTGCACGAGCTTCATTGCGAAATTTTGTTTGAATTTGATACACGGAAGTTGGCAAATCTTTATAGGAAGTTATACTTTTTTGCAAAAGAGGTGTCACCACTTCTTCATGTGTTGCTCCAAGTGCATATTCTTTTTCACCAGCACCAATAAGTTTAAACAAAACATCTACCACATCCCAACGTCCAGTAGTATCCCAATTTTCACGAGGATGAAGTGCTGGCATCAAAATTTCTTGTCCACCAACAGCATTCATTTCTTCTCGAATAATGTTTTCAATTTTTTGAAGAACTCGAAGTCCCAGAGGCAAATAACTATACACACCTGCAGTCAGACGATCCACAAATCCACCACGAAGCAAAAATTGAGCATTGACACTTGTTTCATCTTTACTAATATCTTTTTGAGTTTTGGTAAATAATTTTGATTGTTTCATACTTATTGAATCATGTTATCTTTACTGACGAAATATTTGGTTGAAAGAAAAAAACAAGTTGTGGTAACGCCAATAAACAAGAGTAAAATACTATTCCATTTGGTCAAAATTTCTTTTCCTTGGAGAAAAAGCAGTACAATGAGAATTCCAGAGAGTAAAAGCCCAATACGAAAACTTTTTTGAACCAAACGGTACATCGGGACCATGGGTTTTGGAAAAATTTGAGTGATAAGAAATGAAAACAGAGAAATTGTCCCAATAAGAGAAAAAAAGAGACTCACATAAAAGAAAAAGAAGCCCAAAGTGTTTTCCTGAAAAGGGTCTACATTTATTATTACAAAAAGCCACGCAACCCAGCCAAGAACTGTGGCACAGGCCATGATAGAGAGGTATTGTCGTAAATTCATAGAGTTTACAAAAAAAAGACTGTTTCATCTCTTCTAGTGTAGCCTTTTTTAGACTTTTTGGCAAGCGAGTAGGGCCTAGAGCAAATAGCGAATACGGTCGAGGGCATTTTGACCAAACTTTTCATTGATTTGATTGATTATTTTTGCTTGATTGAGGTGAATTTCTTGGGAAAGTGCCGAAGAAGCACAGGTAATCGTAAGCGTACGGTTTTTGATAAAAAGTGGTTTTATATATTTGCTATTATCTGGTCCCACAAAATCATTGAGAATGCTTCCTGCAAGGGAAATCAAAAGACCAGCCTCGGCCTGCGCTTGCAAAGGTCTATCCATACCCATTCGTTTTTTGAGAGCGTCACCGAGAAGGGTCATTGACATAGCTAAAGGCTTCGAAATTCACAAATATCTTTGAAATCACAATGTGCGCAAATAAATGGAGAGGGACTTGCAGTAAAATCCCCTGAGTGAATTGCCCTGATCGTTTCGTGGAGTTTTTCACTCAATTTTTCCAATTCTTTTTCTTTACCCACAAAAGACATCTGTATAGTATCATTTACATAAAAAAATGTCAGCTTTTCAACACGACCCAAATGACGATACTGCGGATTGGTCTCGGCTGCTATTTGGTAAATCAAAAGCTGTTCTTTGTCTTCGGCAGTGAGCTTGTCTTTACTCTCTCCTGTCTTGTAATCAATAATTTCAAGTGTACCATCTGGGAGCTGATCAATACGATCAATGCGTCCACGCAGTGTATAGTCCCCCACTTTTATTTTGAAAGCACTTTCAAGGGCTACTGGTACGCGCCAATTATTTTCCTGTGAAGTATAAAACAGTTTCAAAATTTCCTGTCCTTTTTTGAAGTAACTTTCTTTTTGCACAGCATCTTTATACCAATCGGAAATAAAACTTGCTTTGTAGATTTCGAGAAGCTCCTCCAGACTTGGAACAATCACTGAGTTTGTTGCTGGCGTATTGAGCGCTTGCACCTGTTCATAAAATTTTTGGAAAGTGCTGTGAATACTGGTTCCAAAACTAAAATGGGCATTACTTTTTGTAGGAATTTTTATGATATGCGCGAGTTTGTATTGATAGGGACAAGTTTGATAGGATTTTATCTGCGAAAAAGAAAATGATGCTGGTATTTGATAGCTCATACTCTGTCGAGGAGTCGTTTGACTGGCAATAATTTCTGTTGAAGCCTGAATTTTTTCTCCTTTTATTGCTGTATATCCGAGCTCATCCAAAAATCGACTGAGTTTTTTTTCTCGTACACCACCATAACTACTCGCGCTCGTAAAATACAAGCGTTCTTTGGCACGCGTCATGGCAACATAAAAAAGCCGACGTTCTTCTTGGTAGTGATAATCCCCTTCTGAAAGGCCTTCTTTGATGAGGGCGGCAGGAACTTCAAGAGATTCTCCTCGACGACGCGAAGGAAAACGCTCTTCGACCATGTTGATAATAAACACATACTTGAACTCAAGCCCCTTAGATCCATGCACAGTCAAAATATTCACCGAGTCTGGAGTGTCAACAGGTTGGTACATTTTTCCTTCGTCACCCGATTCAATCGTATAGTTATACTGCGTCAAAAATCCTTGTATATGCGCATCTGAATTGCTCTCTTCATACTGTTTGAGCAATTCAAAAAATTGATTAAGCTGATAAATCTGGTGAATGATATATTGATTATCGTTTCTCTCTTCGTCTGTCAAATATTTGAGTACTCCACTTCGTTCAAGAAAGTGATACAAAAGTATTGAAGGTTTTTCTTTTCGAGATTCAATGAGACCTTCTTGAATGAGTTCAATAATCTTTTTTGATTTTTCAATACCCTCTACAGAAAGCTCGAGCTCTTCTGCGATCAAAAGGACTTCATAATAAGAAAGAGATTTTTTTTGGGCATTGAAAGTAATTTTTTGCATATCCTCTTCTGAGAGAGCAAGACATGCAATACGCAGCAATCGATACAATGCCGAAGAATCAAAATAATTATCCAAAATTTTGAAATAGTTGATAGCATCCATCACAAGGGGTTGGTGAAAGAGTCCAATCGACGAAAGAAATTCGTAGGGAATCCCCGCTTTTTCAAGGCCCTGGATAAATGGTTCTACATGACTATTGGCACGTGCAAGAATTGCAAAATCGTCCCAACTCGTAGAGAGACTTTCATTTTTGAGACGTATAATTTCTTCAACAACACTTTTTACTTCTGCAGCAAGTGTAGGAGAATGCAAATGGACAACCGCCGCTTTTGGATAATTTACTCCGGCCTTGAGTTTTTTATCAATATGTAATTTTACTTCCAGTCGATCAGGATTGTTGTTTTGAATCGATGTATAGGCAGCATCCAATATTTTTTGATCCGAACGATAATTTTCGTTGAGGACAATATTTTTTGCATTGCCAAAATCTTCTTGAAACTTCAAAATATTTGAAACAGAGGCTCCGCGAAAGGCGTATATACTTTGATCATCATCTCCCACGACTGTAAGCTGTGCACTTTGTGAAAGTAATTGTGTTAAAAGATACTGCGCATAATTCACATCCTGAAACTCATCGACCAAAATATATTTGTAGTGATTTTGAATACGTTTCAAAATATTTGGACGTTCACGAAACAGTTTGACACAGTAATAAATAAGATCGCCAAAATCCAAATAGCCTTTTTCAAGAAGGAGCTGGTTATATTTTTGGTAAGCATGAGCAAGTTCACCAAGACGTTCTTGTTCTTCGCTATCTTCAAAGGATGTAGATTTTACATACTGAATATATTCTTCGGGAGAAATAATTTCATCTTTACATTTTGAAAAATGCTTCAAAAATTCATGTATATGGCGTGTGGGATTTCCAAGAGGACGAAAATATTTGAGATCAAATTCATAGATATGCTCCCGTATAAGAAGCCATGCATCAGTCTCAGTAATCAGTTTGAATTTATTTGGAATACCAATTTCAAGGGCATACTGCTCGAGTAAACGCTGACAAAAAGTATGAAAAGTGGAAATATGGATATCGCTATAGGGCAACTCAAGGCGTTCGTCCACACGATCCTGCATTTCAAGAGCAGCCTTGTCGGTAAAGGTAAGCGCTACAATCTGTCCAGGATGTGCCAGTTCTTTTTCTATCAAATAGGCTATCTTTTCGGTAATAACGGTGGTTTTCCCAGTCCCAGCTCCAGCCACAATCAAAAGCGGCCCATCCGTATAGCGGACAGCCTCTTCTTGGGCTTTATTGAGCTTTTTTTCGGACATAAAAAAAGTCTTTTTGGGACTTTCTTAGTGTAGCAAGATATATTGACAAAAGCAAGAAAAAATGATATTATAAATTGTTCGTCAACCCGAAAGGCAAAACATGTCTGCTAAAGAAGGAAAGTTCAGCCCCTCGAAATTCCAAGGGCGAGAGGTCGAAGACTACGTCTTCATCGTCTGTGCCCTGTTCAGTGGGATGACCATTGGAGGCTGTCTTCTCCAACTGGCTGGCCTCCTCCTGCGATAAACCTTCATAAACTAGCCTGCCTTAACCCCGCCCGACGACACATCAAAAACCACCCGCACACATTCCTTTATTTCTAAGTATTTGGAAATAAAGCAAGGAGATACGGGTGGTTTTTTGTTGCGGTTATTGACTTGCCGATTCTTTTTTTTCTTTTACTTGGAAATACCAAGTGGTGAGCATAGTGCCAAGTGCGCATCCTATTGCATAAAACGCAACCACTTTCCAATTTCCGAGGTCCTGCAAAATACGTTCGAGAACATAGTACCAGGTCACAATATTGATGAGGGTAATGACACCACTCGCCAAAATCTTGTTGTCAGAGACCATTTTGGTCCAAGCAGCAATGATGATCATCTCAGCAATGCCTACGAAAAAAAGCGTTATCATAGGCATAGATTCTAACCTATTTGAGGACTTTTTGTCAATCTTACTTATTTCCACTTCGCGCTGCGCGTACACGATCATTTTCTGTCAAAAACTGTTTACGAAGGCGGATATTGTTTGGAGTAATTTCAAGATATTCATCTTCAGTCATAATTTCCATACCACGCTCCAATGTAATTGGCAAAAATGGAGTGAGGATAATTGCATCGTCAGATCCACTAGCACGCATGTTGGTGAGCTGCTTTCCTTTTGTAGGGTTCACAGCCATGTCATTGCCCTTGGCAACGTTTCCAATAACCATTCCTTCGTATACATCTGTATTTGGACCAATATAGAGGGATCCTCGTTCTTGGAGGTTCCACAGTGAATATCCAAGTGCTTTTCCTGTCACACTTGAAATCATTGAACCAACAGAGCGTTTTTCAATTGTTCCTACGTGAGGCTTGAATCCAATTACACGAGATGCGAGGATTCCTTCGCCGCGTGTATCCATGATAAATTCACCACGGTATCCAAGAAGTCCACGAGTTGGAATTTCAAAAATAATACGAGTCATGTTTCCTGTTGCTTGCATGTGGGTCATGTTTCCCTTGCGTTTACTCATTTTTTCAATCACAACACCCATAAATTCTGTTGGTACATCCACAGTTGCCTCTTCAAATGGTTCAAGTTTTGTATTTCCATCCATTTTGATAATAACCTGAGGCTGAGACACCTGAAGTTCGTATCCTTCGCGGCGCATATTTTCAAGGAGGATTGCAATATGCATTTCTCCACGACCATACACTTTGTAATGATCAATTGCATCAAAGTCAATTTTCAGTCCCACATTCACTTCAAGTTCTTTGGTAAGACGTTCTTTGAGCTGACTATTGGTAACAAATTTTCCATCTTTTCCAGCAAAAGGTGAACTATTGATGAGAAAGTTCATCGCGATTGTTGGCTCATCTACCGTAATAGCAGGAAGTGGTTCCTGTGTGTCATTGGCACAAATAGTTTCTCCAATATAAATGTCAGAAATTCCGGCAACCATCACAATGTCCCCTGCTTCTGCTTGTGGGACTTCTTTACGATTGGTTCCATGAAAACTATAAATTTTTGTAATATTTCCAGTACGTTTTTCACCATCTGGTTTTTTGATAACCACTTTGTCTCCTACTTTCATAATACCTTCGTAGATGCGTCCTACTGCCATACGTCCAAGAAAGTTGTCGTAAGCAAGGTTAAATGGCTGCATACGGAAAGGCACACTAATATCGTGTGGTGCTGGTGGAACATGAGACAAAATCATGTCAAGAAGTGGTTCAAGATTATCTGACTCATCTGTGAGTTTGAGTTTGGCAACACCCGTTTTTCCAATAGCAAATACGGTTGGAAAATTGAGCTGTTCGTCGTTGGCACCAAGATCCATAAAAAGTTCAAGAACCTGATCATGAACAACATCCGGCTGAGCAGCTGGTTTATCAATTTTGTTGATCACCACGATTGGCTTGAGTCCAAGTTCAAGAGATTTTTTGAGTACAAATTTTGTTTGAGGCATTGGACCTTCCTGAGCATCCACAATAAGAAGTACTGAATCGATTGAGCGCAAAACGCGTTCTACTTCTGATCCAAAATCAGCGTGGCCTGGAGTATCTACAATGTTTACTTTTACATCTTTATAAAAAAGAGAGGCATTTTTGGCATAAATAGTAATACCGCGCTCGCGTTCAAGTGCATTACTGTCCATACTTACGGTTTCATCAGTGACCATACCTGTTTGACGCATCAAAGCATCGGTCAAGGTAGTTTTGCCGTGGTCTACGTGGGCGATAATGGCGATATTACGAATTTCCATATTGTCTAAAAAAAAGGCGTTTTCCGCCTAAAACTAAAAAAATTTAAGAAGTGGCTATTATAGCCTAATTAGGGGGTTTTGTCAAACTTGTATTGAGGAATCTTTTGAAAATGAAAAAGTTCCTTCCAACCACAATCAGCACTAAAGGCATTGAGCGTATCAACCCCCAAGCGCAAAGCTTCTTCTATATTTTTCATATGAACATAGCTACGAAGCTCACGAAATTCAAGATCTGCTCCAAGATTGAGATATTCATACACCCCATTATACAGTACAGAGAGTGAAACCGCTTTTAATTCTCCGTTTATATAAAAAGTCAAAAGATGTACCGAAAAAGGAAGTGTGAGTATATCACGAAGGGATTCTTTACGAAAAGGCAAATGAAACGTAGAATCTTTCCCAAATACAGTTTCATTATAGAAAAAAAGTTTTTCAATATGTTCAAATTCGTTTTTTCGTATTTCTATACTATTGTGTTCAAGCTTTCGTAATTTACGGCGCATCTTGCCTCGAGCCTCTCCATCGAAATATTTTGCTAAATATTCTTCAAAAGTATGAAGTCCCGCAAGAGGAAGAATATATTTATAATCAAGTAATGATAAAGTTTTGGTATAGGCATCTTCTGCTGAGATATATTCAAGCCTACATTGTTCTTGTATTTGTTTATAAAAATCTTGTATAGCAAATTCATACCCAGATTGTACAAACACCGTATTATCCTCCATATAACTACCACCAAAAAACTCAAGAAATTTGCTGTGCTTATTGCGCTGCAAGGGTAATACACCAATTGCTCTGTCATTTTCAAAACCTACAAAAAAAACTATTTCAAACTTTAGATATTTATAAAAATTATAACGATACTCCCAACTATCACAAATAGTTTTTTGTGGTGAAAACTTTTTCCAATAATATTCTGCCTCTTCAAGAGTATGTATAATTTCAAAACGAAGCATATTACTCGTTAAAAAATTTATGTTGTGCAATAGGAGTAAAGTGCCAACGATCTTTCCAACCATAGGCTCCTACAAAACAATCCACAAAGCGTGTCTCGGCCTGAATTGCATGTTGAATATTTTGTAAATTAATATACGTTGCCATATCTTTTACTCCATTTGGATCAGTCCCCAGCAAAACATAGGCATAGCCTCCCTTGTATTCAAGAGAAAGAGAAACGGCGACAAGAGCTCCCCCAACATAAAAACTCAACAAGTGTGGAATAAAATCTGTAGAAAAAGTAAACAATTCACGAAAAATTTCTTTGTGAAAAGGACGATCCGAAAATGATGAATGTTCACCAAACATGGCAATATTGAATTCAAAAAGTTTTTCAATATCTACAAAATTATTTTTTATGATTTCAACACCAAGTCTTTCAATACGACGTACCTTTTTGAGAAGTGTTTTTTTACTTTCAGAAGAAAATACGTCTGCTACATAGCTTTCATAACTTTCATAATTTTTAAGAGGAAGAACATATTTATAATCTTGGACTTCGAGTGACTTGAAATGTTCAGCGTCTCCACGAATACACTCCAAATGTATTGTTTCACCCAAAGTCTTGATATAGTCAAAAAAATCAGAATGATATATTTCGTATCCCGCTTTCAAAAACAATCTATTATCTTCCATATAGTCCCCACCAAAAAATTCAATCCAATTTTTTTCTTGATTGAACTGTAAGGGCAAACAACCAATACATTCTTCACCAATATATCCTGCATAAAATCGAATTTCTTTTTGGTGGTATTTTTGAAATAGGGCCCGAAATTCCCAGGCATCATAAATAGTTTCTTCGGGACTAAAAGAACGCCAGAGTTTTTCTGCTTCAACAGGATCAGTCACACAGCGAAATTGTACTACTTGTTTCTCCATATATTTACTTACTAATAAGATCACTATAATAGGTTCGTTTTTTTCTATTGAAACGAGAAAGAGAAAGACGAATAATTTCTTCTATCAAATCCCCTGTTTTCATACCAGTAACTTCCGCAGACTTGAAAATATGGGCAGGATTATCCAAAAATGGATTGGTATTGATTTCAAGTACATATGGATTATCATCTTTATCAAGACGAATTTCTACACGACCATAATCACGACAACGCATGGTTTTGTAGGTATCAAGAGCAATTTCTGTCAAAAGTGATTCTAGTTTTTTACTGACATTTTTGAGTGGGTACTGTACAATAATATTTTTGTTTTCTCCTGCCAATTTTTGTTTTTCTTTTTCTGTATAAATATTCCACTTTCCTTTTGGCATTTTTTTAAAAACTGATCGTGTGAGTGGAAGTACACGAAGATCTTCGTCATCTGTTCCCAAGATAGAAACACTAAACTCTTCTCCTTCTACATATTCTTCAATCAAGGCTGGACGGCGGAGTTCTTCGATAATCCTTTTTATTTGTTTACGCAACTGTACTTTATTGGTTACTACTGATCCATTGGTAATACCCATAGAATTGAGTGCATTGCCTGGTTTTACGATAAGCGGATATTTCAAATCTGGATCAATAGTATCCTCCACCGTATAGGCATAATCCCATTTTGGTGTTGGGATATCATGAAAAGTCAAAAGTTTTTTCATGCGAATTTTATCACGACAAAGTCCAAGATTGAGTGAATTGGTTCCTGTATAAGGAATACGAAGTGCTTCAAAGATAGCCGCTGCCTGTGGTTTCAAAGCTTCGTTATTGTTGATTCCCTGACACAGATTGAAAATCAAATCTACGTTACTATTTTCAAGTTCAGAAAATACTTTGTTGATATTATTGAAATCAAAAATAGTCACTTTATATCCACGTTTTTTGAGTTCGTGTTCCAAATTTTCTGTCATTTGCTGTGAACCAGTATGAAAGGAACTCAATTTATAATCAGAAATATTACTGGCAATACCAATATGCAAATTTCGTTGGTCAGCAATCAATGTTTGGTGTACTTTTTCAATTTTTGCGGCTTGCATCAAACGATCTTTGGTAATAACAGCAGCAGACAAACTATTTTTTCGAGATGTTTTTCCAAGTGTTGATTCTTCGTCAAATTCTACTACTTTGTACTGTATCAATTCCAAAGCCTCTTTCAAATTATCCTGTGCATCAAGAAGATTATCACCATACACGGTAATCCAACCAAGTCCATCATAGCCCTCTGGAGGACGCAAAATAACATCTCCAATTTCTTTTCCAATAGACATTTTATGGAGATATTTTTTTGTTTTGAGTTCTGGTGAAATATCAAGTTCCACCAAAATTCCCGAAGATTCAACTTGAAAATCCCAACCCATAATATAACGAAATGGAAATTCTGGTTTTTGGATCTTGATATATTCTCCAAGTGCAATTTTGGCAGCATATTCAACCATATCCACTCCCCAAGAATCTTTGATATAGGCATGGATATAGTCCCCACCCATACGAAGATTGATTTCAATAGGTACTGGACCATTTTTGGTAGATTTTGCTTCAAAGTGAATAATTCCATTTTGAATACCAAGTTTTTCTACAGTTTCTTCGGCAAGACTCAAAAGCGCTTCTTGGTCTGGCTCTGGAAGCCCCGAAGGAATAGCCTGTCCATTATCAACAAAAAATTTATCTTTACTTTTATTAAAATTATCTGCAATCGAATAAAATTTTACCTTTCCATTTTGTAAAATAATATCCACGTCAACTTCATCTCCATCAATATATTCTTCAACCAAAAGTTCAAGTGTTTCCCACTCAGCCGCAAGCCAATAAGATTTGATATTGTTTTTAATATATTCATAGGTTTCTTCAAGTTCGGCTCGATCTTTTACTTTTACGACAAAGGCACTCACTGCCCCATACACAGGTTTTATTACCAAAGGATAACTCAAATGCTTTTCGATAAGTGGAATATCTTTTCCACCAGAAATTCGCATATGACGAGGTGCAGGAATATTGTTGGCATTACAAAACTCACGAAAGAAATATTTATTTTTTGCTTTTTCAGCAATATGATATGGAATACCGATAAGATTAAAGGTATCTACCAATTTTGATGTCAAAAGTACACATTCATCCCAAAATGTAATCACACCATCTATTTTGATTTTTTTATTTTCCTTCAAAAATTCTTTTACCGCTTCAATAGATTCCTTATGATCATTGAGTTCGGATAAAATCCAATGATCCACAGAATTATCAAGAGCCTCTACTTTTTCACGATTGAGACAAATAACCCGCAAACCCATTTTTTTGAGGACATTAGCAATAAAATATTTACTTTCACTTCCTGAGTGAACAAGCAAAATTGTTTTATCGATACTATTGTGTTTCATATAATTAAGATACAAAAAAAGGACTATTCTTTAAAATAGGCCTTTTGAAAAAGGGTATTGTTTTTATAAATATTTGAATTTTTAGTCTGAGGGTCGTCTTCTGACTTTTGGTCCATAAAAAAAACTAGAATCTACAGTATATAATTTCTACACCAGATTGTCAATATAGTTTTTTGTAAAAATATAATTTTTGGCTCATTAGAGCAATATACTTGCCTTATCATCTTCTGTGGTTTCGGGCAAAATATACACATCATAGTTATAATCATCGGTCACCACAAACTCGGCTTTTCCCTCCAAAATGGCCTCCATAGGCCGACAGGTGCTACAACCTTCGTGAGGACATTTGAAACGCTTGAGCTGGCGCGCTAATTTCATTTGACGTCCCACATCCAAAACCCGTTTGTAGGCCTCTTCAAGAGACGGCAATACTTTTTCTGTCAGGGTATCATTTTTTTCAAGGTACCAATAACTTGCCTTTGTCACGGTTCTTTTTTGGCAATTGTGTACCAAAAGATGATAAATAGGCAGCTGCAGTGAGTCCCCTTCTTCTTCGTTTTTTCCTGTTTTGAAATCAATAATATGAACACTATCGCTATCTGGCAAATATTCAAGCCAGTCAATTTTTCCACACAAAATAATATTATCTTCTTCGGAGAGCCAATAATAGGGCAAATCTTTTTGAATTTTCACCGCAAGACCAGCAATAGGACCGGGATTATTCCACACACGCTTGAGCATTTCCTGACCACGTTTTTTGTAAGCATATTCACTTGCTTCATCACGAAAACCACCGAGTTTGCCACTTACTTTTTTCCAAGCACGATCAAATTGGTCCATGAGAGGTTCTTTGAAGCGAGACGATGCTGGAATATTGGATAATGCCTCCAAAACTTCGTGTACACTCTGCCCCAATGCCAATGCTGGTCCCATGAGTTTTACTTTGTGATTGGTCTTTGGGTCTTTGTAAATATGTTTCAAATAATATGCTCGTGGACAGCGCAAAAAATCCCCAATGGAAGTATGAGAAATCCAAACAGCAGTAAATTTGTCAGCTGGCATAGTTTTGTAAATACAAAAAAATAGAGAGAAAATCTATTATAACACAAGAACAATTATTCTCAAAGTTTTGTCGAAAGAATATAACTGGCAATAATTGCCGCTGTCTCGGCACGCAGTACGAGTGGCCCAAGATTGGTCAAAATACAACCTGCTTCAAGTGCTTGTTTTTGTTCACGAGATTCAAATCCACCTTCGGGACCAATAAAAATTCCAGCACTTTGAAATGCTGCATTTTGAAAACTTTGCAAATGTGGAGAAACTCCAATATCCAAAAAGAAATTTTTTTCGTTTTTTTGTGCATGTTCGAGCGCCTCTTCAAAGCGCATAATTTCCAATAAATTTGGAACCCGAGCACGACCAGATTGTTCGGCTGCCTCTTGCATAATCTTGAAGATTCGAGTTTCTCGAAGCCCAAGCTTGATAGTGCGGTGAGAAATCACCGGTACAATCTGAAAAAGACCCACTTCTGTACACTTTTGTGCCAAAAGCTCAAAATGATCTGCCTTGATAATACTGGCATACAAAGTAATATGTCTTTCGGGTTCACTGGTATTTTCATGTACTTCTTGTTTACGAACCACTACATGATCCTTTTGTATATTTTCCAATACTACCACTGCTTCGTCTTTTGTTCCATTAGACAAAATAAAAACTTCACCTGTCTTGAACTTCAAAACATGTGTCATTTGAAAATAAATTTCTGGATCACTCACCCGAATATATGTTTGCGTGAGGTCAAAATTTCCAATAAAACGATGCAATTTTTTCATACAAGGAGTTACTCCTCACAGGAGCAACCACATTCTTTACAAACCCCACAAGTAACACAGGGATTGATATCACATTCACAGCCCATAAAAAAGTATTAAAAATATACTTCTAGTATACGAAAAACTTTTCGTCTCTGCAATGTGGATAAGTCTCGAAGTGATAATTTTAAATCTTTAAAAGATCAAAACCCAGTGTGTTCAAAGCATCTGTGGTACTATCAAATATTTTTCCATTTTTTTCCATTTTCTTATACCAGGCACTATGGCGAATATGCGCCTTAAGCGAACTTGGAACACCCGTGATATACAAATTTTGATTTTTTCGCTCGAGTGATTCAATAATTTCTTGAAGCACTTCAACACCATCTACATCTGCAAAAAATAAATTTCGAAAACTCAAAACAAGTGTTTTTATATCTGTTATTTTTTCCAAGGTTTCTGCATGAGACGCGGCATTCACGTAAGACAACTGTCCCGCAAAACGATAGACCGCGAGATCCGCATGAATCTTTTTTCCATTCATAAGTGCTGCCGCACTTACTCGTTCGACTACTTTTTTATTTTTGTTAAATGTAATTTCTGCTTGACCTTTGGACAATTCTGAAATAAAAATAAGCAAAGCCACAACAGAACCTACCATAATACCAATAATTGGGTCTTCAATAATAGTAATGGCAGCAACAACAAGAGACAAAACAAATGCCTTCTTATCGTGTTTATACAGATGAAAAAAATGTTCACTCTCTACCATGCGAATAGCAACATAGACCAGGATTGCTGCCACAATAGGAAGTGGAAGATAACGAAACCATCCAAGAAGCAAAAGAGAAATAAACATGACAGAAAGAGCATTCACCACAGCAGAGGCCTTGTGTGTTGCCCCAGATTTTACATTGAGTGCCGTACGCGCCAAAGCAGCTGTTGCAGGAATTCCACCAAAAATTCCAGAAGCAATATTTGCAAGTCCAAGACTAAACATTTCACTTCTTCGATCAAATTTTGTTTTCGTCATTTTATCTGCAATTTTGGCAGAAATAAGAGTTTCCAAAATAGCAATAAGAGCTATAGCAGCACTGGCTTTCCACAGAGTAAAATTCAAAAATTCACGACCAAAATGTGGAATAGTAAATAAGGTCGCATGCAGATCTCCATACTTACTAAAGAGCGTCTGAAGTGGAATATTGAGAATCCCCTGCGTACTCATATACCCAAGTGCAATACCAATAACAGACACAATAATTGGTCCAGGAATTTTTGGAATTTTTTTCAAAAAAATAAAAAGCAAAGCAAGTGTGGCAATAAAAATTCCTACGGCAATACTACTAATACTTGTAATATGCTTCAAAGATTCAATAATATTTTCAATAAAACGTTCGTGTGTTGGAAGACCTTTGAGTCCTGTAGCAAAGTTAAATTGATTGAGTCCAATAATACAGGCAACACCAAGAGTAAATCCATGAATAACACTCGATGGAATAAAAACAATATACTTGTCTACTTTCAAAAAATACGAAAGCAAAATAATAAATCCTGCAATGATAGCCAAAACTGGAAGTACTCCAACGCCATAGTTCAAAGCATAAAGCGCCAAAAGACCGGAAAGTGCCCCAGTAGGTCCAACAATATTATAATGACTTCCCGCAAAAAGTGCAGCAAACAACCCTGCCCAAATAGCAGTAATCACACCCATAATAGGCGTAGCACCAGCAGCAATGGCAAGAGAAATAGACAGTGGAAGCGACACCAAAGACACCGTAATTCCGGACTTGAGATTTGCCCTCAAATTTGGCAATATACTTTTCATAGAAAAAAAGAATAATAAAACCGGATGCCTGGGAACAGCGCAATCCGGTTTTTTATTTATATTTACATTTTACGATATTTGTTTCCTACTTTGATACGAGTCAATTCTTTTTCCATTTGCGCTTGGAGTGCTGCAAATTGTACATCATCTTCAAATTTTTCTTGAAGCATAAGTTCTTGTGCACGCTTTCGAGCTGCTTCTGCCCGGTCAAGATCAATATGTTCTGCGCGTTCTGCCGTATCCGCAATCACGATCACTTCACTCTTTTCACGTACTTCGAGAACTCCACTTGAAACAGCAACACCAATTTCTTGTCCCTCTTTCACAATACGAATTTCACCGGTTTTAATAACAGAAATAAGTGGAATATGATGTGGAAGTACAGTAATTTCTCCATTTTGGGTTGGCAAAGAAACAGATGCTATCTCATCTTCATAAATCACACCATCTGGAGTAACAATTTTAAATTTCATTTGCATAACTCAAAAATTAAGCTGTTACTTCGTCGATACTTCCCTTCATATAGAACGCAGCCTCTGGTTTGTCATCATGTTTTCCTTCCAAAATTTCTTTAAATCCACGAACTGTTTCACTTACTGGTACATAACGACCTGGGATAGCACTAAACTGTTCTGCCACAAAGAAAGGCTGTGACAAGAATTTTTGAATCTTACGAGCACGAGCAACTGTCTTTTTGTCTTCGTCAGACAATTCCTCCATACCAAGGATCGCAATGATATCTTGAAGATCTTTATATTTTTGCAAAATACGCTGCACTTCGCGAGCAATACGATAGTGTTCTTCTCCAACGATATTTGGGTCAAGCATGGTTGAACTGGAATCGAGTGGATCTACCGCTGGGTAAATACCAAGCTCAGTGAGCGCGCGGTTCAATACTACAGTTGAGTCAAGATGCGCAAAGGTAGTCGCCGGAGCTGGGTCAGTAAGATCGTCCGCTGGCACGTATACTGCTTGAACAGAAGTAATAGAACCTTTGTCTGTTGAAGTAATACGTTCTTGCAAAGCTCCCATTTCGGTTGCAAGTGTTGGCTGATACCCAACGGCTGATGGCATACGTCCCAAAAGTGCAGAAACTTCAGATCCAGCCTGTGTAAAACGGAAAATATTATCAATAAAGAGCAGCAAATCACGTCCTTCTTCATCACGGAAGTATTCGGCCATAGCAAGAGCAGTGAGGGCCACACGAGCACGAGCTCCTGGTGGTTCGTTCATCTGACCAAACACAAGTGCAGTTTTACTCAGTACTCCAGATTCTTCCATTTCGCGGTAGAGGTCATTTCCTTCACGAGTACGTTCCCCAACTCCGGCAAACATAGAATAACCACCATGTTCTTGGGCGATGTTGCGAATAAGTTCTTGAATCATCACCGTTTTTCCTACTCCGGCTCCACCAAAGAGACCGACTTTTCCACCTTTCAAAAATGGACAGAGAAGATCGATTACTTTGACACCCGTTTCAAGAATTTCTGTTTTTTGAGACTGATTTTTGAAGTCAGGTGCTTTACGATGAATTGGGTATGTTTTGCTTACTTTTGGATTTGCTTTTCCATCAATGGCTTCACCAATCACATTAAACATGCGGCCGAGTGTCACTTCTCCAACTGGTACTGAGATAGCTTTTCCAGTATCAGTCACTTCTGTACCACGTGATAGACCATCGGTTGCTCCCATAGCAATCGTACGAACGATATTTCCTCCAAGATGCTGTTGTACTTCAAGTACAATGGTTTCACCTTTTTGGTTTTTGAGTTCAAGCGCGTTCAAAATTTGTGGCACTTCTGCTTCAAAGTGTACATCGACTACTACTCCGATGATTTGACTAATTGTTCCAATATTTTTTGACATACAATCGAAAATGATTAAAAGATTTTTTTGTTATTCAAGCGCTGCGGCACCACCAACGATTTCACTAATTTCCCGTGTAATCGCTGCTTGACGAGCTTTGTTGTATTCAAGGGTAAGTGCATCAATCATATCTCCTGCGGCACTACTTGCATTTTTCATCGATACCATACGAGCACTGTGTTCACTGGCTGCAGATTCGAGTACTGCTTCATAGAGTTGAATCTCTACAAGTTTTGGCAATACATCGGTGAGGACAGTCATTACATCTGGTTCAAAAACATAATTTTCCAAACTTCGAAGTTCATTTTTTTCTTTTGCGAGTACGGCGGTTTCGTCAAGCATTTTTTCAAGATCAATTTCGGAGACTGGAAGCATTTGACGAACTTTTACTTCTTGGACCAAAGCTGAACGAAAGTGTGTATAGACGACAACTACTTTGTCATAATCCCCTTTTTTATAGGTATCAAGAACCATTTTACTAATAGAAAGTACATCAAGGAATGTTGGTTTTTCAGAGAGATTATCAAATGCAGCAATGAGCGGTAATTCCATTCTTTTTGCAAATGAAGCCGATTTTTTTCCAATTCCCAAAACTTCTACAAGCACATCTTTTTCTGGAGTCACTTCTTTTCCCCCAGGCATACGATGAAGTGCAACATTTTCTTTTTGTTTCAAAATTTGTCCAGCTTTTTTGAAAACATTGGCATTGAAACTTCCACAAAGTCCACGATTACTTGCGATCAATACCACCAACATTTTTTTTACAGGACGCATTTCAAGAAGTGGTACTGATTTTTTTTGCATTGCCGACAAGTTATGCATGAGTTCACGCGCAAGCAAAGCAAACTGACGGGTTGCAAGTGCTGCACCAACAGATTTACGCATTTTTGCAGCCGATACCATTTCCATGGCTTTCGTCATTTTTTTGGTATTCTTGACTGACTTGATGCGAGTTTTAATTGCTTTTCCTGAGACTGCCATAGCAATGTCGTTTATTTATTCTTAAACTCTTCGATCGCAGATTTAATTTCGGCTTCTACTTCATCACCCCACTGACCTTCATGGATTTTATCCATCAAAGCAGCGCGAGTACTACGCATAAATTCCAAAAGTCCTGTTTCAAAAGCAGTTACATTTTCTACTTCTACAGTATCCAAATATCCTTTTCCCGCTGCATAAATTGATACAACCTGTTCTTCTACATGGAGTGGAGAATATTGTGGCTGTTTGAGCAATTCTGTCAAACGACGACCACGATCAATTTGGCGTTTTGTATCAGCATCAAGATCACTTGCAAACTGCGAAAAGGCTTCGAGTTCACGAAACTGAGCGAGGGCAAGTTTCATACTTCCAGCTACTTTTTTCATTGGTTTTGTTTGCGCAGATCCACCTACACGAGATACAGAAAGTCCTACGTTGAGCGCTGGGCGAATACCTTTATAGAACAAATCTGTTTCAAGGAAAATCTGACCATCGGTAATAGAAATAACGTTTGTTGGAATGTATGCAGAAATATCTCCGGCTTGTGTTTCAATAATAGGAAGCGCTGTGATAGATCCTCCACCATGTTCTTTGTTAATATTACAAGCACGTTCAAGCAAACGTGAGTGCAGATAAAATACATCTCCAGGATAAGCTTCACGTCCTGGTGGGCGGCGAAGCAAAAGAGACATTTCACGATATGCCCAAGCCTGACGAGTCAAATCATCGTAAATAATCAAAACATCTTTTCCTTTATCAGCAAAGTATTCTGCCATTGATACTCCAGAATATGGAGCAAGATATGACATTGGAGCAGGTTCAGAAGCACCGGCTGCTACCACGATTGTGTAGTCCATAGCACCAGCTTCGCGAAGTTTTGCAACAAGACGTGCAACTTTTGATTCTTTTTGACCTACAGCAACATAGATACAGATCATGTCCTGTCCTTTTTGGTTGATGATAGTATCAATTGCAATAGCAGTTTTACCAGTTTGACGATCTCCGATAATAAGTTCACGCTGTCCACGTCCGATTGGGATAAGTGCATCCACGGCTTTGATACCAGTTTGCATTGGACGATTTACTGGTTCACGAGTAATAACACCAGGAGCCACACGCTCTACTGGATAAAATTCTTTTGATTTAATTTCACCTTTTCCATCAATGGCAACACCCACAGCATTCACCACACGACCAATCATCATATCTCCTACTGGAACAGACATAATGCGGCCCGTACGTTTTACAGTGTCACCTTCTTTGATACTACGAAAATCTCCAAGGATAACAGAACCAACTGTTTCTTCTTCAAGATTGAGCGCAAGTCCAAAAATTCCACCAGGAAATTCCAACATTTCCTGAGCCTGACATTTTTCAAGACCTGAAATAATAGCAATACCATCTTTTACTTCAAGTACAGTTCCTGTTTCATCAACAGAAACAACTTTTTCAAAGCTTTCAATGTGTTTCTTCAATTCGTTGACAATGGCGTTGGTTGACATATTATAAGGTGTTTTTTAATTGATTGATACTGGCTTTGATGCTGGCATCGTAAATAGTGTTGTTTGTTTTTATAATAATTCCTCCAAGTATACTTTCATCAATTTTTTCCGTGATGTGTATATTTTCTCCAAAATCTTTTTCGAGTATTTTTTTCATTTCACTCGTAAGCTCGTATGCGGTCGTGACTTCAAGCGCGACTTCTCCATTCATTTCTTTTTCGTACTTGATATACTCTTCAATAATTCTATCCACCTGAGACATTTTGCGCATCTTATAAATAATCTGTACAAAATTTTTCAGCACCTGTGAGTGATCTTTTTCTTTCACTTCTTGAAGTGTCGTATACAGGTTTCGAGCGAGTTGTCGATTTGATATTTTCATACCTTTTATTAATATATTTTTACTTCATCCCCTTAAGTGCATCTTCAATAACTTTTTTATCTACGTTTTGACTCATTTCACTACTCACAATTTTACCAAGTGCGGCACTGATCAAATCCACAGCAGATGATTTCACAGCAGAAAGTGCTTCTTCGCGTTCTACAGCAATACTCTTTTTTGCTTGAACTACGAGTCCATCAATTTCAACTTTTGCTTGATCTTTCATTTTATCAGCAAGCAAAGTAGCTTCACCATGAGCCTGTTCAATAATTTTATTTGCTTCTTTTTTTGCTTCTTCAAGTTTTTCTTTATAGGTTTGTTCACTCATCATGAGGTTTGTCTCCACTTCTTTTGCTTTATCAATACTTTCGTCAATCATTTCACGACGTTCTTCCAATTTTTTTGTGAGTGGTTTCAAAAGTAAAAACCAAACAATCAAAAATACAAGTGCAAAGTTAATAACTTGACCAACAAAAATATTCGTATCGAGCCCAAGAGAAGCAAAAACGCTTTCATTTTGTACTTCTGTACCTGATTCCAGAGTGTTTTCTACCATATTCTTTGATCTAATAAATATATATAATAGAGTATTTACAAAAATAGTCTCATTTCACCGGACCTCAAAAAGATCCGGTATATCAAACTATTTGAGTGTGAATACAACTACGAGGGCGTAAATAGCGATCGCTTCTGCAAACGCTGCACCCAAAAGCATTGGCACGAGGAGTTTTCCAGAAGCTTCTGGATTACGTCCGATTGCTTCCATAGCTTTTGCGACGATTTTACCAATCGCAAGTGCTGGTGCAATACCACCAATACCGATAGCGAGAGCCTTCATGATAACCACGATAGACTCATGTGTCATTCCTTCCATATTATTTCCTTCTAAGTTTCGTACGCGAGGATTAAGGGGGTTGGTATTTAACCTCGATACTATTTCTTAGTATTAAGAATAAAAGTATTGAAATTCTTTTTTCGAAGTCTCGTTACTTTTTTCAGAGCTTCACAGATAACTTTTTACTTGTCCGTATCTGCGGATAATACAAGTAAAAAGTGATCTGATTCAGTCTCTTACAAAAAGCAACATGCTAAAAAGAATCTATACTTTTATCCTCAACTTTTTAATTTTAATGACCTTCTTCTGCTCCATGTGGTTCGCTTGTAGCAACAGTGAAATACACAAGAGTCAAAATAGCAAATACAGCAGCCTGAATCAATCCAACCAAAAGTTCGAGCATCATAAATGGTGCTGGAACAGCAATACCCACAAGGGAGCGAATCACCACAATCAAAACTTCTCCAGCAAAAATATTTCCAAACAAACGTAATGACAGTGAAAGCACTTTTGCCATTTCACTCACAATTTCGAGTAGTCCTACCATGAATTCAATCAGTGAAGAAAAAATAGCAATCGGACCTTTTTTCAAACTTTTTATAATTCCACCAATCTGAATATATTTTCCAATATGCG
>JBPOIO010000049.1:0-24268 GCA_052034405.1 Candidatus Magasanikiibacteriota bacterium | reverse complement strand
CGTATGAGGTGCTTTTTTATTTTGAAATAAACTGATTTATAAAGACTTCGATCACCTCAATATATTTTTTTGAGTCTAACACCTCTACTCTACGAAGTAATCTTTTCACGCTTATACTTCGTCCCTGTGTTATATTTACAGCACTCTTTTTCCCTTCCACAAAAATATGTATGTGATACCAAGGAATCGGAGTTTTTAACTGTGTAGTAAGCGGTAAAACAAAACACATATCATGTGAATATTTTTTTATGATAAGAACAGGACGTTCAAACAATTCGTGTTTACCATCAACTTCATACCCGATATTTTGTCCAAGCGCAGTCCACCAAATTTCTTTCTCGCGAAAGTATTTTTGTTTTCCGGCTTCAGTTTCATCAAAATGATGAAATAACTTTCTTTTCGTCCATGCAATAAATACTTCTACTTTTTCTCGTACGATCTTCATAGTATATGGTTATATTTAAAGGATCACTTTAAATTATACTTGAAGTGCAATAAAGTTTTTCTAAAGAAAAAATCAATTATTTCTAAAGTTACCACCCTTGCTAAACGCGTTCAGAACAGTAAATTGGAGTATCCGTACCTTTAAAATTTTTTCTATTATTTTTGTCAAAAGGTGGTTGTAAAAGCATAGTTCCCTCATCAGCTAAAATATTCCAAGTTCGCTAGGTATCTATAGAAAACTGCACTTCTAAGTAACGTTGATCTGGATGTTCTCCGTACTTATCTCTTTCAGCTTTGAGTGCACGACCAAGTGAGTGATACCCCTCATTAAAATGAGCCCTAAGATATTTGTTTATTTTTAATATAACATAAAAATATGTGCTCCCCCGCCTGGGCTCGAACCAGGAACCTACCGGTTAACAGCCGGTTGTTCTACCAATTGAACTACAAGGGAATAAATTTTATTACTTTGAAACAAAAGACCCTCCACACAGGAGAGTCTTTTTTATATTTTAGAAATATGAAAAACTCACCTGCATCATGAAGGGTTATTATTGTTATTATTTGTGCGTGCAAGTTGTTTCATATATATCTACCTTACAGCCAAATAAAAAATATTGCAAGTAAATTTATACACAGAAAAAAATTTTTAAAAATTCACCACCATCTGATAAGATTCATCAAGGGCAGGGTTATCCGATGGGTTATCTCTATGAAAAATCAAAATACCAGTACCCGTTGTTGATGCTGAAAAATTTAATGTAGTAGAAAATGATACCCAGTCTGTTGTCATCCAGTCAGTTTGTGCTGTTGCAGGTTCAATCGCGAGCTGCACATTATTGCTATCACGAAGCTCTACAGGAAAACTTCCTTCAAAATACCAAGTACCCCGAGCTTTTCCAGTAATTGTAAGCGGACTGTTCACGGTATCCCCAGGCTTCAATGTATCCAAAACAATCTTTGCATCCTCAGGAGTTGAGGTTGTGGTGGGCGCAGTGCTCGTCACTACTGGTTCTAAAATAACAGTACTTGTAGCTACAGGCGATACAATAGGTGCTTGAACCACAGCGGGATGAGTAACCATATACCACCAAGCAACAGACAAAAGAATAAGTATAATAAACAAAATTGAAAGTTTCTTCATATACGAAATAAGTGAATGAATAAAATTAACTCCCTCTACTATAACACAAACTTCTGCAGCTGTCTTTTGTAGCTGCGCCAGGATGGCATCGACCGTTCTACCTCTTTCCAAAAAGCCCTCGAATGATTCATCTCAATAAGGTGACAGATTTCATGCACCACCACATACTCCCGAAGTTCTTCTGGCAAAAAATACAAACGATAATGAAAATTGAGATTCCCCTTGCTCGAACAACTTCCCCACCTTGTAGCTGCCCGCTTGATACTTACTTTCTCAAATTTCACATCATACTGCTCGGCCCAATAGCGTGCCCTCTCGATGAGCAACTTTTTTGCCCGCGCACGACTGGATTCAAAACTTGGAAATTGTATTCGACTTTCTTGTTCGGCTTCTTTTTTTTGTATTTGCTTTTTTGCATCAGCAATCCAATCTGCTTTTTCCTTTACAAATTTTTCAATAAAAAACTCTGGCACTCGAAGTGGCGCTGAGACAGTTACTTTTCCAGCAACTCCAACACGAATACTCACATGCTTAATGCCTCGGCGCTGACGCAAAACAAATTCAATCTCTGCCATATTACTTTTTTTTGAGAAAATAATTTCTTTCACTAACACTCATTTTTTCAATCGCATAGCGAAGCATGGTGCGAGGCATCCGAGAAGCATACTCTTCCAAAAATACTTCGAGCGGAATTCGATCACGCTTTCCAGCCTCACGAAGCATCCAGCCCACAGCTTTGTGTATCAAATCATGTGAGTCGTGCATCAAAATTTTTGCCAGCCGAAATGTTTCATCAAGATGTCCTTTTCGAATAAAGGCAAATGTAGAAACAATACCAATTCTTTTTTCCCAAAGATCCTGCGACTTTGCAAGACGCGTCAAAATTTTTGTATCTTTATCAAGAAGATATTCCCCAAGAATTTTATAAGCACTCGTATCTACCAAATCCCAGTTGTTTATCCAAGCAGTTGAAGCCAAATAAAAATCCACAACTTTCTTTTTTTGTTTTTCGTCACCTTTTTGAAATTTTTCAACGAGCAAAAATAAGGCGATCAATCTCTCCTCATGAATTTTGGAATACAACAATTCTGGAATTTCTTCAAACACAATATCTTGAAACTGTTTGGCAAGAATACGCGATTCTGGAACTGTGAGACCATAAAAAATATCCCCTTCGGCATATTGCCCCTTGCCTGTTTTGAAAAAACTTTGCAAAACAAGAGCCTTTTGTGGGTTTTTCTTCTGTTCAATAAGCTTTTTCAGATCTTTTACTGTCTTGACCATAGCAATTTTTACATATATACTAGAATATCCTCGAGTATTCTATTATACTCAAATTATTTATTTTTATCCAGTTCCCTATGAAAGACTATACAGAAAAACTTTTGTGGCGCTATGCTACCAAAAAATTTGATACAACAAAAAAACTCTCCGAAGAACAGGTGGAACTCCTCAAAAATGCAGCCCGCCTCGCTCCTTCGTCTTTTGGGCTCCAACCATGGAAATTTTACTTGGTTTCAAACCCCGAAATTCGCGCAGAAATCCGAAAAGTAGGCTATGATCAGGCCCAAATCACAGATGCTTCACATCTTTTTGTAATAGCTGCCCGTGTTGGATTCAATGAAAACGATGTTACTGCCTTTATTGAAGATATTAGTAAAACACGCAATATGCCTCTTGAGGCCCTCGAAGGCTACCGCCAAATGATGAACGGCGCTATTGCTCATAGAGCAAGTGATGGCAGCCTCGATGCCTGGTGTGCCCGCCAAGCCTATATTGCCCTTGGATTTATCCTCTCTGCTGCTGCACAAAATGGCATTGATGCCTGCCCAATGGAAGGATTTGATGCTAGCGCAGTAGAAAAAATTCTTGGTACACGAGAAGAAGGCTATGCAGTGTACGCACTCTGTGCTGTCGGATTTCGATCGAGTGAAGACGAACAAGCATCTTGGCCAAAAGTTCGCTTTGAAATGGACAAAGTTGTTAAAGAAATAAAATAATATTCCAAAAAAAATCCGGCTATATGCCGGTTTTTTTTATCTCCAAATATTATGGAATGTATTGCTGCTCTACTTGCGTTATATTTCCATCTTTTACTGTGACAACAAAAGGAATAACTGACAAATCTCCAAGAGAACCTTCATCGTATTTTTTCTTGAGATCCAAAAGACTTACTTTTTCAAGCTTTGTACTCTCTGTATTTGAAGAGAGATAGACCCTTGTTGAAAGTGACAGTGTCAATGTTTGCGTATCTTTACTCAAGTTACGAATATAGAAACTATTATTCAAACTTGGTACACAAACAATCACTTTTTCTTTACTACACCCACTATCTTGGATGGCTGCCTCGGTAGCACGATCGCCACTAAACATTTCAATGGGGTCAACTGTCACCACAGCCGAAAGTCCATCTTGTTTCACCGAACGAAAATATACCAATTTTCTTCCTTGAATAGGTTTATTTTCATAATCAACACTTGAAATCGTATTTGTTTTTGCCTCAGGACAAGCAGCAAACTCACATTTTGGACCACTGCGACCAACCGCGCTTCCGTCTGGACAAATTTTTGCTTCCATTGTACAAGCGACTCCTTGAGCTTCTTCTTGTTTATTGAATTTGAAATTCATGGCTAAAATTACCAGGATCACAGCAAGAAGAAAAACAATCAAAAGATTTTTTTTCATACAAATAATTTTTAAATATATTTTTACTATAACACTATTTCACAATATCTTTCAACTCAAGCGCTGACTGAAAAGGCACAACAGTAAAACTTACCCGCCCCAATATCTGACCACGTTCGGTTTTTACATAGACACGCCAATGTCCAAATGGCACTGTAGTTTTTGTAGAATACCCACGAAATCCTTCGCGCCTGCCCCCGGTCAAAGTAAAGGACAATTGATCTTTACTCACCCATTCTTTCTTCCGCTCATCATACCACTGCCAGTCGTGAATAATTTTTGCATTCAAATCTTTTGGTGCAAAAATAGCAGTATATACAGATACAGATTCACCCACATTTTTATGAAAAGTTGAACCAGACCACAATTTTTTGATCCAAGATTCTTTTTCTACTTGAAGTGTATACCCATCACCTGTCCGGGTAATCCCATGTGAAATTGCCTCTTCACGCAAAGCCAAAGGAATCGGTGGAATAATATTGAAAAAATATAATCCATTTATAAAAATACAAATAGACAAAATACTCAAGACAAAATTCAAAATATGTTTTTTTACAGAAGGCGCCAATCTCGTCAAAAAATATATATACAAAGAAATAAAAATAATACTCAGTGCTGTACTCAAAACAAAGAACCATACACTCAAAGAATTGAACAAAAATGGCAAAATTATAGATATATAGGAAAAGAAGAGAAAAAAATAAACACTCACTTGAAGCAAGGGTTTTATAAAGTGATGACGAAATACATCGTTGGCTATCATAAGCAATACCACAAGGAGCAAAAATGGCCAACTTACCGAGAGAGTCCCACTAAAAAAATAAAATATAAATACAGCGTTGAGCAGTGCCCCAAACAAAAACTGTATCAAAAGTGGTGACAGCAATCGTAGATAGCGTAAAAAACGATTTCTTTCGGGAAGTATTTTTTCATCGTATCTATTTATAAACAAAATAATAAGACCAGAAATACATATATACCCCGCCAAAACACAAAACACTATTGCCGTATCAATTTCTACAAAAGCCCAGGCATCTGTAGTCACACCAAACAAAAGCATGAGTGGTAACAAAATACGTTCGTATTTTTCATACCACTGCTTTATAAGATGAAATCGCAAATATTGTAGCAAAGTTTTTTTTATCTCCACAAACCAAGAATAAGACCAAAAAGAAAAAATAACACAAGTTGATATCCAGACTGAATAAGAAAACGAGCACGCATAACCGCACGAGAATCGTTGGTCCACATACTAGTTCCTGCAATCGTCGGCATTACAAATGCCGCCCAAATCCAAAGTGAGTTTTCTATTCCAGAAGCATCTTTCCAACCAGCAATATAATATGCCAGTACCCAAGCTTGAAAAAGCACCAAAACAAATTGTATTGCATAAAGTGGTGCTGCTGCTTTTTGCATTTTCTTTCGCTCCTCCAGATCTTTTGGAGTCGCCCTAGTAATCTTCATCCATTTTTTACCAAAGAGTGGCCCATACCAAATACTTCCAAAAACCATAGCCAAAAATCCACAGAGCAAAACGGCAAAATAATTAATTTCCATAGAATAAAAAATTAGAGATAATATAAGCTATTATAACCATATTTTACAGTAATAAACAAGAAGAGTGAAATATTTTGGAAACATCTCTTGTAATAAATTACAAAGATAGACGTCAAATACTGTGCACAATTAAAAATTTATTTACATGAACATGTTTTATGAACAAAACTACCCTTTCAATCGCATCTCTTGCTGCAGTTCTCCTTTTTGTCGGAGCTGGCTGTAGTGAAGCACAAACACTCGAGACAAATACAGAAATCCGAGAAAACAATAACCCAATAGAACAACAAATTGAAAAAACCGAAGTCCAAGAAGAAGCAAAAATTGATGACACCAATACAAATACAACGATTCTCAAAACAAACACAGAAACAGTCGTAGAAAATTCTTTACCAAAAGCAAGCATCAATCAAAACAAAGAACAAGGTGAAAATGAAGAAGAAAACGAAAGCGAAAATGAACGTGAAGATGAAGACGAGGGTCGCACAAATCCTGTACAAACAACTCCAACAGCAAAACCTGTAACAGCTGCACCTACACCTGCTCCAACGGTCAAAACATATACCATGGCCGAAGTCGCAGCCGCCAACACAAATACAAAATGTTGGTCTGTTATCTCGGGCAATGTTTACAACCTCACTCCATTTACTCCAGGTCACCCAGGTGGACAGGCTGCTATCCTTGGTCTTTGTGGAAAAGACGGTACCGCCGCATTTATGGCTCAACATGGTGGACAAGCTCGACCAGAAAGTACCCTTGCAAAATACTTCCTCGGAGCACTCAAATAATAACAAACGACAAAAAACTCACGGACAAAAAAATCCCGCTCTATACAAGTGGGATTTTTATTTTTATCTCAACTCAGCTAAAAAATTATCCACAGCCTTGATTTTTTTTAGATTTTATGATAGTGTAAATTTACAAATGGCTTCGGCCTCCGAGACTCCGCTTTCCCTCAAAAGGAAGCGGAGTCGTTTTTTATAAAAATTTTTTAACCGCACTTCTCACATCCAAAAATTCATTTTTGGATAAAGTTCGAATTTTACGCAGAAGCCTTTTTTGTCCACTCTACAAAAAGTTGAAGTACATTTTGTGAAGCCATAAAAAATTTACCAAAAAAACTTTCGCGAGCGATCTTTTTTCACAAGTGAACGCTTTGTTTTACTTTCAAGGCGCTTTTCTTTACTCGACCGTGTAGGTTTAGTGGCTTTCCTCGCTCTTGGAACAACAAGCGCACGCCCTACCAGTTCATTCAACTTCGCAACCCCCATCAATCTATTTTGCAGCTGCGACCGCTCAGAATCCGCCACCACGACCACTTCCCCTCGATCATTCATCTTGGACCCAAGCTTTGCAGCAACCCGTGCTTTCGCGACAGCATCCAAAACTCGCGTATTCCACAAACTCCAAAAGAGCTGAACACGACTTTCAACTTTGTTGACGTTTTGTCCCCCCTTTCCACCAGAGCGCGAAAATTCAAGACGAATTTCACTCTCTGGAATAACAACAGGCATATTTTATAAACCTACAACTTTCACAGCTTGGCACTCAGGACTCTTTACATTTCTTTTTTTGCCTTTCCCAAGATCATAGGCATAGTCAAAACAATCTACCACTTTCCATTCTTTCATATCTACAGAAGTAGCAACGAGTTCTTTTCCAACACCCTCTCCACTCCCACCACCATTTGTATCTACCACTAATAAATGTGGCACACTCTGTGCATCCCAGGTCAACTCTACAGGATTATTTTTTGTAGAAATATTTGAATCAGTATCACTTACAGAAAGCAATTTATCCCAACGATTTGAGGCAGCATTCCACTGCAAAACTCCAGCGAAATTTGTAACAAAACCAGGAGCTATTCGACCTGATAAATCAATATTCATCGAAGGTCGCACAACGAGTGCATAGTGACCATCATAGACTCGTGCAATCTGCCCTGGATCAATATCACTCGGCAAATTCGTATAGACGACAGGAATGTTTATTTCCGGAATCAAAGTACTTCCAGCAATATCTTCGTTTTGTGAAAGTCCCAAGAGCAAAACTCCAAGCAATAAAACATTCAATAGAGCACTCACCCAAAGTGCATTTTTTGTATTTTGAGAAGCCATACAATATCCACTTAAAAAAATAAATGATAAATAAAAGACACCGCAGGATCCGCCTCTGGTCCATAGACAATAGCACCACCCAAGGCACCAGTAATAAAAATGGCAACCAGAGCCAAGAGAGCAAGAGATCCAATAATCCAAGGTTTTTGTATAAAGTTTGCAATGGCGAGTTTCATTTTCCAGATCGCTGCAATATTTTTATTTTTCAAAAAACCCCAAGTTCCACATTCTTTTTGAAACCACAAAACCAAATAACTCGCTGCAATCACTCCGTACAAAAGTGAGGTAATAAGAGCAAAGGTAGAATGAACTTCAATAAGCGCAAGGTCGTTCGCACTCGTAAACAACTCTTCAATCATGTCTCCACTCAAATAGGCTGCTACAGCTCCACCAAAACCGACAATCACCAAAATAGCCTTTGCATAAAAGAGGTATGGACGCGCTTGCAATTTTTTGAAACGCAAAAGTTCAATAATACTATAAACAGTCAAAAGACCAATCGGAGTATGAACAATAACGGGATGGATATTTAACATAAAAGACTCAATAAAAATTAAGGTTTTCTACTTTTAGTATATACCTTCTGCAAAAACTTCTCAATTCGCTGATCAATAAATGCATGACGACGCTGAACTGGTCGAACCAAAGTCAAACCCTCGAGCGTACGACAACGTGAGAGCGCCACATAAAGCTGGCCAGGCGAAAATGTTCCCCGACCAAGATCAAGCACCACACGGTCAAAGGTCTTGCCTTGGGCTTTGTGAATCGTTACAGCCCATGCCAAACGAAAAGGATATTGTCGAAATGACCCAATTTGCTCGGACTCAATATGATTGGCAACATTATCAAAATGATAGGCATACATGTCCCAGGTATGCGGAAAAATTTTTACGAGTTCCCCATCGGTCAACCTGGCATAAACACAATAGGTTGCTGCTTCACTATCAAATTCAATACGTTCTACTTTTCCCACAGTCCCATTGATCCAGCGACCTGCTGGATCGTTATTGAGCATCATGATCTGCGCTCCAAGTTTTACCGCCAAATCTGCGTCTGTTGGCATAGACCTCGCTTCAAATTTTCCTTCTGTCTTGGCAGAAAAAACAAATTCATCCGTTGATAGTTTTGCAAGTTCACGATCGTTGATTGCAGCGGCCTCGACATTGGTCGTGGTCAAATACATTTCCATTTCACCACGCTTTATTTTTTCTTTTTCTACCACGCGTGTGTTGATGAGCGCCAAATGATTATCGGCAATCGTATTGTCACGCACCGCATTCAAAACTTCAATAAAATCCAAATCAGTCTGACGAAATACTTCTGAAAGTTCTATACAAGTAAGTGACATATCTTTGCCAAACAAATTTGCTTGATCAAAGGCAAAGGCATTGGCAGAAAAAAAATACGGTGTTTCATAACGTGATGCGAAAATAGCTCGTTCATCACCCGTGACAACTGGTGGCAATTGATAGAGATCACCAATCAAAATCATTTGCACTCCACCAAAAGGACGATCACGGTATGGACCATTGAGACGCAAAAATTTGTCCACACAGTCCATTAAGTCTGCGCGTACCATGGAAATTTCATCGATGATAAGCGTTTCAAGTTTGCCATAAAGATCCCCCTTATCCACACGCTTTACTTTTTCATAAGTAATATCTGGTTTAAAACCAAAAAAAGAATGGATTGTTTGCCCCTTCACATTTACCGCAGCTACTCCAGTTGGAGCCAAGACTGCCAAATTTTTCTTTGTTTTTTTTCGAAATAAATCCAAGAGTGTTGATTTTCCTGTTCCCGCTCGCCCAGTCAAAAAAATATGCTGATCCGTGTTTTCCATCAGATCGAGGGCCTCGGAAAATTCTGCTGTAATTTTGATGTTTTGTGTAGTCATAGGTTCTGACAGTATAACACATTCCGAGATAAAAAAAAGCCGCCTCTACTAGAGACGACTATTGAAATATGGAGGGGGGTGATCACCGTGGCCGCAGCTTGTGCGGTCGGCGATCGAGGAGGGAGGCTACTCGTGCTGAGCAGCCCAGGAACTAGCGACGGTATTTGCTTCGTGTGCATCGCGGGCAGTGCCCGCTTTACACCAGCTACCCCACTTAACCATCACGGACTTGTTTTGAGGGTTCCAGCGGGCCTCGAAAGTCCGCGTCTTGCTCTTGTTCTGAACCCGAGCCAGTTTCTCGTAACTATCGTCCAATTTTTAATCTCCCGCGGGTTGTGGGGCCACCCTGGCCCAAAAAAAGGTACTTGGTCTGATTATACTCTCTTTTTGCACTTTTGTCAAGCTTTTTTATACACCTTTTTGCTAATTTTAGCCAAATATTTTCAAAAAGAGCCCCGCCAAGGGACTCTTTTTTTATACTCTCTTTACCTTATGCCTGCTTACCTTATGCCTGCGCTGTCAGTTTTTGAAATGCTGGACGGATCGCATGAATCGCCATCCAACGAGTAATCTGTGGATATGGTGCCAAATCAATTTCTACAAAAGATGCTGTTGCCACAACAGTATAAACATTGACATCAGCAATCGTAAATCCACTTCCAACCATATAATCTTTTCCTTCGAGATAGATATTCAAAATCGTAAGGTACTTGGCAATCTGCAAACGAGAATTTTGAAGAGTTTCTTCGCTCGCCACGACACCATATCTGGTCATGACCAAAGTTTCAAATGAATGCGCCATGTTGGCAATCGCCCAATAACTCCATTGGTACACCTGTCCATGTTCGGCAATACCATTTCCGAGCAACTCTGGTTTATATTTTTCAGCAAGATAAGTATTGATGGCCATCGATTCAAACAACACAAGATCCCCATCTACCATCACAGGTACTTTTGCATTTGGGTTCAGTTTCAAAAACTCTGGAGTTTTGTGTTCTCCTTCTCGCATTTTCACATTGATATTTTCATATTCCACGCCACACTCTTCGGCAGTCCACAAGGTTCTCAACGCGCTACTTTGTTTTGGTCCGTAAATTTTAATCATACCAATTCAAATAAAAATAAATATATTCTTAAATACGAATACTTTTTTTGGTAACAAAATGCATTGCTGCAAATAAAAGCGCAGACATACATACAACTACAGCAAGCGATACAAGCGGATTTCCATCACTATATCCAGTAGCACCATAACGCAAAATATTTATATTATGATGAATCGGATTGAAGACTGCTATTTTTGCCCAGACACCCGGCAAAACTGCAATGGGATAAAACACACCTGCCAAAAATATCATTGGCTGCATGATAAATGTGGTCATAAAGGTCAATGCTTCAAAGTTTTTTGCTTTCATACCAAAAGTTACACCAAGCATACCAAATTCAAGACCCGTCAAAACAAGACCCCCAATCAAATAGCCAAGGTTATGCAAGCCAAGAGAAGGTATAAACCAAATTGTAGCCAAAATCGCAACAAGCAAAGTCACAAGACCTCGAGTAAGAGCAGCAAGCGCATAAGCCATTCCTACTTTCCAAGCTTTGATCGGAGCAAGCTGCAAGTCAATAATCGTCCCAACGTTTTTGGAAATAATAAGTGCAAAACCTGGATTACTAAAACTACTATTCACCATCATCATCGAGAGTAAACCTGTATAGATAAATTGGATATAGCTAAGGTCCCCTACCATTTTTCCACCCACAACAATACCAAAAACAGAAAGATACAAGATCACAGAAACAATCGGACTAAAAACCGTATCCATCCAAAGTTTTCGAAAACGATGTACTTCTCGCGCATAAAGCGCCCACATATGTGTCATAGGTATATATTATTTGGTCAGATCAAGAAAAATTTGTTCAAGAGATGCAGCTTCACTGCGAATAGATTTTATGTTTGTACCATAATGTTTGGCAAGCCTATCCACATCCGCAGCCAAATCGAGGAGTGGATATTCATATTCCACACCAATTTCACGAACTCCCTCAATATGTTTTTCACTTCGATCAAAAAGTTCAAAGTGAATGACATTTTTTGAAAATTCTTTTTGAATATCTTTGAGTTTTCCGTCTTTTATCACAACACCATGGTTCATGAGTGTAATATTTTCACAGAGCTGTTCGGCTTCTTCGAGATAATGCGTAGTAAACAAAATAGTTGTTCCCTCACTATTCAGACGTCGTACCAAATCCCAAATTTTTTGACGCAGTGCCACATCGACTCCAGCTGTTGGCTCGTCGAGTATCAAAAACTTTGGTTTATGAAGTATGGCCTTGGCAATCATAAGGCGTCGTTTCATTCCACCAGACAAAGTGCGTGCACGTTCATGCATTTTGTCACTCAAACTCAAATCTTCGAGAACCTCGGCAATACGAGCTTTTCGCTCTGAACGAGGAACACCATACATCCCCGCAAAATAATACAATACTTCTTCGACCGTAAAGGCCATTTCCACCACCAATTCCTGTGGAACAACACCGAGCATTTGTTTGGCTTTTTCTGTATCAGATACAACATCAATTCCAAATATTTCAAGAGAGCCCGCAGTTGGCAAAAGTACGCCCGAAAGCATACTAATAAGTGTTGTTTTACCTGCTCCATTGGGACCCAAAAGACCGTGGATTTTGCCCTCTTCAATAACGAGAGAAACAGTATCTACAGCTTTGAATTCTTTTTTTTGAGGAGTTTCAAATGTTTTGGAAACATTTTTGAGAGTAAGTGCATTCATAGTGAATACACTCTATCACAAATTGCTTAGAGTGTCAAAGTAATATTCAAATTCACCCTGCCCCCATTTTTTCATAAGCAGATCTACGGATCGTTCACCAATTGCATAGCGACCTATTTCTGGATTCCAGAGTGAATAAGCCGCAAGGGCTTTTTGTTTTATTTCTTGTTCTTCACTATTCACAAAAAATTTTTGAGTTGCCTCACTCTTGTCTATAGGAAAAAATAATTTTTTTTGAATACCCGAAAAATTTTGCAAAGCATGCGCCAGGGCAACATGATCTGGGTGTCCACCAGAGGTAGTCATATATACTCCATCACCAATTTGATCGTACAAAGTTTGAACAATTTCCTTGGCCGCGGCTTCACTCAAATGTCCATCTTGATATTTTGGATTTTCAGAAGCATCAATACCACCTGGATTCATAAAAAGAATATGATCTGGCAAAACACCCAAAGTCTTGAGCGAATCAAAAAATTCCAAATTTCTTGCACGAGCAAAACTTTGACGATTCAAATCTTTGTAACCTTGTTTTTGTAAATCACCCAAAATATGTGAATTTCCACCATCAGTAGCGAGTGCGACATATACAGTAAACCCATGTTCCAAAAACCACAAAAATTTTCCTGCCATAAACATTTCATCGTCTTGGTGCGGAACAATCATAACAACAGGTAAAGATGTCTTAGTTTGGCGCTGCAAAAAATTTGGAACGTAATCTTGTCTATCTAATAAAATAAAAAATATTCCAACAATAAATCCAAATACAATAATGAACACTGTACACAAAAAAAACAAAGTTTCCATTTGGAATTTTTTAAAAAAATCATTCATATCACATATAGTATATCACAAATAAAAAAATTCTCCTGCAGGAGAATACAAAAAACAAACCCCTTTTATTTTCAAAACATTTCGCAGTATTATTCGGACATACTTTCAAGAAACAATGCAATAACAGATTTGCTGGGGGGGTGTGAATTTTGAAAGTCGTACACCCAAGGACCGACTTGCGCCACGATATGTGACGACTTAGAATGTGTGCCGAACGCTAGCTCCTCAGCTCCTCCGACCGGCCCGCGCCTGCCCAGCCGTCCGCCCCGCGTTCTTGATGTGTGGGGGCTTGCCCTGCCGCCCACGCTGACGGTTGCTGTCGGGGAGATCCCGCCGCGTGACCTCCTCGGAGAGGCCGTTCTTGCGATCCACCGTGGCCCGCCACTTCTCGATCGGGACGACCTTGGACTCTTCCGCGGAGCGCTTCTTGACCGCCAGCGGATGCGGAAGGAGCATCTTGCCACGATTGGCCTCGAAAACCGAGATGCAGTCGCCACAGCACTCACCAGACAGCCCCTCACCGCAGGTGAGAGACCCGTAGGTGTAGCGAAGACCCCGCTCGCCACCCCAGGGAAGATCGACCATCTGCGTGATGAGCGAGATGGTCCGGTCATCTTCGAAGACGAGATCGAGGATCGTCATCGAGGGGTCCCGAGGACGAATTTGATCGGCCTCGAGATAGGAGATGCGAGCATCAGACTCGACGATCAGCCCGTGCATCGGCTCATGGCAGTGAAGGCAGAAAACCAGAAAAATGGACTTCATAACCCTCCAGTCCAAAGGTTATAACGCCTGCCCGACATGGGCACACACTTGATTTATGATATCACAATCCAAAAAAAACACAAAAAAGCTTGTACAGAGCTTTTTTGTAAGTCATTTGAATTGTTTTTTGCTTAGATAAATTTCCTTACCACACCAGTCACTACTCCACCAACCCGCAATTGTTGTTTTGGGTACAAATCTGGATATTTTTTGTTTGCGGCTCGTAAAAACATTTGGCTTCCTTTTTTCATCAAAAATTTCAAAGTCCATTCGTAGTCAATCTCGGCCACTACCATGTCTCCAGTACGAGGATTGACACTGCGATTGACAATGACCATATCCCCTCGCATCACTCCAACATCTTTCATGGAGTCACCATCTACCTTGAGAAGATAGGTAGAACTTGGATCGTGAATCAATAAATCATTGAGACAAATTGCATCTACGACTTGTTCTTCGGCAAGAGCTGGAAATCCAGCCTGAATCGTACCGAGAATACGTACACCATAGAGCTTTGGAGTGGGAATCAAATTCCCATTGTCACTTTTCACTACCAAACCTTCTTCAATAAACTTTTCAACATAAGTATGAAGGGATCCGGTAGATTTCACACCAAATACCTCTGTGAGTTCACTATACGAAGGCAGGCGCTTGTTTTCTCGATAATAGTTGAGAAGTTGCTCTTTGCGTTGTTCGTATAAATTTTGCGTCATATGATTGAAGAATAAATATTCTATGCATGTATTATATAAGAATGTTCATTCTCCTGTCAATGTTCGCTTATTCTAAAGGAAAAATAAGGTTTTTATCAAATTTTTCTAAAGTTTTTCTAAATATTTTCTAAAGTCTGTGGATAAGTAACTATTTTCTCTTTTGAAACTTTTTCTTTGCAAATGGTATAAGAAAAAAATAATTGACCACAAAAATAAGAACAAGTAATGTAAGAATAAAACTTCCATATTCCAAATAGTGATTAATTTTCCCCGCTGCGGCACCAAAAAAATAACCTGCAAAAAATAATGCTGAAATTTTTGGAATAGTTGCTAGAGTATTGTAAAAAGAAAATTTTGAAAAAGACACACCTGCCATACCCGCACCAATAAGACATGGAATTCCACCCACATGGGTAAGCTTGGTAATCACCAAACTTTTTCCTGCATGTCGATGAAACATTTTTTCAAATTTTTCAATTTTATCACGCGCCCCAGCAAACTTTTTTGGAAACCAACGATAAATCCTTTCTTTTCCAAAATGACCCAAAAGATAATACATGCTATCTGCAAAAATTTCACCAGCAAAAACTACCAAAAAAGCCATCCAGCTAGTAAGATGACCCAAAAAAGAAAGCCATCCAGCAAGAAGCGTAATAAGAGGCCCCTCAATGGCACTAATAATAAATAACAATATGTATTTTATAAAAGGGTTGTGATCGATAATAAAGTGAATAATATCATTCATAGAAAAAGAAAAATATGTAGATATACTAACACTTTCACCTTAATAATACAAAAAAACATCAGCCCTTGGACCAATGTTTTTTTCTTATAAATTTTATTTCTTTTTTGTAGACTTTCTTCCTGTTGAAACTTTCTTTGCCATCTTGAAAGGAGTTTTTTCTACTTCGCCAGCTTCTTCAGCCTCGGCAAGTTCAGCTTCTTGTCGATTACTCAAAGTACGAATTTCCAAAGCCTGGACGATCATATCAAGTTTAGCATGAAGACGTGCAAATTCTGCCTTGAGATGCTCTGCATTTTTGTGTTCAAGTGCCGCATTGTCTTTTTCAAAATTACGCTTGCGTTTGTCCCCAAAACGAGGTCGATCAAAGTTTTTTTCAAAAGAACGTGGAGCTCCTTCTTCACCCTGACGATCAAAACACACACTACAAAAAATTGGGCGACTACCAGTTGGACGAAATGGTACTTTGCAGTCTTTTCCACAACTACTGCAAGTAGCATCGTACATCTGTGGCCCAAAGCTTTTTGATCCTCGGTCAGAACTGCCTCTTCGATTAAAATTGCCCATATACCAAGTCATTCAATAAATAAATATTTTCTTTTTTCACTCTACACTATATTGAAGAAAAAAGCAAGGTTAAGACAAAAAACAAGCTTTTTTGTTTGTTCTTTTATGAACAACAACCCATTAACTTCTAACCCCCAGCATCTTCAAAATAAAAGGAACAACCCGTATCCATGATACAAAATACCGATCAGCACATTAAAAATGCTGCATGTACAATTTGCATTCAAAGCAGCTTTCATATACAATTCACATCATAAATCCCCTGTCTTAAATCTGGTTTCATTCTCGTATACATAATTTCAAAAATAAATTTGTAAAGACTAATACCAATATTCACATTAACAACATTAAATTAAATCCTTCTGACATATAGCTTAAACAAGACTTTCAAAACAATATAGAATTAAAAAAAACTCGTTTTACCAACATCTCACAAAATATGAATTCAGATACAATTACCGTAACAAAAATATTTATTTAAAAATTATTAGGAACTTTCAACTTCATCCTTTCAACAAATTTTGACCCATAAATTTTATTCTTTTCTCCTTATGCCTGAAAATAATGAATATGGTGGAAGAACTCCTAAGGAGGTTATAGATCTTGTTTACTTTCCTACTCCTGAAAAAGGTACCAGTCTTACAATAGATGATTTTTTTGAGAAATTTTCTATTGAAAACACCTCTCAACTTGGTATATTTTTGAATCGACTTTTAATGGACAATGTACAAATAATAGTTAAAGAAAGTGATAGTGTTGTATATACCATTTATAAGCAACCCGAAGTATCCATCCAGATTCTTTCTATTACTGACTTTTCTCGATTTCGAGAATTATTTGAAAAACTTTGTTCACTTGTTTCAGAAAGTCCATGGTTATTACAAAGAATAAATGTTTATAATATATTTCTTGAAGCAACTCCTGGAGATTTTGCTCGTCCAGAAGCATATCTAAAAAGGAGATATCTTGAAATTTACGAATGTCCTTTTTCTGTTGATATAATTGCCTCTGATGAAATGGGAGGCTGTGTAGAAATTCGCAATTTTAGAAATCATAAAGGTTCAGCACTGGAATCTCCAGACGAATATCACATAACAAGAAGATCAAAGAATGATGTTTTAGATTTTCTTTATGAAAGATCAAACACAAATCCGCTTATTTTAGAACTACCAATAGTGAGATATGGAGTTATTCCTAATCACGATGAAATGACTGTTTATGCTGTACAAATGAGAACCCTCAAAGAGATCAGAAAATATGATCCGGCTACCATAGCTACGCTTGAAGTCCAAAGAAGAAGCCATCTTAGTGAACTAAATTCGCTTTTTCGTATAAAAGAATCTTTTGGACAAGAAAATAAAATGATAAAAGAAGTCTCCCCAGGACACATACTTGGCCTTATTTTAGCAATAAAAGCCTGTGTTCATTCTTATGGTATTACTACAATTCGCATTCCACTTTTTTACCCTCTTCGAACTCACTATAAAAAATTAGAAAAAGATGCTGATATTTATAAACAAAATTTATCTTTAGCTCTCCGTATAGAATATGAGATGGATGGAAGTATTGAAATCGTTCCAACTTCTATTGAAGAAGGGGTGGTCCATATTTTGGTACACCCACCTTTGCGGGCAAAAAGATCATTTATACAAAAAATATTTGACCAGATTGATACAGAATGTTAATCATATATATTAAAATAGAGAAAACTTTAAAAAATTTTTCTTTATTTTTTTGTAAATATCTTCCTATATACGAAAAAGAAAAAACAGAGGCTTTTAACTCTGTTTCTCCTGTTATGCTCGGAGGGCGGGGTTCGAACCCGCGGCCAAGAGATTAACAGTCTCCTGCTCTACCGCTGAGCTACCTCCGAATATTTATGATGCGAACATTTTATCAAAAACTGCGCATACTGTCAATATACCCAAAAATTTACTCTTTTTCTTTTGTTTCAGCCAAATCCAAAACTTCTTTTGTATAGGGCTTTTTCCAAAAAATGGTCCATATATAATTCACAGCATAACGTAAACCAATCGTCAAAATGCCCTCTTTGGCAAGACGACGTCCAGAAGAATACACAAAAAGAGAAAGAGTAAATTTTATTTTTCCTACAGCCTTGAGGCGTCTTGCGATCTCGGCATCTTCTCCATAAAAAGCAAAATCAAGATTGTAACCACCAACCTCTTCAAGAGCCGACCGACGAATCACAAAGTTTCCACCCTGCAACATAGAGCGGGTAAACAAATAAATACAATAAGCCAAATAATAATACACACGAACCACAAAATTTTTCCAAACTGAAAAATCATAATAAATAAAAGGACCAGAAAGTGCTACCAACTTTTCACTCTTTGAAAATGCTGACAAAACCTTGTCAATCCAACCTGGAGACAAAATAGTGTCCGCATCAATATTGGCAATCAAATCACCACTCGAAGCCGCAAAACCAGCTTGCCTTGCACGTGACAAACCTTTTTGCATTTCATTCACAAGTTTTACTTGTGGATAGCTCTGCGCAACTTCGGCAGTTTTATCGCTACTCGCATTATTTACCACAATAATCTCGGCAGCATACTCACCACGAGCAAGTTCTTTCAAAATCCCCTCAATACAATGCGCAATATATTTTTCCTCGTTGTAGGCAGGAATGACAAAACTTATTTTCATAGAGATTGTTTATAAAAATCTTCCCATTGATCTACGATATTTTTTACAGAAAAATTTTGAGCATACTTTCTTGCCCCCTCAGATAAAGTCAAACGCTGATCAGAGTTTTTGAGCAAAAATATACAATGTTCAGCAAATTCCTCTACATCATCTGGTGCCGCCAAAAGCCCACTTTCCTCTTGTATATACTCAGACAAACCACGAGAGTTTACCCCGACAGCAGGAAGACCGCTTGCAGCAGCCTGCAAAAGTACCATACTTTGGGTTTCCGAGCAAGAGGCTATAGTAAACACATCCGAAGCCTGATAGAGCTCGGCCAAATGCGCTTTGTCCAAAGTTCCAAAAAATTTTACATTTTTTTCCAAAGCAAGTTCCGAAATAAGGGCTTCAAGACGAACTCTATCTGTCCCATGCCCCGCAAGAGCCAATACAACATCTGGAAAAGTTTTTTGAACAAGAGCCAATGCACGAATCACCACATCAATCTTTTTTTCCACAGCCAATCGTCCTGCATAGACCAAAGTATGTTCGGGCAAAGCCAATTTTTTTTTCAAAATATTTTTTTCATCTACACTCACTGCATGAAAAACATCTGTATCAATTGGGTTAGAAATAACTTGATAGGGCGCAGAAAAATTATTTTTGAGCATCTCCACAAAGACAGAATGTGACGGTGCGCTCACTCGCAGACAAGCATTGTAATACCACGAAACAAACTTCAAAGAATATTTTTGAAAAACTTTTTCAAGGTGAGGAAAGTAATTATCAAAAGCAGCAATAGCCCAATGATTGGTTCCTACCAATGGAATATTCAATTGGCGAGCAGCATGGCGCGCATCAAGACCAAGTCCAAAAAATGTATGACTATGAATAATATCTGGTGCAAATTCTTTGAAAAGTGAAGTCAATCTGCCTGTTGGAATAACAAAACGTGACTGCTGTGTAGGACTTTTTATAGGAAGTGAAAACACGCGTTCAATACGCACATTCTTACCCAAATCAATTTCTTCAAAAGGCAAATGTGCCACTTCAAAATTTTTGGCAACAGCAGCAGGAACATAACAACACACACTATGCCCACGAGCCCCTAGTTCCTGTGCCAAAGACAAAACAGAATCTTGAATACCACCAAGCTCTGGATAAAAATTGTCAGAAACCACTGCAATTCGCATATGTACAAGGTATACTATAGGTCCTATGTCCCCCAATCATAACAGAAAACTCAGCCCCCTGGAAGAGCTCTCCTACAAGTTCACTGCGTGGGTTGGCACTACCACTTCCATACTTGTTCATACTATTCTTTTTATTGGAATCTTTGCACTCTATTTTTTTGGTTTCACCATTGATAACATTCTCCTTATTTTGACCACCCTCGTATCTCTTGAAGCTATTTATCTTGCTATTTTCATCCAAATGAGTATCAACCGCAATACCGAAAGTCTCGCCGCTGTCGAAGAAGACGTGGAAGAAATCGCCAAAGACGTTGACGAAATCCAAGAGGACGTAGAAGTCGTGAGTAAAGACATTGACGAACTCCAAGAAGACGTGGAAGAAATCGCCAAAGACGTCGATGAAATCCAAGAGGATGTAGACGAGATCCAAGAAGATGTGGACGAAATTCAAGAAGACGTAGACGAAATTCAAGAGGACGATGATGACGAAAAAACAAAAATCCTTATTGAAAAAGTAGAAAGTCAACTCGGTATTATCATGAAAGAAATGGAACAACTCAAAAAAAGCAAAAAATAATCCCCGCTCTGGGGATTTTTTATTTCATAAAAAGTTCGCCATGAAAACCAGCCGATTTATCTATTGAAAAATCGGAATATAACACAACATATTCAAAAGTATATTCTGTTTTCAAAAATGCTCCTGGCACAAAAAAAAGCGCAGAGGCCAAGGCATCCGCCTCAAGAGCAGTTGGAGCAATGGCCCAAGTTGAAACAATATGACGCACACTCTCAAGCGAAAATGGATGCATAATATGATGAAAATTTTTCCACTTTCGTCGAGAACCACTTGACCCACAAATACTTTGATTGTGTAGTTCTACAACCCCAATCACCTGCTCAAAATTTTCTGGATTTTCAAGGCCTACACGCAATATATCGTTTTTTTTATTTTGATAAAAGATATCTTGACCCGCATCCACCGTAAAAGATTGTATGTTTTTTGCACGCAAAATATCCGATACAATATCTATCGCATAACCTTTTCCGAGTGCTCCAAAGTCCAAAAGTACCGGCTCTTTCACTTTCAATATTGGAAAATTATACTCCAACACATCTTCCCATTTGGGTGGATGATGCAATTGCTTTGGAATCAAAGAATACTTGGCATCATAGCCTGTCTCTTCCATAAGTTTTCCAATAAGCGGCGTAAGCATTCCGCCTGTACTCTGATAGATTTTTTGATACATATCCAAAAGCGGCTTGGCATCGTCTGGCAAAGTATAAATTCCTGCTGTTCGTGACATTTCACTCACAAGCGAGTCAACACGAAAACGTGAATAATTTTTATCGAAAATTTCAATACGATCTTGAATTGCCTTTTGCAAAAACGAAGCTTCTTGCTGAGAAACTTCGTCTACAATATCTATTTTCCAACTCGTACCAATAGCATCAAAAGCAAATTCTCGCGGCATAACAAATAGAACCCAAAAAACTAAGATGCTTGTGCTTCAATTTTTGCAAGAGCATCATTGAATCCCATTGGAGTAAGTGATGCACCAGCAACTTTTCCAAGACTAAGGCCCACAATACTTTTTCCTAGCACCATAGGTTTATAATCTGCAGCAAATGCATTTTGAAGCTCAATAGAACGACGAGCTGTTGCTTTTGGAGTTACGGTAATATCCGTAATAATATTATTTTTGAGTGTCAAAGTAACGCCAATTTCTTCTGGACCAGCAGGAGATTTGTAAGATCCAACAGTGCTATAAGTACCATCTTTATATGTATGTGTTGCAGCACTTGGAGCAGGAGCAGGAGCAGGAGAAGTTACCACAACAGGAGTTTCTGTAACAACTGGAGCTGCGACCGGAGTTTCAGTTTTTACAGGAGTTATAGGTGTTACTTGTGCTGGAGTTTCGCTCCCACAACCAGAAAGGGCCAAAGCCGCAAGACTCACGCTTGATAAAAGAGCGGTATTTTTTTTATTCATATAAATAAAATTAGGCCCGAAGGCAAAAAAATAATTACTTCATGTATCTAAGTACCTGATAGTATATACTATATTAGTACAAGCATCAAGAGTAAAATATTTCACTCTCTTTCTGCACAAGAAGAACCTGCCACATAGCCAGTTGTCCAACACAGTTGCAAGCTATAGCCACCAGAAGGCCTATCAATATTGAGAACATCCCCAATTATATAAAGACCTGGTACAAGCCGTGATTCCATAGTTTTGAAGTTTACTTCTTTGAGATCTACCCCACCCGAAGATACAATGGCCTTATTTGCCCCCAAAAGCCCCTTTACGTTGAGTGGAATCGCTTTGAGAAGCTTTACCAGAGCCATGCGCTGCTCGCGTGTCACCGAGTGATTTGGAGTATCTGCAGCAATCTGTGCCATTTCCAAAAGTGGGGCGACAAGTGCCGATGAAATAACATAGGCCAAAGTATTTTTAATGAGTTTATTACTCTCTTCAATCAGATGTTTTTGCAGTTCTGCTTTGAGTGCAGCGTGATCGAGTGAAGGAAATAGATCAAGCAAAAGAGTGACGGGTCCATAGGGCAAAATATCCCCTATTTCCTTACTCATATTGAGTACCGTTGGGCCACTGATACCAAAATGCGTAAAAAGCAATTTCCCTTTTGCTACAGCTTGTTTTTTTTCTTTTTGAAAGGCCGTAATTTTGATATTTTGCAAAGTCACTCCAGAAAGTTTTTTCGCCCAAGTATCTTTGAGGGCAATAGGAACCAGAGCAAAATCATTGTCGATAATAGTATGGCCCATTTTTTTGAGCCAATTGAATCCTTCTCCTGTTGAACCTGTTTCGGGATGAGAAATACCACCTGTTGCCACAATACAGGATTTGGATTGAAACTCATTTTTGTCTTTTGTTTTTATGCTAAAAATTTTTGTATCCGAATTTTGAGTCAAAGAAGATACCGCCACATTTGTTTGTATTTCTACCCCATACTCTTGCATATACGCTGTGAGCACATCCAAAACAGATTGTGATTTGTCTGATACAGGAAATAATCGTCCTTCGTTTTCTTCTTTGGTGAGCATCCCGCGAGAATGAAAAAATTCGAGAGTTTCAGCAACCGCAAATTGCGAAAAAGCAGAAAAAAGAAATTTACTATTCTTTTTGTATTTTTCTGCAAGTATACGAATGTTTGTTTTGTTATTTGTGACATTACATCGCCCACCACCAGTAATAAGCAATTTTTTTCCAAGTATTGGATTTTTTTCAAGAAGCAGTACTGATTGGCCCATTTCTGCCGCACGTCCAGCAGCCATCATACCAGCTGGTCCAGCCCCTACAACAACCACATCATACAGCATACAAAATATTTTTAAACTTTTACATGTACTTTACTTTTCTTTTTCAAAACAATACGTCGACGAACATAAACACCTGTTCCTACTACAGCAATACCGAGTCCAGAAAAAAATGGAATTTGTTTTTTCAAAGGACTACTCACCTCAAATACCATTTCGCGTGTTTCCAAATCTTTATCATCTTTATTAACCGTTACCTTCATTTTATAAACACCATCACCAATATCCATAGCACTCAATTCTGTAATATGAATTTCGGTATCTAAAATAGTTGCCGTATCACGTGTATGGTAGACCAGCTTTCCATCTTTATCATAAATATCATACAACAAAAATGCTTCGGATGGAACTTGTGAGGCTTTTTCAAAGTGTGTCGCAACAACCAACTCGTTACTATTGGCAATAATTGGACTATTTATCTTTAAAAGAAGTATATTATAAAGACCATGCAACTTTGACTCTTCACCATCTTCGACAATCGCCATATTTTCTGTAGTCGTAACAGGAGAAGGATTTGCTCTATCAGAACTCAGTTGTCCATTGCTAAGCAGTTCCATGTTTTTTACAACATCCTCAGACAAAAGCTCCTTATTAACCACATTTAAATCTTTGGTACTTTGCGAAGAAGGAGGATTCACAGGAGCAGCAGGAGTAGGGCTTGTCTTTGGAGCCGGATCTATAATAATCTGAACCGATGAGCCATTTTGAAATACATTTTTATTATTTTCATCCAAAATTAAAGAATCAAGACCCATTTGTATATTGGCAGTTCCAACACTTTTTGCCAAAAAAGTTACCACACCAAAGGTACGCGATTCTGTAAGTCCCTCGGGAAAACCTGCAGT
>JBPOIO010000044.1:0-9472 GCA_052034405.1 Candidatus Magasanikiibacteriota bacterium | reverse complement strand
ACCAAAGATTTTTGATTCATAACAATAACGTTAAAAATAATAGCATTTATTTTAGTATAGCAAGGGACTATTTCTTTTACAAGGGCATTATTGACAGAACGCTCATTCTGTTAGATAATACAAGTCTCTAATAAGTATATATTATATGCAAGAAAAAATTGTTATCAAAGGTGCTCGTGAGCATAATCTCAAAAATATCTCGCTCGAGCTGCCTCGCAATAAAATGATTGTATTTACTGGTTTGTCAGGAAGTGGCAAGTCGAGTTTGGCGTTTGATACGATCTTTGCTGAGGGACAACGTCGCTATATTGAGAGTCTTTCTGCCTATGCCCGTCAGTTTTTGGGTGGTATGCAAAAACCAGATGTGGATGAAATCGAAGGTCTTTCACCGGCTATTTCTATTGATCAAAAAGCGCATTCTGCCAATCCTCGTTCTATTGTGGCGACCATTACCGAAATTTATGACTATCTGCGTATTTTGTTTGCGCGTATTGGGCATCCTCATTGTCCTGTCTGTGGAACCAAAATTGAAAAGATGAGTGTGGATCAAATGGTAGAAAAGTTGCTGGAGTATAAACCTGCACCCAGTACGAAAAAAACAAAATCAGGGGATTTGATTATCCTCTCTCCTGTTGTGCGCGGTCGAAAAGGTGAGTATTACCAGATGCTCTATGATATGTACAATAGTGGTTATCTCGAAGTACGAGTGGATGGAAAGATGCAAAGTTTGCGTGATCGAATTGTGCTTGATAAAAATAAAAAACATACGATTGAAATTGTCGTTGACAAAATTCCAGCGACGAACGAAGAATTTACTTCTCCCAAGGAACACTTGCAGCGTGTCACAGAGGCTGTGGAAAACGCTGTAGAGCTTTCAAACGGTCTTTTGGGTATCATTTATCCAGATGGGGTTGAGACGCTTCTCAGTACTGAATATTCATGTCCAAACGATGGCTATAGTTTTCCCGAGATTGAACCGCGTCTTTTTAGTTTCAATAGTCCATATGGATACTGTGCGGCGTGTACTGGGCTTGGAACCGAAGAAATTTTTAGTGAAGTACTCTGTCCAAAGTGTGGGGGAAAACGTCTCAATGAAAATGCACTCGCAGTAAAAATTGCAGAAAAAAATATTTGGGAAGTGACTGGTATGAGTATTTCCGAAGCCGTAGATTTCTTTTTGCATATTGATGATAAATTGTCAGCTCGTGAACAAGAGATTGTCGGGGCAGCAATGCGTGAAATTCTCAATCGTCTGCAGTTTATGTTGAATGTTGGTTTGCATTATTTATCTCTCAATCGCCGGGCGGGGACACTTTCTGGTGGAGAGGCGCAGCGTATACGTCTGGCATCACAAGTTGGTCAAAAATTGGTGGGTGCAATGTATGTGCTTGATGAGCCAACTATTGGCTTGCACCAAAGGGATAACGATCGACTGGTTGCAACCCTGCGAAATCTTTGTGATATTGGAAACACTATTATTGTCGTAGAACATGACGAAGACACAATTCTCGTGAGTGATTGGGTGGTAGATATTGGGCCTGGGGCTGGAAAGCACGGAGGAGATGTGGTGTATTCTGGTCCGCTTGCGGAACTTTTGAGTGGTGAAAAACACAAGGGTAAGTCAAGTGCGGATATGGCTCATTGTATGACACTTGGTGATGCCAAAAAATCTTTAACAGGAAAATATTTGCGTGGCGAAACAAAAATTGAAATTCCTGAGACGCGTCGTAAAGTCGACGCCGATACCCCAAAGATAAAATTGAAAGGGGTGACAGAAAATAATTTGAAAGATATTACTGTAGAAATTCCACTTCGTCGTATGGTATGTTTGACGGGGGTTTCTGGATCTGGAAAATCAACGCTCATGAACAATGTGCTGTATCGTGCTGTTTCCAATAAACTCAATCATACCAAATATACTGTTGGAGCAAACAAGGGAATTGTGGGGCTTGAATATATTGATAAGATTGTCGAGATTGATCAGGGTTCTATTGGCCGAACTCCACGTAGTAATCCTGCAACCTATACCAAGGCATTTGATGTGATTCGTGAAATTTTTGCATCGACTCCAGAGGCCCGTATTCGTGGTTACAAAGTCGGACGTTTTAGTTTCAATCGTCCTGGTGGACGCTGTGAAAATTGTGAAGGACGAGGAAGTCTCGAGATTGAAATGCATTTTTTGCCAAGTGTGGAGATTATTTGTGAAGTCTGTAAAGGAAAACGTTTTACCGCCGAAACTTTGCAAGTGCATTACAAAGGAAAAAATATTTCTGATATTTTGAACATGACCATTGAAGATGCCGAAGAATGTTTTGCAGATGTTCCACTGATCAACGATAAACTCAAAATTTTGAATCAAGTTGGACTTGATTATCTCACGCTGGGACAATCTGCAACCACGCTCTCTGGTGGAGAGGCGCAGCGTATCAAGTTGTCAAAAGAATTGGCAAAACGTGGCACGACACGAACACTGTATTTGCTCGACGAACCAACAACCGGTCTTCATTACGAAGATGTTCGCAAACTCGTGGATGTTTTACAACGCCTCACGTCGCAGGGCAATACTGTCATGATTATTGAACACAATCTCGACCTGATCAAATGTGCAGATTGGATTATTGATCTTGGACCAGAAGGTGGCGACAAAGGGGGAGAGCTCGTGACCTGTGGAACTCCTGAACAAGTTGCTCGTACAGCAAAAAGTTATACGGGGCAGTATCTCAAACGATTTTTGAAAGATTAATGTACACATATGAATAAAAAGTATCTTGCTATAGTTTTTGCGTTTTCACTTTTTTTGTCTGGTTGTGGATTTTTAAATATTGAAAGTATCCCAAGTCATAATAGCTTTTCTTTTGCCATTCCTCCTTCTCAAAATGAAAGTGAATATTGGATGTATACAGAAAAACTCATACAAGATGTGAAGAAAAAATACGATCTCATGTCTGAAAAAAGTGTAGAAGTAAAATCTTTTGAATCTGCTGTAAAAAGTTGGGATCTTACTAATGAAGAAGTAAAAAGAAATGTTGTTACAAAATATATCATTGGGAATGAAACCTATGAGCTTGTTGGAGTCAAATTTGCAAATCCGACTGATAATATTCCTGAAGAATTTGCTGTGCAGTTGAATGGAAAAGTTCTTTTTCAAAAGCCCATGTGTTTTGGAGCAGAGGGGCCTATCCAAGATGTTCGAAAAATAAATGGCAAGCTTGCGATTTCCTATGTGGAGGGTACTTGTAAATATAATGGGGAAAAAGAAATAAATTCACGAATGAATATCTTTTACGATGGAAAAACCCTGAATGAAGAATATACAGTTGAAGGCAGTCAGTATCTTTTTTCATACAAAGATACAATAGGTTTCGTGGTTACTGAGGGGGATAAACACTATATTTTTTTCAATGGTCAAAAAATATCTGAGGCCTTTGATTCTATCCCCACTACACAGTGTTGTGCGAGTATTTCGCCACTTTTAAATGTTTATGAAAATGGAGCATTTCTTTTTCGGGGTAGTAAAGAAAATATTTATTATCTTACTGAGATTGATCTCAATAAATATCTTGAATTAAAAGACCTCTAGACACCTTGACAAAGGTTAAATAGTGATGTATGATATCAATATATAAGTTATATTAAATTCATACTATGTCAGTTATCAATTTTACTCTTACAAAGCCTCTGGAGCAGAAGGTAAATCAGGTTATTAAAAAAGAGGGTTTTACTAGTAAAGCAGAGTTTTTTCGCTTTGCTGCTTTGAATTATATTCAAAATCTTCGAGGAACTGATATTTCTCAAGAAGAGTTTGAGGGCACTGTCCGTGCGTTGAAAAATACTATTCGTAAAGTTTATAAAAATAAAAAAATTCCTTCTCTTCGAGAACAACTTTCTGATATTTAATATGGTATGTATTCCATTGTTATATCCAAATATTTTAAGTCACAGATAAAGAAGTACTTAAAAAAGTATGGATTTTTTTTGGAGGAGTTAATAGTTTGTCTCGAAACTTTTGACCCAAATCAACATGTTCACTTAGGGGAAGGTGCATATAAGGTTCGATTTGCGAACTCAAACCTTAAAAAAGGGAAAAGAAATTCTTTTCGTCTTATCATTTTACTTTTAAAAACTGAAGATATTATTACCCCAATTGTACTTTATTATAAAGGAGACCAAGAAGTAATCACTCGTCGCGAAATAAAATATCATGTAGAAAGGGTTAAAACGGAAATACTTTCATTTTATGAATAAAAGAAAATTAAAACCAATTCATCCCGGAGAGATTTTAGAACAAGATTTTTTGAAACCAATGGGCCTGAGCCAATATCGTATTGCCAAAGATATTTCAGTACCACCGCGAAGAATTAACGAAATTGTAAAAGGAGAACGTGCAATAAGTGCAGACACAGCGCTTCGTCTTGCCCGATATTTCAATATGTCGGCTGAATTTTGGATCAATCTCCAATCCCACTGTGAACTTGAAGTTGAACGTGATGCCTTAACAAAAAGATTGATTAAGGAAGTAAAAATATTTAACTTCGCAAACTAAAAATTAAAACCACCGGTGAAGACCGATGGTTTTTTAAATTTTCTTTTCGTAAAAGTTTAGGGTTAAGTTGAGTGCTTCGACCAGTCTGGTTTGAACTTTTTCAAATCCTTTTTTTGTATAATAGTTTGTTAAGTCCGTATTCTCGTAGAGGGAAGTCATTCGAAGATATGGAATATTTTCTTTTTTACATGCTTCTTCTGCAAATTCAATGAGTTTACTTCCATATCCTTTCCCTTGTTCACTCGGGACTATTGCCAGTGTTGTAAAGTACAGGGCATGAGCTGTTTTATCTGCCCAGTGATTCATATCTTCCTTGGTATAATATGATGGAGTCTTTTCCGATACTGTAACCGTCCCAATGGCTCGTTCATTTTCGATCAGTATATATACTTCTGAGTTTTCAAATGAATTCTCAATTTTTTCTTTGGTGTATCGTGTCCAGTTATGGAATCCTTTTGCAACAAGTGCACGAGAACATGTTTGGACAATATCCCAAATAATATCAACATCTTGTAGCGTTGCTTTTTGGAGGGTCAGTGTTAACATATTATTGTCCCATCAAACGTAGCACCACATTCACGGTACGAAGCAAAATAGAAATATCAAGCAAGAACGATCGATTTTTTATATAATACAAATCATACTGCAGTTTTTCAAGAGATTTTTCAATAGTATCAGTATAATTTTGGTGGAGCACTGCCCAACCCGCAAGTCCTGGTCGTACAACATGGCGTAGTGGGTAAAATGGCATTTGCAGGGTGAGTTGTTCCACTATTTCTGGGCGCTCTGGTCGTGGCCCAATGAGTGTTACGTCACGTTTCATCAAGTTGATACATTGTGGTAGTTCGTCAAGGCGTGTTTTGCGTAAAAACTTTCCAAGTGGCGTAATACGTTTGTCTTCTTTTTTTGCAAATTCAACTCCTGCAACCTCAGCACTTCCATCGGCTGAAAGTGCATACATAGAGCGAAATTTATAGAGTGTAAACACTTCACCATTGAGTCCAACTCGCTTTTGTCGAATAAAAATAGGCCCAGGTGAAGAAACACGAATGGCCAGGGCAAGAAGTGATCCGAGGGTGACAAAGACAAGCCCCATACAAATACCAGCAAAATAGTCGAGCACCGTACGCCATTTTTCATACAAGGGATTTACACGTGTATGAATATGTTCGAGAAACCATCCTTCAGAAAATGTTGCTGGTGGAATTCGGCCGGTAATATTTTCATAAAAAGAGGTTGCATTTACAATCTCAACTGACCAAAAAAGAAGTTCGTAGAGTTCTCGCAAGGCCTCTTCGTCATGTTGAAGATGTGGTGCAATCACTACAAGTTGTGCCTGGTAAGCCGTAATTGCAGGGCGGAGTGATTTGAGTTCGTGATATACAGCAAATTCATTTTCATGATTTTTGAGTGTTTTATCAAGGTCAATAACAGAAACAATATGGTAACCACTTTGTGGATGGTGGAGAATAAAATCCATTAAATTTTGTGATTCTGCTGTAATTCCAACAAAAATGACGTTTGTACGGAGTTTTTGTGAGCCAATATATTTATTGAAAAGCATTCGCCACAGCGACATGACACTATATCCAATAATCACATTTAAAAATAAAATGCGTTTTGGAGTAATATCTGCGTTTGGTATCAAATAAAAATAAATGATACTAAAAATGAGTATAATAAAAGCTGTCTCTGCAATACGTCGATACAAATTTCCTCGAACAATACGTCCACTCAGGTCATAAAGACCATTGATGTAGTTTATAACGATCCAACAAAAAAAGAGGCCAGTATAAAGTCCTGTATGGGCCAGTATTGTTGACAAATCAGGAGTATGCCAATAACGGATTGTCAGTGTGAGACAAAAACTGAGAGCAAAAGAGATGAAATCTCCAAAAATAAGAACTGCTTGTTTTATTCGGTAAACCAGTTTCATAGTATAAATTGTCTTTTATAGCTTTTTATTGTATACTAAATACGTGTCTATTTATATCATAAATATGAGAAAAAATCAAACTTTTCGATGGGTGGCAATATTTTTTGTGTTTTCATTTTGTTTCGTGACTGGTTCGGTTTGGGCGGCGACTGTTGCACCTTTGAATGTCAACAATGGTCATACTCGTACTGCTACTCGTCGGGTGACCCTCAAGATACATGCCCCAAAAGACTCGCGACTCATGAAAATTAGTAATGACGAAAAATTCACCGATGTCTCATGGGAAAAAGTTGTTCAGCAAAAGACCTGGTATCTCAATTATGGTTCTGGATCAAAAAAAATCTATATAAAATTTCGCGATAGTCGTGGAAAAGAGTCATCTGTGAGTCATGTCAATATATATTTGACTCCACCTGCAACATTTAAAAGTGATTTTGAAATAAACGATGGAGATGAAATCGCGAACACTCGTTCTGTAGAGCTTCACTTCAATCTTAGTGCCGGAATAGAAAGTATTCAAATTAGTAATAATTCTAATTTTTCTGATGCAGAAAGTTTTACTCCAGAAGAAAATTTAACCTGGACTTTGACATCGGGTACTGGTAAAAAAACTGTTTTTGTAAAATTTACTGACGTTTCAAATAAAACTCATATACTTTCTCATTCGATACAATATACAGAACCTGCTCGTTATATCCCCGAAGAAACAGTCATCAAAGGGCAGTCAGAAACATTGTATTACCTTGGATTGGACGGAAAAATGCATCCGTTTCTTGATCTTGCAACATATCATTCATGGTACAAAGATTTTTCAAAAGTAGTCTATGTGAGTGATGCAAAAATTCAAGAATACTCAATTGGTTCTGCCGTTTGCTTACGTGCAGGGACATGGCTTGTGAAATTTTCTCATTCACCACGTATCTATGCTGTCGAACCAGGGTGTCGTTTGCGACCACTCCGTTCTGAGACCGAAGCTTTTATATTTTATGGTGATACATGGCAAAGACGTATTGTTGAGCTGAGTGATATTCAACGCAATTTTTATCGAGTTTCGGATATTACTCCATACGAAGACTCTGAAGATCGTGACCAAGATGGTGTTCCTGTAGATATGGAGGATCTGTATAGTACATCAGATAACCGGGCTGATACTGATCGGGATGGTGTGAGTGACTACGAAGAAATTTATGCCTGGTTTAGTGATCCTCTCAAAAAGGATACCAATAGTAATGGAACTTCAGACTCACAAGAAGTACGCAAGGGACTTTCACCTGTTTCTTCTCAAATTTTGACAACACTCCCAGAAGGAAGTTATACACTTCCTGTCGGCACATTGTTTCAGACTGTTGGAGCAAATAAATCAAGTTGGTATTATCAATATACTCCAGAGTATGCCGGAGGTATTTCTGAGTCAACATTCAAAACCTACAATGCTCCGACAACTTTTATAAGTCGTACTCCATTTGCGTTTGTTCTTCCTCGACGTTCAATTTTTTCTTCGACTGATGTCAAGATTCAGTTTACGCCAAATATGTACCATGGAAGCGTACTGCGCCCTCTGTAAATTTAAATACAAATACATGAAAAAAAGTTTTCTTTTGGTGTGGGTCTGTGTTTTTTTGATAGGGAATCTGACCCCGAATTTTGTCTTTGCCCAGACTCCAAATGATCCAAAAGTATTGCAGTGGGCTTTCAAAGATATTGGTGCGTATGCTGCGTGGGACTTGAGTACCGGCTCGCAGAGTGTTGTCGTTGCCGTTGTTGACAATGGATTTGATAGCAACCATCCAGATTTAAAAGAAAACGTCTGGAAAAATACAAAAGAAATTCCAAAAAATAATATTGACGACGATAAAAACGGGTATATTGACGATGTCGAAGGATGGAATTTTGTGGCAGTTGATATCAATGGAGATGGAAAAATTCGGGGCGACGAAAAAAAAGGGAACAATAATCCCACACCGGATGTTTCAGGGCTTTCTTCTGAAGAAAAAGATCAGGGATTTTTTCATCATGCGACTTTGGTTGCTGGCCTTATTGGTGCAGTAGGAAATAATAAAAGAGACGGTGCAGGAATCAATTGGAAGGTTCGTCTGATGAATTTGAAGGTGCTGGGAAATACTGGTGCGGGGGACTATACACCGCTTGCCGAAGCTGTCTTGTATGCTGTAAACAATGGTGCCGATATTATAAATATTAGTGCTGTTGGCACAAATAGTCCAGATTTCGATAAAGCAATTGATTACGCTTATAAACGTGGAGTTGTGATTGTCGCGGCTGCGGGGAATAATTCGGGGGATCTCAACGATGCACCTTTGTATCCAGCCTGTAGTGACGCTGGAGCTGGTCCAGAAAAACAAAAAGTATTGGGAGTGAGTGCTATAGACAAAACGCATCGTTTGGCAGATTTTTCAAATTATGGCTCTGATTGTGTTGATATTACGGCCCCAGGTGTTGATATGGGAAGTTTACTTCGTTATGAACCAAGTGAAGGATTGAAAAAAGAGTGGGGTGATGGTTGGAATGGGACTTCATTTGCGACACCTCTTGTAAGTGGGGCGGCTGCTCTGATTAAGGCTGTAGAACCAGATTGGAAAGCCCCACAAATTTATCAGGCATTGCTCAAATCAACTCATAAAACTCCACCACAAGATGAAGTTGTGTATCAGAATCTTTTTGGTTTTGGACTTCTTCAAGTAGACAAAGCTGTGAAATATGCTGTGGATCACTTGCCAACAGCACGCGTGATTCAATCACTTCATTTGTTTGACAGTAGTACTGGTCTTTTAGAAACTATTTCACCTGATAAACAAGTGACGAGTTCGAACAAATCTTTTTTACGAAAAATAAGTCTTTTGAAGACCTTTAAAAATAATGGTGAAACGCAGTATTTGACCATGCGCATGTTTCAAGGAACGAATCAAATAACTATTTACTCAGAAAATTGGCAAAAATTGCAACGTTGGAGTTTGCCTGCGGATATACAAGGAAAA
>JBPOIO010000031.1:0-17391 GCA_052034405.1 Candidatus Magasanikiibacteriota bacterium | reverse complement strand
GATCCAAAAACTTTTTGTATGTGACATCTGCTTCTGGAGATAGGCGGGCGAGTATAGTGTGAGGTCCTGCGAGTTTATGCCAATCGCCAACCCAGGCCTCGTTTTCGTCACTCCCTGTGTCTGCTATACGAAGGTCGGGTATAATTTCATGTTGCTGAAAAAACTCGATAACATGCTGCCACTGTGGAATTTGTCTTGAAAAACGTTCAATTTCTTCTTTGGAAAACGATATTTGTGGATCTTGTAAATTCTTTGTTGGGTCTTGTTTTTCGATGATTAAAAAAATATAATATAAAAATTTGTGATATTCTTCAAGAGTCCTTTTGTCGAGAGCTGTTTTTGGTAAAAAGAAAAAATCCAGGTCTTGTTGACTTGTGTGCCCCTCGGGTCGTTTGCCTATAGCCCCAGATCCTGCGAGGACAACGACATCTATTTCAGGAAGTGTTGTAGAAAGAGCCTGTGCAAGCAGACTTCCTGCTTCGTTTTGGACTTGTTCGAAGTCTTTTTGTTTTTCTGGATCTGTTTGGTATCCTGTAAAATATGCCTTTGCAAAAGCCTCGAGTGCTGCTGGAGTAATAGAGTTTTTGACCAGTATATGTTGAGTCATCTTAATTTCGTGAATGCTTTCGTCTAATCTGTATATTTGGCTTTCAATTTGAAAACGTTCATCGCTATTTTCATCCAAAGGTTCAGCTTGTTTTGCTAGGTTATCAACCTGAGTTTGATAGTTTTCGATTGCTTGATCCATATCACGCAATTTGGTAATTGTCGCCTCAGACAGAGTCGATTCAAAAAGAGCTTGGTATTTTGGAGAAAGGATTTTATCTTTTGCTACATCATTTACAAATGAGCGAATCCAAATTTTTCGTACATCGCTTGGAACAGTATTTCTCCAATACTGAAGAACATTTCGATCACCAATTTCGTGATAAAACCTGAGAATATCTTTGCTTGTTTCTGACATAAAAAAGAGTTATATGGACCATTGTACCACACGTTCGCGTCCACACAAATCTTTTATAATTTGAATTTTTGAGTCTGGAAAAGTTTTTGTAATATACTCAGAAAGTATTTGAGTTTGTGATGGATCTATTTCAAAAAAGAAAATTCCAGTAATATTATTTTGTTGCATTTGTGTGAGAAGCTCTTTGTAGAGAGCAAGTCCAGCGTCGTCTGCAACGAGGGCAGAGTGTGGTTCGCGTTGAATTGATTTTTCTGTGTTGAATTGTTCTTGTGTGAGATAGGGGAGATTGGCAGTGATGATTATATTTTTATTTTGAAGAGAAATATTTTTTTGTATTTTTTCTTCAAGAAGACTGCCTTGTAAAAATGTAATGGTGGCATTGTGTTTTTGCGCATTTTGTTTTGCAATTTTCAGTGCTTGCCCAGAAATATCTGTGGCAAAAATTTGAATGGTTTGCTTTGTGTTTTTTGCGATTGATATTGGGATGCATCCAGAGCCTGTGCCAATATCGATAAGAATATTTGTTGGATTATTTTTTATTTTTTCTAAAACTTTTTCAACAAGAATTTCTGTATCAGGGCGTGGGACAAGAGTATATTTGTTGACGAAAAAATCAAGGCCAAAAAAATCTTTGTGCCCTGTGATGTAGGCAAGTGGAATTCCAGAAGCGCGTTTTTTTACAAGAGAGAGAAATTTGTATTTTTGAAAAAAAGAAACTTTTTTTTCTGGGTAGCTAACAATATATTCACGAGATTGTTTGAGTATAAAGGCCAAAAGAAGCTCGGCATCAAATCGGTCGATTTTTTGAATTGCAATTTTGAGAAGAGAAAAAATGCTCACATTTATTCACCATCCATTTGTTTATAGTCGGCTTCGCGGAGGGCTTCGATAATTTTGCCGACCTCGCCATTCATAATGGTTGGGATATTGTTCCAGCTTTCGTGAATACGGTGATCTGTGATGCGGTCTTGTGGGTAGTTGTAAGTGCGGATTTTTTCACTGCGATCGCCCGTTCCAATTTGGCTTTTGCGTTTTTGTTCGAGTTCGCTGCGTTTTTTTTCTTGGTCCATTTCGTAGAGGCGCGCGCGAAGTACGTCCATGGCTTTTGCTTTGTTTTGAACCTGTGATCGTTCGTCTTGACACTGTACAATAAGGCCTGTTGGAATATGCACAATGCGCACTGCACTTTTGGTTGTGTTGACACTTTGTCCACCAGCTCCACCAGAACAAAAAATATCGATACGAAGATCTGATTCTTTAATTTCCATTTCTGTTTCTTCAATTTCTGGTAATACTGCTACTGATGCAGTAGATGTATGGATACGTCCGGTTTTTTCTGTTTCTGGAACGCGTTGTACACGGTGCACACCCATTTCGTATTTCATATCACGGTAGACATTGTGTCCACTCATGGTGAAAATAACTTCTTTGTATCCGCCAATTCCGATTTGGTGTTCGTCGATAAGGCCGGTTTTCCATCCCAATGCATCGGCATATTTCATATACATACGCATGAGGTCTCCTGCAAAAAGTGCTGCTTCGTCTCCACCTGCTCCGGCACGAATTTCCACAATAACATCTTTTTTGTCCATTGGATCTGTTGGGCGAGTCATGATAGCGAGTTCTTCTTCGAGTTTGGATTTTTTTTCTGTGAGCTCGTCGAGTTCCATTTGGGCGAGTTCTTTCATGCTTTCGTCATTGCCTGTGATTAACTCCTTGGCATCTGTAATATGTTTTTCTACAAGTTCGAGTTCTATAATTTTTTCTGCAAGGGGTTTGATCTCGGAGTATTCACTTGAGATATCCTTGAGTTTTTTTGCATCATTTAAAACATCTGGATTTTGTAAATCAGATTCAAGAGAGAGGTATTTGTTTTTGAGTTCAATATATTTTTCGATCATAGGACTATTGTACAGGATAATGATAAAACAAAAAAGCAGCCCGAAGAGGGAACTGCTTTTGTTTTGCTATAGCTACTGAGCGGCTTCGACGTTTGTCATTTTTGCTTTTCGAGCGGCTGTTTTTGCTGCATGTTTTGCTGTTTTTCCTTTGCGAGTTTCTGCTTTTGCGGCTACTTTTTCTGTACGTTCTGCAAATTTTTCGATACGACGTGCAGTATCTACAAGGATTTGTTTTCCTGTATAGAATGGGTGTGAAGCAGAAGAAATTTCGATGTGGAGAACCATGTATTCAACTCCGTCAACAGTTTTTGTTTCTTTTGAGTGGAGGGTTGAAGTACCAAAAAATTCTGCGCCACATGAAGTGTCGAGGAAAATAACGTTATTTACCTTTGGATGAGTTTCTTTTTTCATAGAAATGGTTCTGAGGCTTCCCATGAAGAGTTTCATGGCTTGCTCGAGAAAGACAATAATAAAGTAAGAGGAGTATAGCAGACAGGGGAGAATTTGTCAATAATCCACAGCTGTGGGTGAAAAAAGCTTGACTTTGTGAAGTTTTTGAGTAAACTGTCGAGTTAGACCAACCGCCACTCATGGCAAAGAAGGGAGGTCGAATGGGTAATCGAGAAGAAAAGAAAAAGAAAGAACAGGAGACCAAACGGCGTCGTCAGGCTACGCGAGGAGGGCGTACTCGTGCCACCGCCCATCACCGTGGTGCTGGTGGTCGAGACTGCCGGGCATGCAAGGGCAAGATCTCCGCTGGTGCGGAGGCCCGTCACGAGGTCCGCGATCCTCAGACGGGGGTCCTCGTTCACCCTTGCCAGCCCGGACTCTGTCCGCATTGCCGCCGGCCGATGAAGCTCGGTGAGGTGTTGCGCGATCATGGTAACTGCGGGCTGCTGAGCAAGCTGGCTCGTGTCATTCCGCCTCCGTCGGAGGCTGTGGTGGTCGTGATGGAGACGGTCGAGGAGGCGCCTGCTCCCACGATTACACCTCCTGCTTCGATCATCTGTGAGCGCTGCAAGAAGCCTGTGGCCCCGGGTGAGGGTAGTCACTTTCGGCTGAAGCAGCGGGTGAACGCCCGTCCGGGCGTTATGGACAAGAAGTGGCTTTGCCACGTGCCGTCCCCGCCCAAGCCCATCGCGCCGTCCCCGCCCAAGCCAGTTGCTGCCCCCTCCGCAAAGGTGGGCAAGTGGTTCAAGAAGGGGGAGCTGTGGGATTGCTCCTCCTGCCACAAGATCGACATTTCTTACCGCGACGCCACATGCCCCAGTGGCTGCGGTGGCACGCGGCCGCCCTTCTGACACACCGTGGTTGTTCTCCCACCAACCGGACGCCGCGTTGCCGTCCGCCACCCCTCTGCCGTTCCGCAAAGCTTTTAAAATTTAAAGGTTTTGCAGAGCAGGGGGGCTAGGTTGGGACAAAAAATGCTAAAAGGCTTGCAATTTTCTAGAAACTCAGGTATACTACACTTTACTAATGTCTATATATATGCTTCTCAAAGCTCTTCAGATTGTTCAAATGGTTCTCGCAGTACTGCTTATTATTGCCATTCTCCTTCAACAAAAAGGTTCTGGAATTGGTGCAAGTATGGGTGGTCCTGGTGCTGGTGGAATTGTCTCTACCCGTCGTGGTGTTGATTTGTTTCTCTATAAAGCGACTATCATTCTTTCGATTATTTTCTTCGGACTCGGTATTAGCTTCATTATCATTAAATAAAAGTTATTTACTTTTACCTTTAGTGATGGGTTATCAAAACCCTTATTTTAGCTTCATCATTTGTGAAAATGTTTTTTGTTCGTTTGTGGAAAAAATTGTTTTCGAAAAAGACTGGCCCAAAGCCGCTTGTTTCTTCGTCTCTTGATCTTGCCATGCTTCGTTCTGTCAGAAATCAGCCCTATCCACATTTGACACAACTAAAGTATTTTAAAAAATTTTTGAATTCAAAAGAACAGAAAATATATCAATTCGCATTGCTTGGATTGATTGTGGGAGTTGTTTGGTTTGCTCTGAGTCTCTATGCGAGTCGAACAACGCTTGTGGCGGCACAAGGTGGGGATTATATTGAAGGAATGGTTGGTGCACCTGCTCTTGTTAATCCTTTGTTTGCAAGTTTAAATGATGTGGATAAAGATATTACACGTCTTGTCTATTCGAGTCTTTTGAGGGTTGATGAAAATGGAAATTTGGTCACAGATCTTGCTGAAAGTTTTTCTTTGAGCGATGACAAAAAAACATATACATTTGTACTTAAAAAAAATGTGGTATGGCATGATGGTGAAGCTTTTACCAGTAAAGATGTTGCATTCACTTTTGATTTGATTCAAAATCGTACAGTAAATAGTCCTTTGGCCGTGAGTTTTCAAGGGGTAAAAGTAAACCTGGTTGATGATTATACAATACAATTTACTTTACCCGAGGTCTATACTCCATTTCCTTCGAGTTTGACGCTTGGAATTTTGCCCGAACATGTTTGGGGTGATATTCCAGTTGAACAAATTCGTTTGGCGCGTACAAATCTACGTCCAATTGGTACTGGTCCTTTTAAATTTTCTCGTCTTGTAAGTGATAAAACAGGGTATATTTCTGAATATTCAGTAGAACGTTTTGATCGTTATTATCAAAGACCTGCGTATTTGAATCACATTATATTTCGTTTTTTTGCGTCTTATGATGGAAGTGATTCTGCTTCGTCTGCTATTGAAGCTTTGCGTGAACAAAGTATTGATGGTGTCAATTTTGTTCCTATTAGTTTGAAAGATAAAGCGGATCGTAAATATGTTACGCTCTATAATCCTTTGCTTCCACAATATACTGCTTTATTTTTTAATCAGAAAAGACAAAGTTTTTTTGCAGAAAAAGATATTCGACGAGCTCTTGCTGAAGCAGTAGATAAAGAAAAAATCATTAAAGATACACAAAAGGGTGATGCTGCAAGTATTTTTGGGCCTATTTTACCAGGTTATCCGGGATATCTCAGTACTGCGACAGGAACGCTTGGGTATTCACTCGACGAAGCAAATGCTCTTTTGGATAAATATACAGTTCGTATGAATGCCGATGAATATAAAGAAAAACGAAAAGTAGAATTACAAAAAGAATGGCTCGAAGCAAATCCTGTGGTAACTGGGACGACAAGCACTCTTTCGAGTGTGACAAGTAGTTCTACAGAAATGCTTCAGTTTGTGGATGATACTCTAAAAGAAGAATTTTCTGGTGCACAAACATTTTTTCGAAAGGCCAAAAAAGGAACAGAAATTATTTCTATTGATTTGTTGACAGTAGATACTGCTGAATATCACAAAGCTGCGGAGCTTATTGCTGGATTTTGGCAAGAAGTAGGAATAAAAACAAATGTGAGTTATGTGAGTTCAAAATCTTTATCTCGAGATATTTTGAAGGATCGTAAATATGATGTGCTTTTGTATGGAGTATTACTCGGAAGTGATCCTGATCAATATCCATTTTGGCACTCATCACAGGCAAATTATCCGGGATTGAATTTATCACAATATAATAATAAAGCAGCGGATGAAATTTTGGAAAAAATTCGTATAACTGACAAAGCAGATGATTTAATCACTTTGTATAGACAGTTTGAGGATAAAATTTTACAAGATATCCCTGCAATATTTTTGTATTCACCACAATATCATTATGTGGTTGAGGATAAAGTAAAAGGGATTCATATGCTTCGTATTACAGAGCCTTCAGATCGTTTGAGTGGTGCTGTGAATTGGTATATTAATACGAAACGTGTTTGGAAAAAATAAGATACAAAGGTAAAGCGTAGAAGCCTCGATGGCGAAATTGGTAGACGCACTCGCTTCAGGTGCGAGCGTTCGCAAGGACTTGGGAGTTCGAATCTCCCTCGAGGCACATAGTAACTTCTTTTTATATCTCTTTCTTCTCCACTAGGGATATATGAGTCTTTATTTTTAATATTCTTTTGTTTTTAGAAATACGTGAATTTGTTTTTATTCGTTTCATAAAAATACAATATTCACGTGGCATTTTTAAAGACAAAACTAATTTTTATGTGCGTATACTTTACGCAAATTAACGTGTATATATGATGGAACAAACATCACAAAGTAGACCGAAAGTCTTCCGTCGAACCGTGCGTCAATACGGTACAAATCCAAATTCAAAAATGATGGATGCACCTGTTGGTGCAATGCCTGTGGCGCGTCCAGCACTTCGACCAATGAGTCGACCTGTCGTTTCAGGTCCTGCGGCAACTCGGACAAATTTTGGATACAAAAAAACAGCTACGACTGCAGCTCCAGGAGGAAGCTCTCCACAAAATCGTGGATTTACAGCACAACCACGAGGCGATCGAAATTCTTATTTCAAAAATCGCAAAACAAATTACATGGGGCCAGTGATGCCACTGCCTCCAAAAGTAGCGCCAGCTATTTCAAATAGTGGAGCCTTCAAAATTATTCCTATTGGAGGTTGTGAAGAAGTAGGTCGTAACATGACAATTTTTGAATATAAAGAAGATATTATTATTCTTGATATGGGTCTTCAATTTCCAGAAGAAGACATGCCTGGAATTGATTATATTATTCCAAATATCAAATACCTTGAAGGAAAAGAAAAGCGTGTTCGTGGAGTTATTTTTACACATGGTCACCTTGATCATATTGGTGCTGCACCATTTTTGCTTGAAAAATTGAATTATCCTCCTATTATTTCTCGTGATTTGACACTTGCTTTGGTAAAACACAAGCAAGAAGATTATGAAAAGGGAAGTAGTAAACGTCTGAAGTGTATTCGTGTAGCAAATTTGAATGATAAAATTCGCTTGGGTGAATTCACGGTTGGATTTTTTCAAGTAGAACATTCGATTATGGATTCAATGGGTGTGACGATTGAAACTCCAGCAGGATCAGTGATTCATGCGGGGGATTGGACGATGGAACGTGATGCCGAAGGAAATACCAATCTTCGTTATGAACAATTGGCCCAAGGTTTGGCTCGTCCAACAGCATTGATGCTTGAAAGTCTTGGTGCTATCAACGATAAACGTCATGGAACCTACGAAGAAATGTATAAAAATTTGTATACGATTCTTGAAAGTGCTCCTGGACGTATTGTTATTGGAACTTTCTCTTCACAGGTTGAACGTGTGAAGTGGATTATTTATGCTGCGGAAAAAATTGGTAAGAAAGTTGCTCTTGATGGTTACAGCATGAAGATGAATATTGAAATTGCCAAAGAACTTGGGTATATCAAAACACCAAAAGGAGTCCTGATTGATATCGATAAAATTCATGATTACCCAGATAACCAAATTGTTGTTGTCTGTACAGGAGCGCAAGGTGAACAAAATGCAGTGCTCTCACGTATTATCAACAAAGAACATCGTCAGCTTCGTCTCAAGGCAAGTGATACCGTGATTTTTTCTTCATCAATTATTCCTGGAAACGAACGCTCTGTGCAGCGTCTCAAAGATGCTATCTATCGTCAGTGTGATCATGTTATTCACGGTGATATTATGGATGTGCACGTATCAGGACATTCAACACGTCAGGATATTCGAGATATGATCACCCAAACTGCACCGGATTATTATATTCCAGTGTATGGAAATCACTTTTTCTTGAAAGAAGCACGCAATGTTGCTTTGGGAATTGGATTTAAAAGTGAAAATATCGTAGTGCCGGACAATGGAAGTATTATTGAAATGGACAAAACAAGTATTCGTGTGATGGCACAAAAAGCTCCATCCGACTATGTATTTGTGGATGGACTTGGCGTGAGTGATATGCAGCACGTGGTACTTCGTGATCGTCAGGTACTTGCAGAAGATGGAATGGTGGTTGTGATTGCCACTGTTGATTCAAAGACTGGTAAATTGCTCCAAAATCCAGATATTATTTCTCGTGGTTTTGTATTCTTGAAAGATAACAAAAAATTGATTGAGGATCTTCGTATCAAAGTGAAAAAAATGGTGGAAGAGTCAAATCCTCAGACATGGGCAGATACAAATCAAATCAAAAATGATTTGCGTGATAAAGTTGGACAATTTTTGTTTACAAAAACAGAAAAACGTCCTATGGTGTTGCCTGTAGTTATTGAAGTCTAAGTCTTTTGTACAAAAAAATCCTGATGAAAATCAGGATTTTTTTTATTCCTATCCACCAGGGATGGAGCAAGAAAGGGGAGCAGCGCCCACACCATTTTTTGCTACTTTCTAGTATACAAAAACAAAGATAAAGTTTTTCTAAAGTCCTTGGGGATAACTTCTTAATATTGAAAAAAACTTTATTCTATGATAGAGTCTTTTTACTTTAAGCCGACGTGGTGAAACTGGTATACACTATATGCCTTAGTATGCTATAATATTAAGGTATGAAACCTCTAGGAAAAGTAAAAATTGAGTGGTCACCAAATTTTGCATATATAATAGGACTTATTGCCACTGATGGAAACTTATCTTCAGATGGAAGAAAAATTTTCTTTACATCAAAAGATTATGAGTTAGTTTCTATATATAAAGAAGTACTTAGTTTAAACAATATAATAGGTCGTAAGTCTCGAAATGTAGGTGGTGAAAAAAAGTATTATGTAGTTCAATTTGGAGATGTGTTATTTTATAAATTTTTGCTTTCTATTGGGCTTACGTCAAAAAAGTCAAAGACAATTGGAATGTTGGATATACCAGATGAATTATTTTTTGACTTTCTTCGTGGATGCATTGATGGAGATGGTAATATACATGCTTTTGTCCATCCCGAAAGTGCTCATTTACAGTTACGTGTACGACTTTGTTCTGCAAGTAGAAGTTTTTTGGAATGGATACATGAACAAACAATAAAATATGGTATAAAAGGTTATATTCAAATAAGAAGAGATATCTTTGTACTAACTTTTGCAATGGGGGCTTCAAAAAAGTTGTTATCCAATATATACTATAAAGGATTTAAATATGGTTTAACAAGAAAATATTTATTGGCAAAAGATTATATAAACATAAAATATTAAACTTAAGCCGGGATGGTGTAATGGTAGCCACACCAGTTTTAGGAACTGGCGCCTTCGGGCATGGGAGTTCGACTCTCCCTCTCGGCACACATAGCAAAGCAACTTTAAAAAAGGTTGCTTTGCTTTTGTGAGGAAGGGGAGTATGATAAAAGTATATATTAACCCCATTTTTATGAATATGAGAAGAATGTCCTTTTTTGTGGGAGTCTTAGCCTTTTTACCTCTTTTGAGTGGTTGTGCACTTTGGCCAAAGCAAGATGTCACAGTTTCGGTGGAAGATCCAGCAATTGGAAGTCCCGCATCTTCGAGTTATTCTTTTGAATTTCCTTTGAATTTTTCTCTTGTGACAAGTACCTACTATAGAGACAAATTTACTTCAGAACATATTGCTGCTCAATTTCCAAGTTCTTCTGTTGTGGGCATATCTTCTGCAACAATAGAGGTTGGTATTGGAGATGAGTGGTGTCGTCCAGATCTTTTTTCAAATGGAAGTGTTATAAATACATCGACAAGAATGATTTCTGGATTGCTTTTTCAAAAAGTTTCTCTTGTTGATCCTGCTGCCGGAAATCAATATCGTACAACAGCATATTTTGCGAAACGTGAAAATTCATGTTATGCTATAGTCATGTTTTTGCACACAACGAGTCCAGAAAATTATGCAAATAGTGTTGAAGAATCAGTAAAACTTCGACAAAAATTTGATACTGAACTGGAAAAAATAAATACAATATTTGATCGTGTTGCCGGGACCTTTCGTTTTCGTGCTGTAAAATAGTTTGTATGGGTTATCGTCGTGCCAATGGGCTTATTTTGGTATCAATTGCATTTTTGCTTTGTGCTTTTGTTGCTTTTTTGTTGTACCGAAAAAACTTTTTTGTTATGCCGGATACGAATGTAATGATTCCTCTTGAATCTGCGCGAGAAAATTCTGCACCCTCTGCTCCAGAAGTTTTTGTCTCTTCTACTCCAATACAAAAAACAAATAAGGTTTTGAAAAACTTTGGTTCTTGTGGAGACGAAAGTAAAAATGACAGTATTTTGAGTTACTCTCCTGATTTGCTCAATGCACTTCTTGATACTATAAACGATAGTTATTGTGAAGCGCCAAAAGTTGGCTTTCCAAATTATAGTTTTGTGCTCCAAGATCCTTCTGCTGTGCGTATTGCAGAAATGACTCCAGATTACAAATATATATTTTATTTGAAAGTAGAAACAAGTGATACAAGTTCTACCTATTCTTTGTATAAAACAGATATTGCTTCTCGTCAGACAGCTCTTCTTGAAACATATGTGATTTCGAGTGATTGGCCACTCCAAAAAGATTTTTATGAGGATAAACTTATGCCTCGAGAATCTCTTGATGGTAAAAAACTGCAATATTTTTGGTTTTTATCTGATCCCAAAGGACGAAGTGATACAAGTCAATATTTGGAACAAAAAGAAATTTCTTTGGAATAACTTTTTCTGGAATTTATGTTGAATGATGTTTTTTTTGCTGCTGAAATTGATTCTCACATAGCAGTAGTTGATTTGCATGAATATACGACTCTTCCAGAAGCCCTCGAACAACTTGAACGAAAGTTGTTTTTATTGTCTAAGAGTGGGGAAAAATATATTCGTGTAGTATATGGTATTGGAACAGGACGTCTTGGCAAAGCTGTACATGAAGCTTTGGATAAAAATCCATTGGTAGTCAGCTCAAAAGAAAGTGAAAATGGGGGAAGTTGTATTGTAATTTTTTAAATTGTGATTTTTGTAGATATGAAAAATTCTAAAAATGTAAAAATGGCCTGGTATTTGAGTCTCAATCCTGAGATGCAGTCCTTTGTAAAAAAATCTTTTCGGGGTTTTCCTCTTGTTATAAAATCTTTGCCACTTGATAAAAATACTCTTGAATCCGATGCCGAAATTTTGGCTGTTTTTGTGGATTCAAAAGTAGATGCTGGAGTCATGAAGGCGATGCCAAAATTGAAATTGATTGTGACAATGTCAATGGGTTTTGATCATATAGATTTGGCAGCAGCACAAAAAAGAAAAATAATTGTTTGCAATATTCCATCCTATGGTGAAAATACTGTAGCAGAGCATGCAATGGCGCTTTTACTTTCATTGTCACGAAAAGTTTTTGAATCAGTCAAACGTGTAAAAGAAGGAGTGTATGATTATCATGGACTTCGTGGATTTGATCTCAAAGGCAAAACTATTGGGGTGCTTGGAACTGGTAAAATTGGATGTCACCTTATCGAAATGTTGCATGGATTTGGGGTAAATATTCTTGCTTTTGATGCTTTTCCAAAGAAAGAGTTACAAGAAAAACTGGGCTTTCAGTATGTCTCAGCCAAAGAATTATTGGCAAAATCTGATATTGTTTCTTTGCATTTACCCTTGCTCCCTGAAACAGAACATTTTTTGAATAAACGAAGAATTTCCCAAATGAAAAAAGGTGCCATGATTATCAATACAGCTCGTGGTGGCTTGATTGATTCAAAAGCACTTCTCTTAGCTTTACAATCAGGGCATATTGCTGGAGCCGGACTTGATGTACTTGAAGGAGAAGAATATCTTCAGCATCCAGAAATGGTTTTTGGTTTTTGTTCAGAAAAAGATGAAAAAATGTGTCTCATGAATAACATGATTATCGATCATCCTCATACGATTGTGACTCCGCATAATGCTTTCAATAGTGTTGAGGCTGTGCAGCGCATTTTTGATGCGAGTGTAGAAACCATAAATAATTTTTTACAAAAAAAAGAAATCAAAAATAAAGTATGAATTATTGGCTTTTGAAAACAGATCCCGAAACTTACTCTTGGGAAGATTTGATCAAAGATAAAAAAACAGAATGGACAGGTGTGCGCAATTATGAGGCTCGAAATAATATGAAAAAAATGTCAGTAGGGGATTTGGCGTTTTTTTATTATAGTCAAAAGGATCCACGTATTGTTGGAATTGTAAAAATAGTTTCACTTGCGCATTCAGATTCCACAGATACAACAGGCTTATGGTTTTGTGTAGATATTGCGCCAATGAAACTCTTAAAAAAAGAGATTTCTCTTTGTGAAATAAAAAAAAATTCAGTTTGTAAAAATATGTTGCTCCTCAAAAGATCTCGACTTTCGGTGCAACCTGTAACAGAAATAGAATGGAAAACTCTTGTGTTAGACTAGGTCTTTATCTTGACAATTTGGGTAAATTTTGCTTGAATGGCGTAGCGTGTAACTATTTTCTCGGAGGACAAAGACAATGAAGTGTCTGCGCTGTGGTCTTTTGGAAATGGATCTGGATCAGGAGGCTGAAGACAAGGGCGATTTGCTCCAGTGCTGCATTTGTCAGCACTGTGGTCTCAAGCATCTCTACCGATTTTTCGGTCTCGCGCGGCGATTGGCTCTGAGTTCCGAAGAAGACGGAGCCCAACAAGTGAAGATTCGTCGTCGTGTGTCGCGAGGAGTCGCACGGTCGTCGACCGTCGTGCTCCAGTAACGGAAAGTTGTCTGATCCACGCTGCCGAGGCTCGCATTGTTGCTTGAGCCTCGGGTGATTGAATTGTCAAGAAGCCCTGGAAACAGGGTTTTTTTATTTAATAATGATATTGTTTTTTATTCAAAATTGTCGTCGTACGATAGAGTTGTTCAAGAAGAATAGTGCGTACCATTTGGTGGGGGAATGTGAGTGTAGAAAGTGAAATTTGGTGTTTTGCCAGATGGAGAATTGATTCGTGTAGTCCAAGTGGTCCACCAATAATAAAGACAATATTTTCTCCACGAGTAGAATTGCCTTCCAAAAACTGTGCAAAACTTGTGGATGTATATTCTTTCCCACGTTCATGAAGTGCTACGAGAATGGCATTTTCTGGAATAGCTTTTTGTATTTTTTCTGCTTCTTTGAATTTGATTTTTTCTCTTTCATCGCCTTCGCGAAAAGCTTCTTCTGAAATTTCAGGAATATCTATTTTTGCGTAGGGTTTGAGCCTTTTGAGATATTCACTTTCTGAAGCATTCCAGTAGCTTTCTTTGAGTTTTCCAAGGGCAATAATTTTGATATTGAGCATAGAAATAAGGGGCTTAGATTGTTATCCACAGTTTAGCTAAAATTACAGTACTTGACAAGGCTTTTGCCTTCTGCTAAAATGCTCCTCATCAAGCTAGTTTACAATCAAATTTAAAAACCCATGTCCAAGGCTCGCCTCTGGACCTCTGGAATGGTACTTTATCCCTATACCTTTTCAAAATGTATATAAAAGTCCAACCCATTCTTTAGGACCAGAAGAGCGTATTGCCTTATCGCAAGCCGCTGTATGCGGTTTTTTTAGTCTCAAATTTCTCTTCACAGTTGACTCGGAAAAATCCGAATTATCTGTGAGGTTGAATCTGACAGGTCATTACAATTGAATACAATGAGAATCAACAAATTGTAAGTAACAAAAATGAAGCACAATTTTGTGTTTTCGTAGTGTGCACTAAGAGTACACGGTGGATGCCTTGACATTATTTGGTCGATGAAGGACGTTGCAGGGTGCGATAAGTCTCGGTGAGGTCCCAAGCAACCTTTGACCCGGGAATTTCCGAATGGGGGAACCCAACTATTCGAAAGAGTAGTTATCATGGAGTGAATACATAGCTGCATGAAGAAGACCTGGTGAAGTGAAACATCTCAGTAGCCAGAGGAAAAGAAAACAACGTGATAGCTTTCAACTTTCAGCTCCTTTAGGGGAGCTTGAGAGTTGATTGCTACAGAATTCCCTTAGTAGCGGCGAGCGAAAGGGGAGAAGCCTAAACCTTTATTGTGAAGTTATCTGAAATAATAGTCTTCGGACTTTTTAGGACAGGTGACGAAAGATCAGGTCGTTGCAATAAAAGGTGTTGTAAGACATAACGTCGGTTACCTGCTATACCGGCTATGAAATTGATGTATATATAATCAAAGACTCCTGGAACGGAGCACCATAGAGGGTGATAGTCCCGTAGGTGAAATATATGCATCTCGTAGTGTTATGTTCTTGAGTACAACAAGACACGTGAAATCTTGTTGGAATCCAGGCCGACTATGGTCTAAGGCTAAATACCAATAATGATCGATAGTGAACGAGTACCGTGAGGGAAAGGTGAAAAGCAGCCCGGTGAGGGCGATGAAATAGTATCTGAAACCGTGTACTTACAATGAGCAGAAGCAGACTCTCCTTTGGGAGATGATCTGTAACTGTATGCCTATTGAAGAATGAGCCTACGAGTTACTCTATGTGGCAAGGTTAAGGGCAGCAATGTCTGGAGCCAAAGCGAAAGCGAGTCTGAATAGGGCGTTAAGTCGCATAGAGTAGACCCGAAACCGGGTGAGCAATCCATGAGCAGGATGAAGTTTCTGTAAAAGGAAACGGAGGTCCGAACCGACCAGCCGTGCAACACTGGCGGATGACTTGTGGATAGGGGAGAAATTCCTATCGAACTCGGTAATAGCTGGTTCTCCTCGAAATAGCTTTTGGGCTAGCTGTATGTGTTCCCTCTGGTGGTAGAGCACTGGATGAGAATTGGGTCCGCAAGGATACCGTTTTCAATCAAACTCCGAATACCAGAGACGTAAAACATGCAAGTCAGACAGTGGGGGCTAAGCTTCATTGTCAAAAGGGAAACAGCCCAGACCACCAATTAAGGTCCCTAAATTAATGCTAAGTGTAGAAGGTGGTGGAAATTCACATACAACCAGGAGGTTGGCTTAGAAGCAGCCACCCTTTAAAGATAGCGTAACAGCTCACTGGTCAAGAGTTTCCGCGCCGAAAATGTATCGGGGCTCAAGCATTATACCGAAGTTGTGGATTTTAACTTTATTGTTAAAGTGGTAGAGGAGCGTTCCAAACGCGTAGAAGCCAAAGACGTGAGTCATGGTGGAGAGTTTGGAAGTGAATATGTAGGCACAAGTAGCACATATCCTGATGAAAGTTCAGGACGCCGTAAACCCAAGGTTTCCAGGGCAACGAGAATCGTCCCTGGGTTAGTCGATCCTAAGGCCAGTCCGCTGCAAGGCGGGGTAACCGATGGAAGAGCAGGCCAATATTCCTGCACTTGGTAAAATTTGTTGTGTCCTTCACATTTTATAGTTTTCAGCGTTCTATGGCTATACGTCCCGCAAGGGGGAGCTTGAGCCGCAAGGCAAGAGCAACTGGAAATAACGGAGTGTCTAGAAAAGGGATGCAACGCGTGGTTTTATCAAATCGTACCGTAAACCGACACAGGTGGGTGAGTCGAGTAGACTCAGGCGAACGAGAGACATATGGTTAAGGAACTAGGCAAAATAGCGACCGTAACTTCGGGATAAGGTCTCCCCATCTTCGGATGGGGCGCAGCTAAAGACTTCATGCGACTGTTTATCAAAAACACAGCTCCCTGCAAAAGCGCAAGCTGACGTATAGGGGGTGATGCCTGGCCAGTGTCAGAACGTTAAGGGGAGAGGTCATTCCTTCGGGAGGCAGCCTTGAGCCGAAGCGCTGATGAACGCCGGCGGTAACTATAACCGTCCTAAGGTAGCGAAATTCCTTGTCGGGTGAGTTCCGACCCGCACGAATGGCATAACGATGTGAAGACTGTCTTAACCATATACTCGGCGAAAATGCAAGTGTCGTGAAGATGCGACGTACCCGCAACTAGACGAAAAGACCCCGTGAAGCTTTACTACAACTTGATATTGGTATATTACCTCACTTGTTCAGTGTAGGTGGGAGCCGCAAGGCGTCAATGAGACACCACCCTTGTGTTGTGATGTACCTAATTTTACTCCATGAAACTGGAATGAAAGACAGTGTCTGGTGGGTAGTTTAACTGGGGCGGTTGCCTCCCAAATGATAACGGAGGCGTTTACAAAGGTAGGCTTAGTCCGGATGGAAATCGGACTGGACGTGCAAACGCAGAAGCCTGCTTTACTGCAAGGGCTACCACCCGCGCAGTCACGAAAGTGGAAGTTAGTGATCCGACCGTTCAATATAGGATGGCGGAAGCTCAACGGATAAAAGCTACTCCGGGGATAACAGGCTGATCGCGCCCAAGCGTCCATAGCGACGGCGCGGTTTGGCACCTTAACATATCGGGGTGCACAAACAGTGATGTTTTTCCCAATACTTTTCGTCAAAGTAATATAAACTAAAGATAGGAAAAAAAGAGACAAAATCGGCTTATAACGGTGAACCCGTCAGTGGAAGCAACGCCACCCGGCAATACCGTGGGAAGTCGTCTGATTAACTTCAGATTGACCCTGTAACGACTGACCCGAAAGGGGAGACTTGTGAATTTATTCACAGGTAACACGCCGACTCTTGCGAGTCAAAACCGAAGATCATGCAGGTCACGCTCATGTAAATGAGTCTGCTACAATCCGGTGCAAGAAGAAGATATAGTCTGCGCCACAAGAAACTGTGGAACAAAGTACGATGTCGGCTCATCGCATCCTGGGGCTGGAGAAGGTCCCAAGGGTTTGGCTGTTCGCCAATTAAAGCGGTACGCGAGCTGGGTTCAGAACGTCGTGAGACAGTTCGGTCTCCTATCTGTTGTG
>JBPOIO010000036.1:0-18445 GCA_052034405.1 Candidatus Magasanikiibacteriota bacterium | reverse complement strand
AAGACATCTTGGATATTGGAAACTGCATTTCCTGTATAAGCACGACAACCATTGAATTCTGGAGCACAAGAAGTAGAGTCACTTGGATTTGAAATTGTCTGGTATACACAAAATCCTTTACCTTCTTCGTATTTTCCACCATTTATACAACGTTCACAAAAAGGTGCAGCAGGAACAGAAGTATTCCAACGTGCATTTTTGCTATGACAAGCGTCAAGACTATCTAAGTCAGGATCTACAACAAAGACAGGTTCGGTTTTTCGAAGAGGATGACATGCCTCATCAACAGTAACTGTTTTGGCAAGTAAACGATAATAGGTATGACCATCGTTATCAAAAAGCGCACGACAATCTGGATCAGCTCCTGCTGGGTCATTTGGATTTGCAAGAAGTGCTTCGTAATTTACTTTATTACATTTACCGATAAATTCATCCAAAGCATCATTGGTATCCAAAATATAAGCAGGAGAACCAAGTTCAAAACCAACTCGTCCATTGATAGAGGCATCGAGTGGTTTCATCTGATATGTACGCAAAACATAACCATTGTCAGCAGAACCTTCCCAAGAATAAAATGTTTTTATATTTGGACGAGCCGCATCGTTGTTTGGTTTTTCACAATATTTGAGATCAGTATAGTATTCAATTCCTTCTCCACCTTTTGACTGTGCATCAATATTGGTAAATTGACTACAACCAGCAGCTACAGCAGGACATTCTTTGGCCTGACTTGGGATGAAATGAACAGGAAAATTGGAATCTTCAAAAGGAGCAGGTTCTTGTTTGAAAGTTTCGTAACCAACACAAGATTGATCACAGTAGTTGTTGTCACCAATTTTTCCTGGAATAGTAGGACCACCGTCTGTAGGTTTGAAAGCTTCACAACCAACTTCTTCTGGAAGACAAGCAGAAGCAAAATTGTCACAGGCTTTTGCAGAATTTGCGGCCGTTTCTGCCTGAACCAAAGTCGTCGGCCACTGAATACCTGGCGCATTGGCAGATTTATCTGCATCATAACAACCCAAATAATCTGGAGCTTTTTGAATTGGCTCAAAAGCGTCTTTATTGATAACAAAATCAATTGCAGGTGTACTTGTATCAGAATCAAGATAACGACCATCTGGAAGACGAACTGCAGCATAAAAAGCATTACAACCATCATTTGAGGCCGAACACATGCTACTTAAGTTTTTTATTTTTTCATTAAAATATACAACTTCGTTTGTTTCGGCTACAACACTATTTTTCCAAGTTGTAGTAGCAAGATTCAAATTTCCAATACCAGTAAGACTGTAGGCACGACAACCAACATTATCAGCATTACATTCACCATAATCTACGGTTTTTGCCAAATAAGAAACAACTTTACGAGTTTCAAGATTTGTAAAGGTTGCACATGTATTGAACTGTGCAGGACAAGCATCGGCACCCATATGCCAAGTATTGCTTTCTTTTGTACAATAACCATACTGTGCACAAGCACCTGTGTCATCGCGGCTCAAACAAGTAGAAACATCCACACATTCTTCACGACGTGTAGCCGAAGAAGGATCAATAAGAGCATCACCAAAAGATTTGATTTCACAACGAGCAGAAGGAGCCTTTAAGACCCAATTTGGATTGATCAAATGACAAAATGGATACGCAGGATCTGGTGTAACAATTTCTGGATTTTCTGGATGATCACGTCGACAATCATCAAAACCAGCAACTACCTGACCCAAAGTCCATGGATTGTCTGGATCAGATCGCAGTGCTGCAATTTCAAAACCAAGTGGCAAAATACGAGCTTTGCGAAGTTTTTGAATATTACTATAGCAATATTTTTCTGAAACACAACCTTTGATATCTTGTGTATCTTGTACACGCCTTGGAGAAATAAGTGGCCAATTTGGATTCAAAAGTCCACCTTGTTTGATAGCCTCGGCAATAGTCATTGGGTTTTCTGAACTTGAACGAGCAAGTGCTTCTTGAAGACCACTATCCATTACACAGTTGTTGATACCAGGATTATCTGGACAAGCAACAAACTCAGCAATATTGTTGTAACCTGTGGCCTGAGTTGGTGTACGCGCAAACAAAAAGTTAAATGCATTACCTGCTGTTTCGGCATTATTGGCAACACTTGGATCTGAGCCATAGTCGTATGCAAGTGAGTCATCTCCACCACTTGAAGTAAGCCCCTGACTAAAAAGTCTCTGAATCAAAGTAGCTCCCAAAGTATTCAAAAACATGGAAGCAGTCTGTGGAATAATTTCGTAAGCACCAGAAGCATAGACACCCGTAAGTTGTCCATAAGTAAGTGCTTGTTGGTGACTTTCTGAAAGCTGTGTTTTGGTTTCTTCGGCAATTACATCTGCTGGAGTTTTGATATTTCCAGAAATCAAATCTGCCAAATCTTTGAAACCATTTCCATCTTGACGAGCAAGTTCTGCACTTTTTTCTTTTTGGACTTTGATACGATCTACCGTCATCATAGCGCCAACACCAATACCAAAATCAGTATTTGCAGGTCGAATAGCCTTTCCAAATTCTTTGAGAAGTTTGTCTTGACTACTAAAACGATCCGCAGTACTCACTGCATTTTCATAACGTTTTATCCAAGCATCTTTTCCATAAGCACTTGTCAAATCACTCCAGGTACAATCTGTTGTAGGAATTTCTTTTTGACGCAAATTCAATTCCAAATACAAGTCTAAATTCAAATTTGGGAAATGACACAAATCAAGCCCGGCCCATTTGCCAAGCTCTGATACAGCAGCACCAACTGCATCACCCGATACTTTTGCCATGTACGATCCCCAACCGTCTTTGAAAATCAAAGCTCCTTGTCCTTTTCCACCATATGCTACATAACGCGCCGTATCATAGGCAATTTTTCGAGTCATGTATGATACTCCCTGTACAGCAGAACTGAGGACAGCAGCATAAATAGATTTTCCGATACTTTTTTCAACTTTTTCTTCAATTTTGTCATTTGTTAATTTTAATTTCAAACCTTTATCATCAACCGGTATACCTGAAGGGGCAGCCATAAAAGCAGCATCCATCGTAAGTCCACCAGCGCCAGCAGCATCCAAAAGCTGAGCAGAAACTTTTTCTGGAAAAATTTGATTCAAAACAAAAGAAAATAAAAATATTGTCCCCAAAAGAACAATGCGGAACTTTTTTTTACTATGATCAAATACAGGCATAAAAATACAAAAAACTATGGTAAAGTTGATGTCGTCGAACTTGAAACACCAAATTGTTGTTCTACAAGTCCTTGGGCAAGTTGTAAAATAGTGGCATCATCAACTTTATCAAGTTCAGCTCGAGAAACAGCACCCGAACGAAGCATCATCTCACGTAATTTTTGAGGATCTTTGGAAAGAGCACCAAGATCATCAAGAATTCCTGGAGCGGCAGAAAGATCACCTGGATCTGAACCAATACCCGTTTGTTCTCCTAGTACAGGAACAATACCTTGTGTAGAAGTCGTTGCTTGATTTTCTTTTATGCTACATTTTTGTCCTTCTGGACAATTTGGATCAGTATGATTCACGATCTCTGTTTTGTCATCAATTTCATCACTATCTGTATCTGGTAAGTATGGACTTGTCCCATAAAAATTGAGCTCTTCGTAGTCATTTATACCATCGTGATCAGTATCAATAGATTGTAATTTTACTTGTTCGTTTTCAAACAAAGGTGCACCCTCTCCACCATTGAAATCACTACTACGAATAACAAATGGAGTATATATAGTATTTCGCATTTGTAAGAAGCCTAAAACAACAATAATTATACCAAAAAGAATCAGCATTGTGAAGCTTAATTTTTGTTGCATCGTATAGCGATGTTCGTGAGTAAAATCCATAGTCAATAAAAATATGACTATTATAGCAAAAAATAAAAAAACCAGCAATGCTGGTTTTTTTACTGTTCAAGAACATTATTTTTTTCGTCCTTCTACAATTTGTAATTCTACATTTTTTGGACATTCTGCATAGTGTGAGAATTCCATAGCATAACTTGCTCGTCCTTGAGACATAGAGCGAAGTGATGTAGCGTATCCAAACATACTCGCAAGAGGAACAGTCGCACGAACAACTTTGGATTGTCCACGGTCTGTCATTTCTTGAATCTGTCCACGTTTACTTGAAATATCTCCGATAACATCTCCCATATATTGTTCTGGAGTTGTTACTTCAACTTTCATGATAGGTTCAAGAATCACTGGATTTGCTTTTTGTGCGGCAGCAACAAAAGCCATACTTCCAGCAAGTTTAAAGGCAATTTCACTTGAGTCTACTTCGTGGTAACTTCCGTCATAAACAGTTGCTTTGATATCCACAAGTGGGTATCCAGCGACCACACCTTTGTCCATGGCTTCTTTTACACCTTTTTGAATAGGAGTGATAAATTCACGAGGAACCGCACCACCTTTAATTTCATCAGCAAATTCAAACCCTTTTCCAGACTCTTGTGGTTCAAGACGAATCCAGCAATGACCATATTGTCCTTTACCACCCGATTGTTTGATATATTTTCCTTCGGCTTCGGCACTTTGACGAATCGTTTCTTTGTAGGCAACTTGAGGAGCACCCACATTTGCTTCTACATTGAACTCACGTTTCATACGATCAACGATAATTTCAAGGTGCAATTCTCCCATACCTGAGATAATTGTCTGAAGAGTTTCTTCGTCTGTATGAATACGGAAGGTTGGATCTTCTTCGGCAAGTTTTTGCATTGCAAGACCCATTTTTTCTGCATCTTGTTTTGTTTTTGGTTCAATAGCAACGTGAATAACTGGTTCTGGAAATGTGATTTGTTCCAAAGTTACTTGGCGTTTTTCATCACAAATAGTGTGACCTGTACGAACACCTTTCAAACCAATAGCAGCTGCGATTTCTCCAGCATATACTTCATCCACATCTTCACGAGAGTTCGCATGCATACGAACGATACGTCCAATACGTTCTTTTTCTCCAGTACTTGTATTGACAACGTATGTTCCAGCTTTCAAAGTTCCAGAATACACACGGAAGAAAATAAGTTTTCCGACAAATGGGTCAGTAGCAATCTTGAAGGCAAGACCTACAAATGGTTCACTGTCTGAAATTTTGATTTCCACTTTTTCTTCAATATTATCTACATCCATTGCGATAATACCAGGTTTGTCCATTGGAGAAGGAAGATAAGCTACGACAGCATCGAGTACAAATTGTACACCGATGTTTCCAAGTGCAGATCCACATGTTACTGGATAGAGAGTTCCAGCAAGTACCATTTTACGGATACCAGCTTTGATTTCGTCTACAGTCAATTCTTCTCCACCAAGATATTTATTCATGGTTTCGTCACTTGATTCTGCAACTTTTTCCATGAGTTTTGCTCGATAGTCTTTTACTTGTTCTACCATGTCTTCTGGCACTGGAATTTCTACAATTTTGATACCATGATCCCCTTCAAATCTGAAAGCTTTATTTTCAACAAGGTCAATAAGACCAGAAAATGTTGAATCGGCTCCAATTGGAAGTTGAATAGCAAAGGCATTTGAAGACAAACGAGTTTGAATAGATTCAAGAGTCATGTAAAAATCAGCTCCGAGTTTGTCCATTTTGTTGGCAAAACAAATACGAGGAACATTGTATTTGTCAGCTTGGCGCCATACCGTTTCAGATTGAGGTTCTACTCCCTGTGATCCGTCAAAAGCACAAACAGCACCATCAAGAACACGGAGTGAACGTTCTACTTCAACAGTAAAGTCTACGTGACCTGGAGTATCAATAATGTTGATACGATGATTTTTCCAGAAACAAGTTGTCGCAGCACTGGTAATAGTAATACCACGTTCTTTTTCTTGTTCCATCCAGTCCATGGTTGCTTCTCCTTCGTGTACTTCTCCGATTTTGTGTTTACGTCCTGTATAGAAAAGAACGCGCTCGGTAGTAGTAGTTTTACCAGCATCGATGTGGGCCATGATACCGATATTACGTGTTTTTTCGAGGGAATATTCTCGAGGCATAGAGATAAAATTATTGGATGAAATTTTAACGACGAGCGAAGTGCGCAAAAGCTTTGTTTGCTTCGGCCATACGGTTCACATCTTCTTTTTTCTTCATCGCTCCACCAACACCTTCAAGAATATCAAAAAGTTCTGCACTGAGACGATCTCCCATACCGCGTCCTTTGCGAGCATGTGCTGCAGTAATGATCCAACGAAAAGCCAAAGTGTTTTGACGATTTGCTGGAACTGGAGTTGGAACTTGGTAGTTGGCACCACCAACACGTTTTGAACGAACCTCAACAACTGGACGAATGGTATCAATTGCACGTTCAAAAAGTTGAAGTGCATCACCTTGTTTTTTTTCTGCAAGGCGTTCCATAGCACCATAGACAATGTCTTGTGCTGTAGTTTTTTTACCAGAATCCATTACAAAGTTTACAAATTTAGAAACCAAAACACTATTGTATTTAGGATCTCCCATGATTTTGCGTTTTGGTACGCTTTTTCCTCTTGGCATATAAAGTATTTAGAATTTCAAAATTTATTTCTTCGCTTTTGCTGCAGCGCCCGCTTTTGGACGTTTTGCACCATAAACTGAGCGGCCTTTACGACGGTCGGCAACTCCTTGTGTATCATACACACCACGAACGATATGGTAACGTACACCTGGCAAATCTTTTACACGACCACCACGAATAAGAACGATGGAATGTTCTTGGAGGTTGTGTCCTTCACCCGGGATATAGGCGATAACTTCAACACCATTTGAAAGACGAACTTTGGCAACTTTACGTAACGCAGAGTTAGGTTTCTTTGGAGTTGTTGTATACACTTTTGTACAAACACCACGTTTGAATGGTGCACCTTTACGAAGTTCTGTTTTTTTACGATGTAATGAATCGTAAGTAAATTGAAGCGCTGGAGACTTTGACTTCACTTTTTGAGTCACGCGTCCTTTGCGCAAAAGTTGGTTCATTGTAGGCATAGCCTTGTCTTAAATTAAATATACTAAATAAAAAAATACCCTTGGAGTGGGTATACGTGAAATATATTTCTCTAGTTCGACCGAGAAAGTATTTCGAACGTTGTCCTAGGCGAACCCAGGAAAACCCTTCTCTTTCTTGATTGAACAAAAAAGATACTCCGTTCCAAAATTTGTTATGGGGCTAGTATAGAGGATAGAAGGGATTTTGTCAAGGGGCTAGAAAAGACCATTTCCCCCAGTAAAAAGACCCATGAAATAGTCAACAATTGGGTTGATAAGATGCGAAAAGTAAAAAACAAAGATAAGAACGAGAACAAAGCCAAAACGTTCCATCATGATCTTGATATTTTGCCAAGAAGCTGGGAAAAAGGCAAAAAGAAGCTTGGACCCATCAAGAGGTGGAATTGGTACACAGTTAAAGACCCCCAAAAGGACATTGGCAAGGACGATTACCGAAAGAAGGTCTGTAAAGGTACTCAGTGGTAAAATACGCACAAAAAGCCCTATAACAAAGGCAATAAGAAAATTGGTCAGTGGTCCGGCAAGAGCTACATACACAGGCCCCCAGCGCTGGTCACGAAGGTTATTTGGGTTAAAAGGCACTGGTTTGGCATAAGCAAACATAAAAGACCCACCACTTCCAAAAAAAAGCATCAGCGGCAAAAGTAAGGTCCCAATAGGATCAATATGCACCCGTGGGTCAAGAGATAAACGCCCTGCATTGCGAGCGGTCGGATCCCCCAGTCGATCTGCCATCCAGCCATGGGCATATTCGTGCATAATAGCCGAGGGGATAATCACGAGAAAGTAGAAAATCGCTGGGAAAAAGTCCATATTTGAGAGCTAAAAGTAAGTATCTTGACAAAAATCAAGGTTTTGGGTATACTATCGCAACATTCCTTTATACCTAAGTATACTCTAATTTTAATTCTATGGCTAGACTCTGTGACATGTGTGGACGCGGCTCAAAACGCGCAGCTATCCGCAGTCATTCAAACATCAAAACACTTCGTCGTCAAAAACCAAATCTTCAAAAATTTGGCGACAAACGCGTTTGTACTCGCTGTGTACGTACTTTGAAAAAAGTACTTCTCCCAGCAGAAGAAACAGTAAAAGCATAACTCTCAAAAACATAAAAACTCCCTTCATTGGGAGTTTTTTGTATTCACAAAATTTATTTATTTCTGTGCAGTGTTCGCAAATCATTGGCACGTGGTGGACGAACATTGCTCGGATCTACAATGAGGGCTGTACATTCTGGTGAACAGGTATTTTGCATTTTTGTATTACAATCATCACAGGCAATAAACAGTTTGTTGCAATATTTATTATCACAGTTTCTATAAGTATCAACATTACTATTGCAGTGAAGACAGTTTCCAATTATTTTTGCGCTCTCACTCGTGTTGACTGGTACAGATACACGACTATCAAAGACAAAACATTTTCCTTCGTAAAAACCATCATTACCATATTTTTCTGCATACTTCACAATTCCACCAAAAAGATGGTACACCTGATCTCGGTCAAAACCATATTTTACAAAAAGTGCCGAAGCAGGTTCACAGCGTACTCCCCCAGTACAAAACATCACAATCTTTTTTCCTTTGAACTGGTCATAAAAACCCATGCAACTTTTGAGATCACGAAAATATTTCATTGGAGGTTTGACAGATCCAACAAATCGGCCAATCTCCCACTCATAGTCATTTCGCATATCGAGAATGACCATATCTTCACCACGCTCGAACCACTCATGAAAAGTATCTCGATCTACATATTTACCACGCAAAGACCAATCAATATCGTTTTTGATTTCTGTAGTAATAATTTCGTTGCGAGCTCGCACCTGAAGTTTTGGAAATGGTTCAATCTCACTTTCAGATTCTTTAAAATCAATGTGTTTAAAGACTCGATGCTGATTCATGTAATCACGATACAGACGAATTGACTCTGCAGATCCGCCAACCGTACCATTGATTCCATCCTCGCCTATCAAAATACGACCCTTGAGTTGCAGAGCTTGGCAAATTTCACGGTGACGTTCCACCTCGGATTCTGGATGCTGAATCTTGATAATTTTGTAGTAAAGTAGGATGCTATACATAATGTAAATAATATTTGTCGGGCTAGCGGGACTTGGCCTCGACTCGCTCTGCATGCGGGCATTTCGGTCTGGCCACCGCCTCCTTCGCCTGAAGGCTCAGTCTGGCGTTCAAGTCCGCCACAAGCAAAACCATTTGCTTATTTATCCCTGTCGGGCTAGCGGGACTTGAACCCACGACCTCATGCACCCCATGCATGCGCGCTACCAACTGCGCTATAGCCCGTTATAAGTGAGTGGAAAGAAAAATATGAGCGAAAGCGAGATATATGTATATATACCCGTTCGAACTTTGATACTAGCAAATAAATTCAAAAAAAACAATACCCTAACTCTCATGAAAGACAGGGTATTATTTACGATTGTTTTTTTGAAATTTCAACTATTTTGTTTTTGTCACAGATGTTTTGATATTCCCTGCAGTATCAAGAAAGAGTTGATTCTTGACGGCATTTTTAAGCTCGGCTACTCGCCCATCTTTGTCAGCTAAAGCCTGAATAGCAGAAACACTCAAATTTTTGTCTTGACTCAAAACTTTTTTAGTGGACTCAAGTGGGCTCAACCAATTGGCTCCGTCATAATATCGACTCCCAAGCATATAACTTGCCCCTACGCGCAATGGAGTCTCTCCTTCAAGAGTATATAAAATTCCATTTTGATAGCCAGCATACTGATTCACACGAACAGTTCCTGTAAAATTTCCTTTGATGTTAGTAAGCACAGCAACTTCAAACTGACTCACAGGACCAAATTCACTACTTGTTGTTCCAACTTGTCGGACTATCTTTCCAACAAAAATATTGTCGAGATACCCCGCAACGACACGATCATCTGTAAAGGCAGCAAGATACTGCATATCTGTATCTTTTTGAATCGGAAGTTTAATAACATTGGTATGCAACAACGCCCCAAATACAGCAACAGCGAGGAAGCTACTCAAAGCTAAACTTTTTCCAAGTTTTTTCTCCATAAAATTAGAATTTAATTATGAATTAACCTCCCCACAAAAATCTATAGTCGCTCACATCTTGCGGCCCCAAGGCTGTTTGTTCTGTTTGGGCTCTCGACATAATATTATTATTAATACTATGTGCCAAACCAAGAGAGTGACCCAGTTCGTGAGTAATTGTATTTTGTCTTCTATTATTGTTTTGAGCACTCAAATAAAAAACATTGATCTTGAGTGTATCTGTACCAGCCAACGGAGAGGTCATACCTGTCACGCCATTCCACGCACCAACACCACTGTTTACGTCACTGATATGGAGATCTTCATAGGTCAAAAGAGTATCTGGAGCAATATTGACCCGTCCTCGAGCATTCCATGTTGCAATAGCTGAATTCAACTGAGCAGCATAACGCGATCCTCCACCCCAACGAATCTCACCATCATCCACAGATGACCAATTCAATGTATAGTGAGCAACAGCGTGGGTAGTACCTGCCAAAGCAAAAAACGTAAACACAAACATTCCTAAAGCGAAAAATTTTTTCTTCATAAATATCTAGTGTTAAATATATAAAGTAGCTCGACCTTTATATATACACTAGCAAACTCACCCTCAAGATTTTCTAAACAAATTCTCAAATTTTTCTAAAGTTTTTTCGACTTATGCACAGTTTTTTAGATATTGTGCCAAACTTCGAAGTCCTGCCTCAACATCCGCAATCTTCCCCCCAAAGGAGGCACGAACATAACCCTCGACACCAAAAGGGGCGCCGGGGACAAATACTACATTGGCCTTCTCAAGTATTTTCATACACCAAGCGACGGAGTCTGTTTCGATCACACCAAAATTTTTGAGTGAAATAAAAGCATAGAGCCCAGCTTGCGGAGAAAGCAAATTCACTCCAAAATATTTTTTAAAATTTTCTACAAAAGCATCACGACGAGATTGCATCTCTCTATTTATCTCGCCAATAATCTCATCTGCATTTTGAAAGGCAGCAAGAGCTGCCCACTGAGAAATAGACGAGGTACCCGTCGTGCTTTGACTTTGCAAAGTTTCAATCAAAGTAATCAACTCTTTTGGGCCGAACACAAATCCGACTCGCCAACCAGTCATAGCAAAATGCTTTGAACAACTCTGAATAATCACTGAACATTCTCTATACTCAGGAAAACTTGCGACCGAAACAAATTTTTGAGAATCATAGACAAGACCACTATATACTTCGTCCGAAATAACAATCAACGCTTTTTCTTTTGCCATTTTTAAAATATTTTCAATTTCTTCTTTTGTATACAAAACACCCGTTGGATTTCCACCATTATTCAAAATCATTATTTTTGTTTTTGCGCTGCAGGCATTTTCAATTTGATCTGCAGTTACTTTCCAATTATTTTTTTCTTCTGTTTCAATAACAATACTCTTTCCACCACAAAGCTCTACCATGCTCGGATACGAAACCCAATACGGTGCAGGAATCAAGACCTCATCCCCCACTTCAAGCAGGGACTGAAGTGTCATGAGCAGTGCGTGTTTTCCTCCACAAGTCACAACCGTATTTTCTTTTTTAAAATCACTTGCAAAATTTTGATTCATCCATACTGCTACTGCATCACGAAGCTCTGGGATTCCAGCAGCAGGAGTATAGAGCGTCTTTCCTTCATCAAGCGCCTTTTTAGCCGCAACGACAATAATATCTGACGTTTCAATCATGGGTTCCCCTACAGTCAGATTATATACCACTTCACCTTTTTTCTTTTTCTCGCCCGCCAAAGCGTTCATAGCAAGCGTCGCAGATGGCGAAATACGAACTTCTGAAGATAATTTCATAAACTAAAAATACCTGGGCAAAAAACAATCCCGACCATGTCGAGACTGCTTACTGATTAACCCCCACGAACTGGCAGATCATCCATTTCCCTAGAATCTAGGTGGGTCACCGCAACCATACCCCAAGGGATATGACAATATAGGCGTCCCTATGGATCATTTTGTAGAAAATGAATTTCTGCCAGAGCAGGGATTACTTATAACTATATCGGGAAATTTTGACCTTGTCAACATGAAAAAATTAGCTCATAAAAAATAATTTGACATGTGAATAAAGTTTTGATACAGTCAATATATTATGAATATAAAATTCAATTTGAACTCAAAGATGGCAAAGAAGAACTTCCACCCCGTGGGATGATTTTTTGCTTGTAACCAAAATTTTATCACTCCCACGAATGTGGGAGTTTTTTATTGTAAATTTAAATTTTATGGAGCTGAGCTAACTTTTTACTTGTATTAGCCGCAGCTACGGACAAGTAAAAAGTTACGAAGCGAATAAAAGTTAAATTTGAAATAAAAAAAACATATTTTATGAATATTGAAAAAATAGCAGAACAATTTGGAACACCGCTCTATGTATATGACTTGGAAATAATTCAAGCACGTATTGATGAACTTCGTGCGACACTTGGATCCTACAAAAACACACAATTTTTGTATGCAGTAAAAACCAATTACAACCCTCATTTAGTTCGTGAAATTGTACAGCATGGGTGTGGAATTGATGCCGTATCGATAGAAGAAGTAAAAATCGGATTGCTTGCGGGAGCAAAGTCAACAGATATCATGTTTACAGAAAACAATAGCACAGATGAAGACATGCATGAGACCATCCGACTTGGGGTACTACTCAATGTAGGATCACTTTCACGACTTGAAAAATTCGGGCGGGCGTATCCTGGGCATCGTGTCTGTGTACGCTTCAATCCAAATGTGGGCGCAGGTTCACATGCAACCAATATTACTGGAGGACCAGATTCTAAATTTGGGATTGCCACAGATGAACTCCAAACAGTTTTAGAGATCGCAGAGCGCTACAGCTTGAAAATCGTCGGGGTGCACGAACATATTGGTTCTGGATATCTCTGTCAAGAAGAACCGCTTGTAGCACTCGAAACTATCCTTGCTACAGCACAATATTTTCCTGATCTTGAGTTTATCGACGTTGGAGGAGGCTTTGGTGTTCCCTATCATCCTACAGAAGAGAGACTCAATCTTGCGGAGCTTGGAGAAAAAATGAAAATACGATTTGAAAATTTTTGTGCAAAATATGGTCGAGCACTTCAGCTTCGTTTTGAACCAGGACGATATATCGTCGGTGAAAGTGGACATCTTTTAACACGAGTAAATACAATCAAACAATCTCCTTCACACAAAGTTGTTGTTGGTACAGATACTGGTATGAATCATCTTTTGCGGGTGGCACTTCACGGATCATATCATCCCATCGTCAACGCAAGTAATCCTACAGGTGAAATTCAAAAATATGAAATCGTAGGGAATATTTGTGAGTCATCTGACTTTTTTGCACATGGCCGAGAGATACATGAAGTGCGTGAAGGAGATATCCTCGATATTCAAATTGCAGGTGCGTATGGTATGAGTATGGCGAGTCATTATCAGTTTCGTGACTTACCCGCAGAAGTGTTGGTCGATGGCGAGGATCTACGAGTGATTCGTCGAAGAGAAACATTTGAAGAAAGAATAAAAATATTTGATATATAAAAATGATATTTTGAAACAAGTGAAGAATAAAAAAATTCTTCACAAAATTCAGAATAACATTCTGAGAAACAAAACTCGTTCCTTTTTTTGGGGGGAAAAATATGCAGGACATCATTGAACAGCCGACACAGACGCAGGTTCCAGAGCACGCTGTTGGGCGAGAGGATATGGATGAGGGCGTCGCCACGACGGAACTTGTCGTAGTTCATCCCAAGGACTACGACAAAGTCCCCTTCTCGGTGTTCGAGATGGTGGACTAAGTCCCGCAGGTCGAGTGCTGGAAGAGCTCGACCGACAAAAAAAGACCTCGATATATTCGAAGTCTTTTTTGTATTTCTCTTCGTCTGTGTATTTGATTGAAATACACAAACGAAGGGTGAGGGAGCGAAGGGCGCTCCCGTCCTTCGGAGCTTCAGCTCGGCTTGGGCGCCTGAACGGGCTGGGGCGTCAGAGGAGCCACCGAAACCTCCGACTGAATCTTCGCTGCATCCACCGCCTGCGCCCAGCGTACCAGCTCCGGGGTTGGACGAGGAACCGTCCGACCCAATTGCAAAAGCACTTCACGATCATGTGTCAGAGCCATATATCCCCCCGGATTTTGGCCAAACAGCCGTTGTAGAAAAGCTCCAAATGGAGCGAGATCGATAAAAACAAAAATTATTTTCATTGATCTCACCCTATTTTTTTACTCCCTCAATATTTTTTCAAAAGCATCTGTGTTTGATTCACTCAAAGGCAGATACAAAGACGAAAGAACATATTTAATTATACGCCTACCAAAAGAAATGTAAACGCTTGAAAGTGCACAAAGAGTGAATAAAAAAAACAAGGAAAAACCTTGATTTGAAATATATGGGAAGGAAGGGGGCTCTTTGTCGTGCGCGAGCCCCAGAAGCGCAAATAGCTCATGTCGTCGGAGTCGGAGGAAGCGTTTCCTCGGGCTCCGGCGACTGCGGTCGCGGCGCCTTCGTTTGGGGAATGATGACATCCCCCTCACAAAAACAACACATATAGGTTTCAGGCGTCTTCGTGACAAGGCGCTGGACGCGCCCGAAACCTTCGCATGCCTCGCACTCAGGCAAGGCATCCATGTAACTACGCATTACCGCCCCTTTCAAGCGACTCAGAGTCGCTACATACACAAAAGCCGACAGATAATATTATATCTTTTCGGCTTATTTGTCAAGTATTTTTTCACCCACCACATATATCTTCTAAAAAATATACATGGTGGGGAGGCAACGCAACAACGATGCTCCCCCAGACTCAGGCGACACGGCCCTCACGGACCGAACGCCAAAACGCCATCGGATTCGAGTTGGCGATGTCCTGCCAATTCGGGTGCCGCTGCGAAAGCTGCTCGAGAGTCATGGACCGAAGGTCCCAGATCAAACGCTGGAACGCCAAGCGCACTCCAAGCTCTCGACGAGAATCCCGAGACCTTTTGATAGCCATTTTTTCCCCCCCCCAGGAAAATTGAGTTTGTCATTGGAACCTTGAAATAAAAATATTCTTTCCAAAAAATACTTTTATTTCAAGGCTCAACAAAGAAAATCATTTTGCTGCGTTGCCAATTTTCAAAGAACAAATCTGGTTTCCCAGTATCTACACTTAGATATAAGTTCAGATACTGATAAACCAATTTTTAAAACTCTATATTTGGATGAAGTGCAAGGCGATACTGAGTACTGGAATGAAACGTAGTAGAGCTACGTTGAATGAGGAACAGAAGTATCAACGCAACAATTCGCCAAATTATATAGTTTTAAATAAAAACCCCGGAGCTCTTGCTTCGGGGTTTTTTACTTATACTCAATGATTTTTATTCGCAGTTGCAATTTCCACAGCATCCATCATCCTTACCGCAACAATCTTCATCACTATTTGAGTATTGTACCCCCGAAGCATCGACTTGCACAAACGCAAAATAACGCTTACAAATAAGGGCGTTCACAAATAGGATAATTGTTTGGAGTGCTTGTTTCATAATATATTAACTGTATCGAATATATGGCCCTCCGTCAAGGAAGTTATCCACAAGGGATGAGTGTACCCTCTTCCACAATTTAGGCTCGTTCGTCTTCCATGTATACGTTGAGGTATTCTGTTTTACTGTAGTCAAAAATCTCATTTTCAGCAAAAAATCGTTTTACCTCAGCTTCACCATTGTCTACTGAGTCAGAACAATGAACTACATTGCACATACCCATAGCAAGGTCACCTCGAAGAGTACCAGCATCAGCCTTACTACCATTGGTAGCTCCAGCCATAATACGAACTGCTTCTACTACATTTTTTCCTTCTGCACAGATCACAGCAACAGGAGAAGACATCATAAATGCTTGAAGTCCTGGGTAAAATGGTTTTTCTACATGGTGAGAATAATGTTCGCGAAGTTGTGCCTCAGTCAAATTTGCCAATTTGAAACCAACAATTTTGATTCCTTTTCTTTCAAGACGTCCAATCACTTCTCCGACAAGTCCACGCTGTACTCCATCTGGTTTTACGATAACCACTGTTTTTTCGTAGATTCCATTGAAATTCATAGGAATATGATTAAAAAATAAAATGTCTATTTTGGCCCAAGTATAAATTGAAATTTTGATTTTGTCAAGATAGAATCTTTTCTAAAAAGTCTGATATTGTTTCAAAAATTCTTGAATTTGCTGCACGGTTTGGTACATTTCACCTTCTTTATTTACCACTTGAAAATCATATTTTGACGCCTCAGCAATTTCGTCATGCGCGATAGCAATACGTTTTTCGATATCACTTTCACTCTCTCCCCCACGATGACGAATGCGATCATCAAGAGTATCAATAGAATCTGGAAGAAGAAAAATAGCAATATGTGGATATGCAATCGTATCTAAACTTTTTTTGCCATTAACATCAAGTGTAGAAAAAACAAATTCGTTATGTGACAAATCTTCTTCAAGTTTTTGTTTTTCACTTCCATACCAATTACCTGCATAATTGTTGGATTCAAGAAATTCTCCACGAGTAAGCATGTTTTGAAATTCTATCTCACTCACAAAATGATAATCAACAGCATTTTTTTCTCCAGGACGAGGGTCACGAGTAGTCGTGGTAACAAGGCGCGTAGTATTTGGAAACAACTTCAAAAGCTCTCGAATAATGGCATTTTTGCCAGTGCCCGATGGTGCCGAGATAACAACGAGTTTCCCCATATATTTAGGTAATATCTTTCAAAAATTGTTGGAGTTCTTTTGGAAGCGTAATTTCTGTATCAACAATATTTTTTTTGAGGTCAGTGAATTGCAAATGATAGGCATGAAGAAAGAGTCTATCAAGATCACGATTGTATTTTCGAAAACGCTTGTTGTAATAGAGCATATCCCCTACAACTGGATTGCCATAGGCAAACATGTGTACACGAATTTGGTGTGTACGTCCAGTATAAATACGAATGTTCAAAAATGTATAGTTGATAAAACGTTTTTCTACCGTAAATTCTGTGCGAGCTTTTTTTCCTGGTTGAATTTTATCAACATGACGAAGAAGCAAATCATCAATCTTTGGGCGAGATACCATACGTCCATCTGGTCCGCGATCAATAAGAAAATCTATTTCACCAAAATCTTTATCAATAACTTCGTGCACCAATACTTTATATTCTTTTATCACTTCAGATTTTTTGAACTGAGATTTGAGGTGCTTGAACATTTTTTGGGTTTTGGCAATGACAAGAAGACCAGAGGCTTCGCGATCGAGGCGATGTACAATTCCAGGACGCACAGGATCTTCACCTACTCCGGCAACATCCGGATATTTTTTGACAATCCATTCTGCAAGAGTCCCCTTTTCGTCTGCTTCGGTAGGGTGAACAAGAAGTCCTGCAGGTTTATTGATAACCAGATAGTCTTCTGTTTCTTTGATAATTTTGATTTCGGGAAAAAGACTCTTTTCTTTTTTTACAACTTCTTTGACAACTTCTTTTTTCACGGCATCTTTGATATCAATAAGATCTCCATATTTCAAAGAATCCCCTGCTTTTTTGGGAAGTTTACTATTTACAAAAACTTGATGCTCTTCGATCATCTTTTGCACCTTGGCACGACTGATTCCAAGCTCTGCGGCAAGGTAAACATCAAGGCGAAGGCGTTCTTCAACGGTAACGGTAATTTGTTGGTTCATAGAGAATAATTTTTTCTATCCTAACAGAATATTTGATTTTTGTCTACTTTTAGCTAAAAACAAAAAACAACGTCCTATTCTCCTCACTCTAAGTTCCAAAAATGAAACTTACAATGCGGGGGACGTTGTCGATTGTTTCACCCCTTTTCGTGGGTGTGGATCAGTGCCCTTTCGCCTTTCCTTCCTCTACGGGTTTCTTGGGCAGGCTTTCATGATTCCGGACAATTTGCCGGACCTCCGCCGGGGTAATGACCCCCGTACGGAGCCACTCCTGGATAAGTTCCAGGAGGTCCGACTTCTTTAACTCGGGTTCGTACATGTCTTCTCCCCCTATTTTGACCAAGAGTTATTCCCGGCCTTCTTTTTACCTTCAATACAAAGGCAAAAAGAAAGCGAGAAACAACAAAAAACATGACTTGTCAAAATATCATGTTTTACTAAAAATGTCAATAGATATAGGTAAAAAAGCTGGTAGAAGACTCAATCATCTGGCCGGCGACCTGGCCTGTATTGGTATGGGCCAATTCTCTACCATTTTGAACACCATTGGCTTCCAAATAACGAAGAAATGTAATGAGAGTCCAAGGAGAGTCAATATAGTCGTTGCTGAGGCCCTCAATATGTTTGTAGTCATGATTTTCAATATATTGTTGCGTCTCGGCATCTTTTATTGGCGCAATATCCGAAGAAAGATA
>JBPOIO010000059.1:0-11366 GCA_052034405.1 Candidatus Magasanikiibacteriota bacterium | reverse complement strand
TTGTGAGGAACGCTTGTTTTCCATAAAATGAAACGACTCAAGTATACAGGAAAAAAATACCCACGTCAATATTTTTTTTACGCAGGTATTTTTGAAAAAAGTCTTTTTGTATTTTGCACAATCTGTTCATTGGCTTTTTCAACAGAAATTTTGCGAACAAGAGCGATTTTCTTTACCACTTCCTCCACCATCCAAGGCTCTGCACGGGTTCCACGATAAGCCTGGGCAGCAAGATAGGGCGAGTCTGTTTCGACCAAAATTCTATCAAGTGGCATTTTTTCAATCACCTCCAGAAGTCCAAGTTGTGGAGCTGGGTCAAGTTTTTTTGGAGGAAAAGTCACTACCCCGGTAAAACCAAGATAAAGTCCCATATCAAGATACTGCTTTGCATGCTCCCAATCACCGGTATAACAATGCATCGTGCCCGCAATAGGACGATTGAGCGAACGCAAAAGCGCAATCATTTCATCCTGTGCATCACGGCAATGAATCACGAGTGGTAAATTGTGTTTCTCGGCAAATTTCACATGTGCCAAAAATACTGTGCGTTGTTTTTCCAAAACTTCTTCTTTACTTTTATCTTTTGGCAAATGATACAAATCAAGTCCACATTCCCCTATCCCAATCACCTTTGGAGATTTTACCAGCTCTTCGTAGTAGCTTTCGTCAAAACTTTCTTCGCGCGACAAAAAACTCGACTCTTCTTCATCTACATGAGTCGAATGCAAATGTATTGGATGCGTTCCAATACTTGCATACATAGTGTCATAGGCCTCGGCCATTTCAACAGCAAGGCGACTGGTATCTTTTTGTGTACCAACAATATTCAAAATGGTATTTTTTTCACGGCAGCGCGCCACAACCGCATCACGGTCAGCTTTGTAGGCATCAAACTGAATATGCGCGTGGGTATCAACGTACATAATTTACAACTTCCGTATGAACATAATCAACGGTTGATTTCAAAACTTTCAAAGCCTGAGGAAGCAGTGGCCAGAGCAAAGTGGCAACACCAACCGCAAATGGCGCTACTACTGACACACTCAACTTTTCCATAAAAGGCGCTGAGAGTGGATAACGTTCAATAAAGAAAATAACAAATCCAACCGTAATAGTTCCTTCAATAATACCAAAAATAAATCCAAACAATCTATCAATAGAGCGAATAAATGGCAAGTGTGTAACAAGTGAAAAACCCCTATCAATAAGCCAAAACAAAAATCCGACGAGACGATTGATAATAATAAACGCAATTGTAAACATGATAATACGACTCAAATTCGCTCCCCAACCAGTAAAATGAATAATCCAACCCGAAAATGGTTCGTAAAAACGACTCGCCAAATAAATACCAAGTACTGTTCCAATAAGAGATCCAAGTGTATGCACAAAACCAAACCACAAACCAAAAAGTGCAAAGCCGCCGATGATGATGAGTAAAATGATATCTATGAATTCCATAGAAAGAAGTTAAAAGTTATTTTACTAAACGTGGAAATAAAATTTCACCTTTTTGAATTGTGCTTCCAGTGGCAAGTTTGCCCCAGACAGTTTCCTCTTCCAAAGTAGCAAGATCAGACAAAGAAATTCCCAAACTTTTCAACATTTTTTCTGCAGTAGATGGAATAAAAGGCAAGAGCGAAAGTGCAATATGACGAAGTGCTTCTGTCAAAGAATATAACAAAGGAGAAATATCTTCACCGAGTTTTGCTTTTTCCCAAGGTTTCTCATTTGAAATCGTTCCATCACAAAGCGCTACGAGCTCCATTGTAAGAGCGATAGCTCCATCAAATTGATAACTATCCAATTTTTCTGTATATTTTTTCCAAAAATCTGATACTCCAAAAAATTCTTTTTTTACTACAGCAGGAACTTTCCCATCGCTATACTTTTCAATCATGGTCAAAATTCTTGAAGTCAAATTTCCAATACCATTGACCAAATTTGCAGTGTAATATTCTTCAAAACGTTCAAAAGTAAAATCACCATCATCATAAGAAGAAATCGCAGCTAAAAAGTAAAAACGTACAGGATCAAGTGTATATTTTTCAATCAGTTCAAGAGGATTTACTACATTCCCTGTACTTTTACTCATTTTTTGACCATTCATGGTTACAAATCCATGAATAAAAATTTGTTTACTGAGGGGAATTCCAGCAGAAAGCAGCATCCCCTGCCACATAGCAGACTGCTGACGCAAATTGTCTTTTCCGGCAATTTGAACGCCTGGCCAATACTCTGCAAAATTATCACCATATGGCCAGCCCAAAGTAGAAATATAGTTGACGAGCGCATCAAACCATACATACATAACCTGTGATTCGTCCCCTGGTACTGGTACTCCCCAAGGCATTTTTTCCTTCAGACGAGAAATACTAAAATCTTGCAGACCTGCTGCCACAAAATTACGAATTTCCATGAGCCGATTGCTTGGTACCACAAAATCCGGATGTTCTTCGTAGTGTTTCAAAAGTGCATCTTGGTAGCGAGACCATTTGAAAAAATAATTTTCTTCATTGATAAGTTCAATTTCATTTTTTGGATGAATAGGACAAAGACCATCCACCAATTCGGAATCTGTTTTTTCAAGTTCACAACCAACACAGTATTTTACAGAATATTGTTTTTTATAAATATCACCGTTTTTTTCACAAATTCTCCAAAATTCCTGCGCAGCCGCTTTATGTGACTCGTCGGTTGTACGTACAAAATTGGTATAACTCAAGTGAAAAATATCTTTAAGTGCCTGAAACTTGAGTGCATAACGATCACAGTATTCCTGAGGAGTTTCGTTATTTTCAAGTGCTTTTCGATAAATTTTGAGACCATGTTCATCAGTTCCTGTATTAAATAAAACTTCTTCACCCAAAAATCTATGATAACGTGCAAGCACATCTGCTTGAATAAATTCCAAAGCATGTCCGAGGTGTGCTTCGGCATTGACATAGGGCAAAGTAGTCGTAATGTAGTAAGGTTTTTTCATGTAAGTTCGGCTAAATATTTCCCTAAACATATCATATTCAAAAAAATTCTGCAACAGAGGTGAATAAAAATTGTCTCCCCTCAATTTTTCTGCTATAATACTGCTATTCAACTTATTTTTATTCTTTGTATGGCTCATTCTTTTTTACCGAATAACGAAGATTCTCCAATCAACACAACTCTTACAGAAAATTACAAAATCGAACAAAACAATACAGAATCAATAATGGAAAGTATCCCCGAAACAGAAATGCCTCTTGATGCCCTCGAAGGTCACCCTGCAGAAAACGAACACTTTCTCGAAGAAGCACCCGAACCAATCGCAGCGCCAGTTCATATCGCTCCACCGACCACGCCTGTGCGCCCAATTCCTCAAGTACGAGATACTCTTGCAGTACAAATAGAAAAAATCATGGAAGAAAATCTCGGAGATGTTTACAGCGCCCTCACTCCTGTACAAAAACAGCAATTCAAAATAAAAGGTGAAGAAACAGCCAACAAAATCAAACACATTCTCGAAACTACCACGGCAAAGCTTGGCAAAATTGTCAAACTCATTTTTGAATGGCTCAAAATTCTTCCTGGTATCAATCACTTTTTTCTTGAACAAGAAGCAAAAATAAAAGCCGAAAAAATTATTACTCTTGGGCAACAAAAAAAACATATACAATAATATGCTCACCTTTCTCCTCCAACTTAGCGTCTACCAAAATAGTTCCTATACAAACTATGGCACTTCAAGTAGTGAAAGCAGCAACCTCTTTCTTGGACTCCTTATAGCTTTTGGAGCCCTTCTTGTTTTTATTACCACACTCTATATTATACGATCAATCATGCACTCCAAGAGCAGCCTCGAAAAATCTCTTGATCGTGTTGTCCTCCAAATCATGGTCCCAAAAGAGCGCAAATCCGAGGGCCAAGGTGGACAAACAGGCGGTGAAGATCGCCTCGAACAGGTCCGTGAAGAAATTGGTATTACCGAAACATTTTTTTCATCCCTTGCCGGACTCAAACCACAAAAAGGATTTAGCAAATGGCTCTCTGGCCGCGACGATCACATGGCTTTTGAAATTGTTATTCACGATGGCCTTATTTATTTTTATATTGACACTACAAAAAAATACGAAGGCTTTGTCGAGCAGCAAGTTCATGCCCAATACCCAAATGCACAAATCGAACAGATGATCGACTACAATGTATTTCGAGAAAACAGCAAAATCGCAGCCTGCTATTTGTCTGGATCCAACCACGCATCATTTCCATTTCGTACCTACAAAAAAATGGACTCTGATCCACTCTCGGGAATGCTCAATGCCATTGCAAAAATTCAAGAAAACAACAGTTCTGCCGTAATTCAATTTGTAGTACGCTCTGCCAAAAAGAAATGGCGCAAAAAAACAGTCAAACTCGTTCGTGAAATCAAAAAAGGAAGAAAATTTGAACACGTTGCAGCCCAATCCATGCTTGGAAAAGCTTATCGCAAAACCATGGATATTGCCGAAGAAACATTCAAAGAAAAAAAGAAAGAAGATCCAAACGGACAGCACCACTATCAACTCTCCCAAATGGAAGAAGAAATGGTCAAAGGTATTGAAGAAAAAATCAGTAAAGGACTTCTTGAAGTTACCACTCGTATTGTTTCTGTTTCGGACAATGCAGACATGGCAAAAATGAACCTCGACAACATTGCCAATGCCTTTGGTCAATACGCAATCTACCGCTACGGAAATACTTTTCATGCTACAGTTCCAAGCAACCCAACAAAAATTATTCGTGAATCTATTTACCGCAACTTTTGTGAAGCGCACTTTAGTGTTCTCAACACCGAAGAAATGGCATCTTTGTGGCACTTACCACTCCACTCTACCGAAGCACCTCGTATCAAGTGGCTCTCTGGTCGCCGAGCACCTCCACCTGCAAACATGCCGACTTCGGGACTCCTTCTTGGACATGTTCCCTATCGTGGTACGGATACACAGGTCTTTATGAAAGAAGCCGACCGTCGACGTCACTTTTATATTATTGGTAAATCTGGAACTGGTAAATCTGTCTTTTTGGCAAACATGGCAGTCCAAGATATTATTGCTGGAAAAGGTATTTGTGTTATCGATCCACACGGAGATTTGATCGAAGATATTTTAGAACATGTACCAAAGAGCCGTGCAGACGATGTCGTACTTTTTGACCCATCTGACGTAGAACGCCCTATTGGACTCAACATGCTCGAAGCAAAATCTGCCGACCAAAAAGACTTTGCGGTACAGGAAATGATCTCTATCTTCTACAAACTCTTTCCACCAGAAATGATCGGTCCAATGTTTGAACATATCATGCGCAACACCATGTTGACCTTGATGGCAGATATCGAGGACCCTGGAACCGTCATCGACGTGCCTCGCATGTTGACCGACGATAGCTATGTCAAAAAATATTTGAAAAAATTGGAAGACCCAGTTGTACGCGCATTCTGGGAAAAAGAAATGGCAAAAACCAGTGACTTTCACAAATCCGAAATGCTTGGTTACCTCATTTCCAAAGTTGGACGCTTCGTAGAAAACGAAATGATGCGCAACATCATGGGACAGCAAAAATCTGGTTTTGACTTTCGTGAAATCATGGACAAAGAAAAAATCTTGCTCGTGAACCTAGCCAAAGGAAAAACCGGAGAAGTAAATGCCAAACTCATTGGTCTTATCATCGTAGCCAAACTCCAAATGGCAGCACTTGGTCGCGCAGATATGAACGCCGCAGATCGTAAAGATTTTTATCTCTACATCGACGAGTTCCAAAACTTTGTGACTGATTCTATTGCTACTATTTTATCCGAAGCCCGTAAATATAAACTTGATTTGATCATTGCCCACCAGTACATGGGACAATTGATGGATGACAAAGGTAAATCCCCTATTCGTGATGCAGTACTTGGAAACGTGGGTACCATGCTCTCTGGTCGTATTGGACCAGACGATGCCGAAGTTTTGGCAAAAGAATTTGCGCCAGTATTTGGATCATACGATTTGCTCAATCCAACACAATATTCCTACTACATCAAAATGTTGATTGACAACGAAGCAGCCAAACCATTCAATATGATGACCTACCCACTCCAACGTGGAAACAAAGAATTGGCAGCTGCTATCAAACAACTGGCTCGTCTCAAATACGGCCGTGACAGACGCATTGTCGAAGCCGAAATTATGGAGCGAACCCAGATTGCCGAACCAGAAAAAAAACTCAATTCGGAAATGTTTGAAGCTACTCTCTAAGAAACAAAAGCAAGTCCTCGTGACTTGCTTTTTTCTTTTTTGCGTGAGAGAATAAAATCTCTTAATTTGACCAATATGGACCACATTGGAAACCTCATCCCAGACAAAGACAAATACCTCAGTGCTCTGCCTGTAGAACCTGCTTCTGCTCCGCTCTACCAAGACCTTCCAAGTGCCCCTCTGCCTCCAGAAGAGCCCACAGTGCCAGTCTCAGCCCCAGCAAAGGCCCCAGAGACTCCAGAAGCCGAACTGATTCGCATGACCCTTTACAAGATCAAAGACCAGGTCGATATTTTGATACACCTACTTGACCTTGGCCCAACGGCTCCTCTTACCAGCATGCCAGCACACAGAGAAACAATCGAACAAAAAAGCCATGACCGCATTCTCGAAGGTGTTTTTACTGGAGACAAAATGCGTAGTGACGATGGTGAAATTTTTGACGTGCCACAAAATTACGCCAGCAAATCCAAACTTGTTACGGGCGATCGCATGAAACTTACTATTCCACTTGTCGGACCATTTATCTACAAACAAATTGCTCAGGTAGAACGAATCCGAGTTCGTGGTGAACTTGTTTCTGGAAATACAAGCGGACAATGGCTTGTAGCGAGCGAAGGAAAGATGTACAAAGTTCTCACTGCTTCGATCACCTTCAACAAAGGACGCATTGGAGACGAAGTGGTGCTGCTCGTGCCAGCGGGAATGGCAAGTGAGTGGGGTACGGTGGAACATATTATCCACCGCGAACTCTAAAAGATACCAGATTGACGTATTGCTACGTTATCACCTGTGCTTCTCATTCAACGTAGATGTGACTACGTTTCACTCCGATGCTCGACTCTGCCTTGCACTCCATTCAATCTGGTATCTTTTCTCTATAAAAAAACTCCTCGATTGCTCGGGGAGTTTTAAAATTTTTAGAAAACTATTTTTTCTTTGGAGCAGCTTTTGCCAATGGGTCGATAATATGTGCAGAAACGAGTTTTGTCATTTCAAACATAGTAACTTCTTTTTTGCCGAAAAGTGGCATAAGAAGATCATCTGCAAAAATATTGCGCATGTTTTTTGGATTTTGGAGGTCATGTTTTTTGATGTAGACCCACAATTTTTTTACCACTTCAGAACGTGGCATTGGACCTTTTCCAACTACAGCTTCGAGCTCTGCTGAAAGATTCAGTGGGCGGAGAAGCGCTGGATTTGCTTTTCTTGGCATACCTTTTTTGTATTAAAAATAAATGCCTAATTAAACGATGGGTCTAGTATAACACAAGGGGCTACAAGAGCGCAAGCCAGACAGTGGATAGAGCCTGGGCGCCCTTTACCGGGGGCCGCAACTAAGCTATAATTGAAACATTAAAAATATCAGATTTCACTATGGCACTCTACCACAAATACCGCCCACAAAAATTTGCAGATGTGATTGGACAAGATCATATTGTACGCACACTTTCAAATCAAATTACCAGCAGTACCCTGGCACACGCATATCTTTTGTCAGGTTCACGAGGACTTGGAAAAACAACTATTTCACGTCTCATCGCCAAAGCAATTAACTGTACCAATCGCGCAGAAGGAAGTGCCGAACCTTGCAACGCATGCAGCATGTGCGAAGCGATTGGCAACGGTCGCAGTATTGATGTAATCGAAATCGATGCAGCAAGTAATACTGGCGTCGATAATGTTCGCGAAAATATTATTGAAAATGTACAGTTCCAACCAACACAAGCAAAATACAAAGTATTTATCATCGACGAAGTCCACATGCTGTCGACCAGTTCTTTCAATGCACTCCTCAAGACACTCGAAGAACCACCAAGCTACGTTGTGTTTATTTTGGCTACAACAGAACTGCAAAAAATCCCAGAGACGATTCTCTCTCGCTGTCAGCGCTATGTTTTTTCACGCGTGACAAAAAATACTTTGAGCGCACTGCTCGACAAAGTTGCAAGCGAAGAAAAAATCACTATTGATGAAGATGTCAAAGAAGCAATTATTGCCAAAGCCGAAGGTGGTGTACGCGATACTATTAGCATGCTCGATCAAATCATGTCGACCGGTGAAAAACATCTGACCCGCGAACAAGCCTCTATATTTCTCCCTATCTCTCCCCTTTCGGATACGCTGGTATTTTTGGAAAATTTGATTGATCACAAAGGCGCCGAAGCCATGCAATTTATTCACACACTTTCTGCAGAGGGTCGTGACATGCCAACCTTTCTTGAAACACTGCTCGAGACTTTGCGTGTGGTGATGATTGCCAAAATCCAAGGCCATGCCGCAGTCGGAGCAGACCTCACGAGCGAAGCGCTTGAAAGTGTTGAAAAAATATCCAAGCAAATTTCTTCTGCCGAACTTTTGCGCATGATAGATATAGCGATGAAACGCCGCATGAATATAAAAAATAGTTCCATCCCAGAACTGCCTATTGAACTGATCGTCCTTGAATGGATCCAAAATAATGACAAAATTGTTGCAGCCGCTCCGAGCGCTCCTACAGCCCCAATAGCGCCAAAAGTAGTAGAGACAGTAAAGATTGAGACTCCAGAAGTAAAAGCCGCACCAGAGGCAAATTTGGAGGTAAAAACGACTGTTGTTGAAACGCCTGTGGCTGAGGCAAGCCCTGTGCCAACAGTTGAGACTGTGGCCGAAATTCCGGCAGTAACAACTACAGCAAGTAGCGTTAATTCCCCAAATTTTCAAACACTCAAAAACAAATGGGGTGAAGTAATAAAATCTGTAGAAAAAAAATCTGCATCACTCGTATCACTGCTCAAAAGTTCAAATCTTCTCTCACTTGAAAACAACATGGTGACCCTCGAAGTATCTTATAAAATTCACCAAGACAAATTCAACCAAAAAGAATATAAAAAAATCATGGAAGACGCTCTGCTTGAAGTTATGGGTGCTCCACTCGCCTTTCGCACAGAAGTTGCTGCCAAAAGTACGACAGAAGCAAATGCAGGAGACCTGGAGAATCTTGCTGCGGCTTTTGGTGGGGTGGTGGTGTAGGAGTTATTTTTTGAGGCTTAACTCCAAATAAGATTCAATTCTATCTCCATCTTCTCTTTCTTTATCTCCCTTGAAATAGAGTTCCAAAAACTCAATCCCAACAAATTCTATTTTTTGACCTTCTTCAATATACGCATAAATAATCCGTAGACTGTTACGTTTGAGACTTCGACAAAACAGTCGTGCTTTAACAATCACAATACCTTTTTGCCTTTTCAACACCACAAAATTTTTACCAATCCCAAGAGGACTCGTCGAAGTAATCTTTTGAAAGGTCGCCAAATCATCTGCCAAGGTCATATACTTTTTGGCAAGACGCTTGAAATCTTTTTCAAATTCTGGAGTATTTTTATAAAGTATCTGCATACTCTCTCACAGAATGATCGCCATCGCGATAAAACACAGACTCATACTCGAGATTCTCGCCCATTTCGGCAACCATCCAAGGAGTATCTTTGTGAGAGTAATCCGACAACTCGGTCGCACTTTTTCCAGCGAGACGATTCAAAACATCGTCAATCAACTCAAGCTCTTGGCCATTGAGTTTGCGCAAGTCTGGTCGTACCACTGGTACAAACTTTTTTTGATCGTATGTAAAATACTTACTCGACATTTCCTCGAGTTCACCATCGCGTTTCATTTGTTCCACAACTTTGATAAATTCTTTTGGCGTCGGTCCGTGATGATTTTTGAAATAGGTCAAACCCATGAGCTGCTCTTCGTATTTTTCGTAGTAGTCAAAATCAATAAAATATAATAATTTATACAGCACAGTCATACCTACATTTGGCCGGCTTCCAACTTTTTCAAGTACATACAAAAAAACCTGCTTGAACTTGTCGAGGTTCTTTTGTGGAATATTGATACGCATGTCAGGATCGCTCGAAACACAATATGCAAGCAAATCAAAAATCTCTTCCACTTTTTGCTGTTCGGCAAGAGTGAGAGCTCGTTCCCCTTTTTCAATCTTGATAAGGGTTGGACGAGACATACTCAGGCGTCGTGCCAGATCCTCCTGCGACATGTTGAATTGTTTGCGAAGGGTGCTGAGATTAGGGATTTTTCGAGACATATGGTGCTAGGGTTTATATGTGTTTATACTAGCACTGTACACATGGTTTGTCAAATAATTGTAAATATATTGTAAATATTTATAAAATTAAAAAAATCATTCTTCGGCGTTTATTTTGACTGTGCGGCAAAGAGCTGTTTGTAGATAGTTCGATATTGCCACAAAAAATACACATTCAAAATCAATAATACATTCCCCATAATAGCACCAGCAGTGAAGAGTCCTCCATCCAATACAAGATGAAATGCAACAATATTTACCGTAAAGGGAAGAATGAGAAGGGCGGCGGCTGCAGTTCTTTTGGTCCAAAGCAAAATAATAGCAAGCAGAAAACAGATTGCCATAATAATCATAATGTAACCACTCCTCATGAGTATATTGATAAATTCAAATGCCTGGTCAGTGTTATACAGGTCTCGGGTAGGCGGCGGAAAAATGCCAAGGGTCCCTAAAATAGGACTGACGAGAAGGAGGCTGAGTATTCCTTTTAACACTGGATTGAGGTATTTTTTCATAGACAAAAATTATAAAATGATATATGGAAAGTATACCATAGTCTAAAGATCCTTATCAAAGATTATAAAATCCTTATGACCATAAAAGTTTTTGAGGATACCTCTCTCGACGTAGCCCAAAGAATCATATAACTTCCGTGCGCTCCACTCGGCTCCTGTCTCAAGCCATATTTTATGAGCTCCGAGTTTCTTGGCTTCACGTTCAGCTTGTTCAAGGAGCTGTTTGTAGGTAGTTCGATATTGCCACAAAAAATACACATTCAAAAGCAATAACACGTTCCCCATAATAGCACCAGCATTGAAGAGTCCTCCATCCAACACGAGATGAAATGCAACAATATTTACAGTAAAGGGAAGAATGAGAAGGGCAGCTGCCGCAGTTCTTTTGGTCCAGAGCAGAATAATAGCAACAAAAAAACAGATTGCCATAATAATCATAATATAACCACTCCTCATGAGTATATTGATAAATTCAAATGCCTGGTCAGTGTTATACAGGTCTCGGGTAGGCGGCGGAAA
>JBPOIO010000046.1:0-3358 GCA_052034405.1 Candidatus Magasanikiibacteriota bacterium | reverse complement strand
AATCAGGTTTAAGAAAATAAATGACCAGATTTGTTATTGGATTAACTATCATAGCTTTGATATCAGGAGTTATCTTATTTGGACTAGGTTTCATTATAGGATATTCAGCCATTATGAATTTTATCTTTGCAATCGGGTTTATTGTCGGTAATGTACCTTAAGGTTTAACTATTTAAATAACTGTTGGTTTAACCTTAACTGCAAAAAGATTATCAGAACGAAAAGTGTTGTGCAAGAACTTGGAAGCTGTCGAAACCTTAGGTGCAACAAGTTGTATTTGCTCAGATAAAACCGGAACTTTGACTATGAACAAAATGACTGCAGCCAACCTGTGGTACAGTGGACAAATGTACAAGGCTGCCAATAGACAAAAGTTTGGTACAAATTATCAATATGAATACGATATTAACGATCCTGGATTCAGAGCATTACAAGAATGCGCGGTGGTATGTTCAGTTGCTAACTTCGACAAAAGCTTGCCTGGTGATAAAGTGAATGCCATTAACAACGACAAAAATCTCAAGACTCAAGCATAAAAGGACCAGAAGATTAAAGAAGAGGAAGCATTGTGGGACTAGAAACTCAAGACTATGCTCTATCTTGATATGCCAACAACTGGAGACGCTTCCTAATCAGGTCTAATCAAATTCTTCCAACCCATTTCCGATATCTCTAAGCTAAGAGAAGGCTTCCCAGTTATCAGAGATTATGAAGGAAAAGAGTGCAGACTGCCTTTCAACTCAACCAACAAATACGCATTTTCAATTAACGAATTCGAAACTCCTAACTCTCATTACTGCATCTTCACAAAAGGTGCACCTGAAAGAATTTGGAAACTATGCACAACAGTCGATGAGAGAGGAAAACCAGTTCCCAAAACAGTATAGTGGAATCACAAATTCGAACAAGCAAACGCTTCATTTGGAAAAAACGGAGAAAGAGTCCTTGGATTCGCCAAATATCATCTACCAAAAGACAAATATCCAAAAGGGTTCAAATTCAACTATGAAAACACCAACTTTGATTTCAATAACCAAACATTCGTCGGAGTGCTTTCTCTGAGTGACCCACCAAGAGACTCAGTACCTTTTGCAGTATTGAAATGCAGATCAGCAGGTATCAAAGTTATCATGGTTACTGGCGACCAACCTGTCACTGCAGCCTCCATTGCAAAGCAGTGCAACATAATCACTGAAGAAACTGTCAACGATATCGCAGAGCGAAAAGGAAAGTCATTCGATTAAGTGTTCCATTAGTCGGATGCTATCGTCATTCATGGTGACGAACTCACCAAAATGGCTCTTGAAGACGAAGGTCTCCCATAATCTGAACAAGGCAAGAAACTCGAAAAATGGCTCACCAAAGGACAAATCGTATTCGCTCGTACAAGTCCAGCCCAAAAACTCGTTATTGTTAAAGGCTGTCAAAAATTAGGCGAAGTTGTTGCAGTCACAGGTGACGGTGTCAATGACTCTCCCGCAATCAAAAAAGCTGACATCGGAATATCTATGGGTATCACTGGTACTGATGTTGCAAAAGATGCCGCTGATATGATCTTGATGAATGATGACTTCAGCTCAATCGTCATTGGTGTAGAATAAGGTCGAAGAATTTTCGACAACTTGAAAAAAGCTATTTGTTATGCTCTTACCAGTCAAGTTGCTCAAATGTTACCTTTTGTCGGTTTCATTATAGTCCAATTCCCACTTCCAGTTACAACTGTTATTGTGTTGTATATTTCTATTGGTACAGACTTGATTCCTGCTATTGCTTTTGCATATGAAGCTGGATAATTAGATATTATGACAAGACCCCCTAGAAATAAGTAAGAACATTTAGTCACAATGCCTTTAATGTGCCAATCATACGGTTTCATTGGATGGACCCAATTTTGGGGAGCTATGATGGTTTATTATGTAGTTGCTAATGATTTTGGTTTTAAACCAGCAGAACTTACAATGAAAGCAAACATTCCAATTTGGTGGACTTAAGGTTCAAAAGATGTTTATAATCCTTCTATTCCATCATTTGGAAATTCCTTTGCACAGACTGCAATTGATAATAATACATGCCCAGATACAAAAAGTTTTGAAATGATTGATTGGATTTATACAAAACATGCTTATGTTGACTTAAGAATGGCCGCATTAAAATGTTAGATAGTAAATGGTAAAGTATTAATTAGTCAAGCTTTCAAATGGGGCCCTTGCAATGTGCAACAAATATCTCCTTATACAAATCAACCAGTTTGTTATACAACATAAGGTACTAAATATGCTCAAGGTGGCTACTTTTATGGTGTTGTTATTTGTCAAATTCTGAACTCATTTGTTTGTAAAACCAGAAAAATGTCAATGATTACTCAGGGACTTGGAAATACATTTATGTTGTTCGCCATAACAACAGAACTTTGCCTTTGTATTATTGTCGGTTATTTTCAACCTTTCAATGTTGCATTTGGTACAAGAGATAACGTATTCAAACATTTCGGAATACCAGCAATTCCATTCGCTCTTTTATAACTTTTGATTGATTAAACAAGAAAATATTTAATTAGAAATTTGCCTCGAGATGCGAAAGGAAAACCACACTGGTTTTAACGTGCTGCTCTTTGGTGATTGTTCTTAAAAATATAAATTTTAATACTTTTAATAAATCTTAATAATATAATATAAATATAAAAATATAAAGTTTTTAGTGATCAAATAATTAATAGAAAAATATATAATTTACTTTGAGATAACAATGTCTTTCGCATATATGTTCAAGTTCATTATCATCGGTGATACTGGTATATAATATCTAAAATAAGGTGTCGGCAAATCTTGTTTACTACTTCAATTTATTGATCGTCGTTTTCGCCAGAAACATTAAGTTACTATTGGTGTCTAATTCGGAGCAAAAATGATTACTGTTGGCGATACTAATATTAAATTACAAATATGGGACACAGTAACTTTTTAGATAATAAAGGCTGGTCAATAATCATTCAAGTCAATAACTCGTGGATATTATCGTTCTGCTGCTGGTGCTATTTTAGTCTACGATATTACCAATCGTGAGTCTTTTAATAATGTATCGAGATGGCTTGAATAAGCTAAGATGAATGGAAACTCATAGATGTGTTTTGTTGTAGTTGGAAATAAATGCGATATGGAAGTAGAGTAATAATATTTTAATAATTAGTCGAAGAGTTTCGTATGAATAAGGTGCAAGATTTGCAAAATAAAATGGATTAGTTTTTATGTAAGTTTCAGCTAAAACTGCATACCAAGTATAATAAGCTTTTAAGAAAAATGCTTAAACTTTACTTTAAAAAATATAAAAAGGAGTTATTGATATTAAAAAATAAGTAAAT
>JBPOIO010000057.1:0-41247 GCA_052034405.1 Candidatus Magasanikiibacteriota bacterium | reverse complement strand
TTATCAAATCTCTCAATATCTAAAAAATATTTCAAACTCTATGCGTCTGCATTTTCAAAAAAAAGTATTGGTGCTTTTTTTTAGTCTTTTGTTTTCAATAGTACTCTTTCATCCAGCACCAGCTTCTGCTGCAATTTGTACATACCAAACACGTAATCCCACCACAGGAGCAACTGTCCCAAATATCCAAAATGGAGTTGATGTCCCATTTTGTGAAGAAATGGCGAGCGACAACTGTACCTCTCGTTGTGCTGGCGATAACAATCGTATTATTATAAATTGTAACTACCAAAGTAGTCAAAATTCCTGCCAGGCATTTTATAACCAGTCATCCGAAGCAGGAAAAAAAGCAGAAGCAGAAAGACAAAAAATTGAGGATGCCCGAAATGCACTTGATGAAATTGTTCAGGAAGAACGTTCTGGAAAATGCATGTGTAGCATCGGTGACCAAGATGCACCACTCACTCCATTTGATGGGGCTACTCCCGATTCTTGTTATGACCGCGAAGATTACGCCAATGGCGCCCTTCACAACTGTCGATGGGTCCTCAACGAAGATGTAGTTCCAACAGGAGACCAAAACACCACTGATCTTATCAATAAATACAACGCAGAAAACCCCCTCAAACAATACCAAGGAAAAGTTGCAGGACTCAACAAACTTCGTGCTACTTCTGTCCAAGGATTTGTTGCTCTTGTTATCAAAACTGCTACCGGTATTATGGGAAGTATCGCCCTTGTCATGATGATTTATGGTGGATTTTTGTGGATGACATCAAGTGGAAATTCATCACAAGTAGACAAAGCACAAAATGTTATTTTTTATGGTGCACTCGGCATATTAGTTATTTTTGGAAGTTACGCAATTATTACTTTTATCTTCCAAGCTGTTAATCCAGATCTAATTCAATAGTATGCGTAAAATTATTATTTCACTTTTAAGTGTCATAATCCTCGTCAGTGGTTTTGGTTGCAAGGGATTAAGTGCCGAACAACAGGCAGCCATCAAACCAGTCACCCTTACCTATTGGACGGTATACGACAATATACCGCAACTTCAGGCTTTTGCCGAAGAATATATGAAACTTCATTCATATATTACTATCAATATTCGTCAACTCCGCTACGAAGAATACCAAGAAAAATTTCTTACTGCACTCGCAGATGATGTCGGACCTGATATTATTTCCCTCAATGTCCGAGATCTTCAAAAACACCTTACTCGCCTTTCTCCTGTACCAGCGACAGTTTCTTCTGCTACGGTTGTCCAAACACAAGGCTTCAACCCACAAACAATCGTTACAAAAACACAAAACAGCATGCCAACAGTCAATGCTGTAAAAAATAACTACTTAGCAACAGTTGGAAACGATGTTATTTTCAATAACAAAGTTTATGGACTACCACTGGTCGTAGATACCATGGCAATGTACTACAACAAAGACCTCCTCGATGCTTCTGGTATTGCCACTCCTCCTGCAAATTGGGAAGAATTTTTACTTGCCGTAAAACAAGCAACAAAAATTGATCCAAACGATCCAACAAAAATTATTCAATCTGCAGCTGCCCTTGGAACAGCCAACAATATTGACAATGCTGCCGACCTTTACGCACTTCTTTTGCTCCAAAAAGGTCTCAAAGTTATTGATCGTGGTTCTGTTGCTTTTATCCAAGATTCAAATACTCGAGGAAAAGTTAGTCCTGCATTTGAATCACTCCGATTTTATACAGACTTTGCAAGACAAGACAAAGAAGCTTATACATGGAACGAAACACAGGACAAAGCCTTTGATCAATTTGTTCGTGGACAATCTGTCTTTTACTTCGGATTTGGATTTGATTTTGACCGTATAAAAGCCCGCGCACCACAAATGAACCTAGCAATTAGTCCAATGCTCCAACTCAATGCCGAGGCAGCTATCAATGTCGCCAATTATTGGGTTGAAACCGTTCCCAAAAAAAGCAAGCACCAAAACGAAGCCTGGGATTTTATCCGCTTTATTTCAACACCTGACAATATAAAAACATACAGTGCCAAGGCCCATGTTCCTTCTGCACTCCGTGTCCACAACAAAGACCAAAAGAACGAAGAAAATCCTCTTTCACCTTTTGCTCAACAAATCCTCCAAGCAGACAACTGGTACCGAGGAAAAGATTATGCTGCTGGAGCTGGAGCATTCCGTCAACTCATCACAGGATATCTTGCCCCTGTAACAGAAGAAGACCAAAATGGCAGTGGAGATCGTGATCAAAGACTTATGATGACAGCCGTACAAACTTTGCAACAAACCCTTTAAAATATGTCCTACTTCAAAAAAATACTTTTTTCATTTATTTTGCTCACAACACTTTTTTTCCAAAGTGTAGTTCTCGCAGCACCTGCAGCAGCAAACCCTGCCGCTCCAGGACCAGGAGGAGGAAGCAACCCTGAGGCGACAACAACTTCAGCAGGACCATCCATCGATCCTCGTGGAGTTCCAAATGATTACTATAACGAAGGCAAAAAAGGTGTTCCAGGACTTCTCCCCCCTTGCGCATTTCTCTCTTCTGGATGTGATGGTGATAATGCAGATATTAATATCTTTATTGATCTTGGAATCAATGTCGCAAAATTTATTTTTGCAATTATCGGAACAGTGGCCTTTGTAATGTTTGTCTACGGTGGATTTACCATGATTCTTGCATTTGGAAGTTCTGAAAAGTTTCAAAAAGGACGAGATATCCTCGTAGCGGCAGTCGTTGGTATGATTATTGCCTTTGGAGCATACCTTATAGTCAACTTTGTCCTTGATGTCTTCCAAGTGAGCAAAGACTTTCGAATTATCAATGGATAAATAATAAACTCATATGAAATTTTTTTCCAAAAGTATTCTCTTGTTGACAATTTTTGCTAATCTTTTGACAGCAGCCTTCATGACCACACAAGTATTGGCACAATCAACTGGTAGTAATGTACAACTTGTCAATCCTATTGGTGGAAGTGTCAAAGATGGTGGGAATAAACAAGGTATCATAAACGTTCAAGATCTTGTTGGAAAGGGTCTTACTGTGGTTCTTGGTGTTATGGGTTCTCTTACACTTGCTGCTTTTGTTTTTGGTGGATACATGTGGCTTACATCTGCTGGAAATGATGAAAAAGTACGCAAAGGTACAGACACACTCATGTATTCAACAATTGGTCTCTTTATTATTTTTGGGGCCTATGCTATACTAAATACGATTTTAAAAGGTCTTGCAAAATAGTTTTCAACAACAAAATGCAGACTCGATAAAATTTTACTAAAGAACTTATTTATTTGGCTGTGGTTCCAAAAAGAAATGCGCCGAATAAATAAGTTCTATCCCTAAAATGAAAGGGGGTGAGACATGTGAATAAAATTTTTAATACAATGATTAAATACAAAGCTGTTGCTGCTGTTGCATTCGTTTTTGCTCTTGGAGCACTCGTTGCACCAACACCTGCTACTGCCGCTTTGAGTGCAGAAGATGCTAGAAATTCTTTTGGACTCGGTCAAGTAGGATCTCCAGATGCTCTTGGAGGTACACTTGGTAATAAAGGCCTCGTTGAGACAATTACTGGAATTATCAAAATCGGTCTCAGCCTTCTCGGCATCATCGCTGTAGTAATCATTCTCGCTGGTGGTTTCAAATGGATGACTGCTGGTGGAAATGAAGACAAAGTTGGTGAAGCTCGTAAAATGATCATTTCTGGTGTTATTGGTTTGGCTATCATTATGAGTGCCTTTGCCATTGCCCAATTTGTTATCGGATCTCTTGCACAACAAACAGGTGCAGGTGCAGACGCGGCAGCTCTCGAAGCACCATAGTCTACAAAAGAATCACAAGGAGAGAAGTCACGGGCCAAAAGCCCGATTCGGGAATTCCCCTTCTCTCCTGTGTATTCTTGCAAAAGCAATATTCTACATTTCGAAGCGGAACGAGGAATCTTTCATAAGGAAATATCTTATATATATTCCCCGATTCGTTCGCAAAAAATTAATACATCCTATGTCTCTCAAACGTATTTTCTTCACCCTTATTTTTTGTCTCAGCTTATTACTTCCACTCGCCCTTGCTCATGCACAGGTAGATATTGGTCTTGGATATGGTGCAGAAAGTGGTCTTGGTAATGCGGATCCTCGCACAACAGCAGCCCAAATTATTCGTGGAGCTCTTGGACTTTTAGGAATTCTTACTACTTGTATTATTCTCTATGCAGGATTCAAATGGATGACCGCGGGTGGAAACGAAGACGAAGTGAGTACTGCCAAAAAAATGCTTTCTTCTGCAGTAATTGGACTTGCGATTATCATGAGTTCTTACGCTATTACAGTATTTGTTATCTCTAGTCTTGCAAAATCTACGACAGGACAAACCATTCGAACACCTTAAGTTCCATACTTTTTACTAAAAATATGAAAATATCCAAAATTTTTACATTTGCCGCAATTACTTTTACTGCTCTTTGCGGATTTTTTTCATTCTCACCTATCGTACATGCAGATGATTACGGACTCAGTGCTACAGCAAATCGAGCAGGTCTTGCAAAATATGGCAATGATGTTCCAACTGTTGCCGGAAGTATTATTGGTACAGCTCTTTCCATGATTTCTGTTATATTCTTTATCCTCATGGTATACGGTGGATTTCTTTGGATGACTGCTCACGGTGACGAAGGTATGGTTACAAAAGCAAAAGACACTATTACAGCAGCAATTATTGGAATCATTATTGTCTTGGCTTCTTACGCAATCACCAATTATGTTACAACAAGTGTTGCTACAACCCCAACAACACCTGCAGCTCCTGCACCAGCAGTAACTTAAGTTACACTATGAAAAAAATAGGATTACTGTTACTCTTTATCTTTTCTTCTGTTTTTTTTACAGTCCCAGTGTTTGCATACAAAACTATCGAATCATCAGGAAAATCACTCAATTCTACGGTAGAACCAACAGGACTTTCTACAAGTGACCTCCAAACAACAACGGGGTCCTTCATAAAAGGCGCTCTTACCGTTGTTGGAACAGTATTCTTTGGACTTATGGTCTATGGTGGATTTCTTTGGATGACAGCACGTGGAGAAGAAGACCAAATTACACGAAGTAAAGAAACAATTATTGCTGCAATTATTGGTCTTGCTGTAATTTTGGCAGCCTATGCAGCGACCAATTTTGTTACAAACAATCTCATAAAATAAATAGCTTTTTCTATGTTTAAAAAAATCTTTATTGTCCTAACGCTTGCACTTCTTCCACTCTCACCAGTTTTGGCGGTAGGAAGCCTCAAGGATGCATCAAAAAATCTTACTCCAGCCGCAACGAGTGCTGGTTACCAAGAAGGAAACCTTGGAAACATTACCGGACAAATTATCAATACTGCCCTTCAGCTCGTTGGTATTATATTTCTTGGGCTCATGGTCTATGCTGGATACCTCTGGATGACTGCCCAAGGAGCCGAAGACCAAGTAGAAAAAGCCAAAAAAATTATTACCAGTGCTATTATTGGTCTTATTCTGACTATGAGTGCTTACGCTATTACAGCGCTTATTACTGCAAAATTTAGTAGTCCAGATGCTGCTGCAGGAGGTGTAGCAGATCGTAATGCCTGTAATGCCTGTGTTACTGCCTGCCAAGGAGATGGTATTGCTGCGTGTATTGCTGCCTGCGGAGAAAGACCTGAATGTAAATAATTTTAAATCCTCCTTTTTATGAAAAAAACACTTCTTGGAATTTTGTTTACTCTCACACTCCTATTTTCTGCGACACCTGTATTTGCACTCAACCTTGGAACAGATCTTGCCGAAAATGCTCGTATTCAAGCTGGATATGGTGCAGCGAACGAAACAACCCTTTCAGAAAATATCGGTAATGTGATCAAAGTAGCCCTTTCTCTTGTGGGTACTATCTTTCTAGCACTTACAGTCTATGCAGGATTTCTTTGGATGACAGCTGCTGGTGACGAAAGTCAAATTGAAAAAGCACAAAATATTATTCGTGCGGCAGTAATTGGCCTTGTTATTGCTCTGTCTGCCTACGGTATTACCAACTTTGTTGTTAATAAAGTAGTAGAAAAAACAACAGCACCATCTTCTCAAGGAGAATAAACCTCTGTATGAAAATTTCTAAACAAAAAATTCTTTTTTTCGCAAGCATTATTTTTGTTCTCTCCTTATTTTATTTTCAAATTTCTTCTGCAGCAACCCCACCAAATCTTCGTGCTCAGATTACAGGAAATATTGAAGCAGGAAATGCCTCGGCGGGTCTTGGAAATGCAGCACCACAAGAAATTGTAGCCCGTGTTATCCAAATTATTCTTTCTGTTGTTGGTATTACTTTTACATCCCTTATCGTTATATCCGGATATAATATTCTCAGTGCCGGAGGAGATGAAAGCAAAGTAGAAAAAGCGAAAAAAACAATCCAAGCTTGTGTTATTGGTCTTGCTATTACTCTTGGAGCCTATAGTATTACCACTTTCCTTGGAAAATCAGCGGTTCAAATTACTTCTACACCACAAACTCCTGTTGACACCAGACTTGATTATGATCGCCTAAAAAACGATATTATGAATGCCGGATCTAATGTTGAAAATGATTACAGTGGACCAAGTGGTAGTTCTCTCTAAGACTAAATTTTCGTCTATGAAAAAAATTTTTCTTCTCCTTTTTTGTATTCTTAGTTTTGTTCCAAGTCCCCTTCCTCTACAAGCCCAAGGCTTTGCAGCAGAACTGAACAAACAAACCCAAGCAGCAGCTGGTTCAAATGGGGCTAATTTGGGAGAAGCCCAAGATCCACGAGCCATTGTAGCTCGAGTTATTCAAATATTTTTACAAACACTGGGTATACTTCTTATAGTTTATATACTCTATGGAGGAACCCTTATATTTCTCTCTGGTGGATCCGAAGATAAAATAAGCGAAGGAAAAACAGTGATACGTCGAGCTGTAATTGGTATGATTGTTATCATGACTTCTTATAGTATTACGATATATGTGAGTTCCATCATTCAAAATAGTGATCCTTGTGCGCCAGATGCCAATGGAGATATAAATTGTGCCACGGTTTCACCGGATCGTACAAAATATAACCAAAAAAATGTTGAACGCGATACTCCTCTTATATACGATTGTAAAATGCTTCCTGATGGTACCTGTGACCTCCAAAACTAAAAACAAAAAATCTCAGAATTTAATCTGAGATTTTTTTATTCTTCAAGATCCACAAAGGGGTGACCAACGGGAATTGAACCCGTACTGCGAGAGCCACAATCTCGCGTGATAACCGTTTCACTATGGCCACCCCACCAAGGACCTTTTTGTATGCAGTAGTATAACGACTTTAGGGCATTTTGTCAACTTTAGGGACCCATTCTATCCTCTCTACTTATTTAATAGAGAAAAAAAAGACCCCGGTAAAGCGAGGTCTTCTGGTGAAAAGAGATGTTTTTTACCTTTTTCCAATATTTTCAAAAGCCCGTAAAATTTCAAGAGGAATGGCAAAAACCACAGTATTTGACTGATCAGAACTCAAATCATTGAGGGTATTGAGAGTTCTAAGATGCAGGGCACCTGGAGACGTAGAAAGTATACTCGCAGCTTTTGCAAGATTTTCTGCTGCGGCAAGCTCCCCTGTTGAACTGATAATCACCGCACGTTTTTCGCGCTCTGCCTCGGCTTGTCGAGCAATCACACGCTGCATATCATCTGGAAGTACAATATCTTTGAGTTCCACGCCTTCAATCTTGAGTCCCCATGCTTCTGCAGATTTTTCTACTATTTCTTCGATTCTATCCGCAGCAGCCTGACGATTGGCAAGCAGCTCGTCAAGCTCCATTTGACCAACTACATTTCGCATGGTTGTTTGGGCAAGCTGCGAAACCGCATTCCAAAAATTTTCTACTTGGAGCACTGCTTTAGCAGAATCTACGACACGATAATAAATAACAGCATTTACTTTTGCCGAAACATTATCCTTGGTAATAGCCTCTTGATATGGGACGTCCACCGCTTTGGTACGAATATCCACCTTTACCATACTTTGAAATACAGGAAACACCAAACGCCAGCCCGGTTCTACCATAGTTTTATATTTTCCGAGCTGAAGTTTTACACCCCGCTGATATTGATTGACCTGACGAATACTAATAAAGACGATAATCCCCACAATTATGAGGATAGTTCCAAAAAATCCCATAGGATATATATTAAAAATAAAGCTCTATAAGGTAGCCTAATACTATTGGGACAAAATTGCAAGAAGCTTACTATTTCAATATAATTTTTCCATCGACAGCAAACACTTCTTTAGGGGTAATAATAAGTGGATTGATTTCGATCTGGTCAATTTCACTCGCAAGGGCAAGTGGGATAAGGCGAAGAATCGTTTTTACAAGTTTTTTTGTGGCATAGGGTTTATTTCCCCGATAACCCACAAGAAGTTTGTTGATTTTTGAATTTTTTATAAGTTTTTCAATTTCTTTTTGAGATAAAGGAAGCGTGTGCAAATTACGATCCGAAATAAGTTCTACCATAATTCCCCCAGCACCAAATAACAGTACTTTCCCAAAATTAGAATCTGTTTTTACCCCAACAATCAATTCAATTCCATCAACAATCTGTTTTTGAACTATAATTTCAGCATTTTGATCGCTGCGTTTTACTTTTTTTAGGGTACGAGAAAGTTCTTTCCAAGCGAGTCGAAGTTTTTGTGGAGTATCGATGTGTGCTATTACCCCATGAAGCTCCGTTTTGTGTAAAAGTGCTGAGGAAGATATTTTTAAAACAATTTTTTTATGACGCTGCAAAAATGTTTCGGCAGATTCAAAAGTAAGAGCAGCACGAAGAGGCGAAGTACAAATCCCACTCGCAGACATAACTTTGTCAGCTTGGAGAGGACTTAGTGCCTGCACATTTGATTTTGTATATAAATGTAATAGTTTTTGTGCCGGTTTTTTTATTTTCAAATTACTCTGTTTGAGTTTTTCTGGTTTTTTATGTTCCTGGCGCCATTTTTCCCAAGCCCACATTCGTCCCAAAACCCAAATAGCACGATCTGGATAACGAAAACAAGGAATTTTGCGTGCATTCAATATACTTTCCCCTTTTGCAACCTGAGAACCACCAATAAATGCAGTCACAATTGGCTTTCCAAATTTTGTAGATGCATCCGAAATAATTTTGGCTGTTTCAGAAATTTGGGTGGTCATTTGTGGAGTCAAAAGTACAACCACCGCATCGACTGCATTGTCTGCCAATACGGCATTGAGGGCTGTTGCATATCTATCGGCCAAAGCATCACCAAGAACGTCAATAGGATCGTTGATATTGGCTGTTCGAGGAAGATTTTCTAATAAAATTTTATGTGTTTTTGTATTAAGCACTGCCATTTCAAGCCCTGCTTCCTCAATCAAATCTGCACTCAGTACTGCCGGACCACCAGCATTTGAAATAACAACAACTTTGTTATTTAGCGGAGACGACTCCCAAGCAAAGGCTTTTGCCAAATCAAAAAGATCTTCCATACCATGGCAACGAATAACACCAGCCTCATGCAAAGCCGCATCAAGTACAGCATCGTTTCCCGCAATAGAACCCGTGTGCGAAAGCATTGCCTTTTGAGCACCATTTGATTTTCCTGGTTTCAAAAGAAATATTGGATTACTCGGACTTATTTTTTTAATATGTTCAAAAAACTTTTCGCCATTTACAATAGACTCAAGATAAAGCCCAATAGGCTCATAAGACGAAAGGCCACTTTGAACTTGGAGTTGTCTTTCTTTTGAACTTTCTAGTGATTTTGACTGCCAATAATCCAAAATATCATTTTCGTTTATATTTGCTTTATTTCCAAGGGTTATAAATTCGGAAAAACCCAATCCAGCTTTGCCTGCCCAGTCAAAAAAACTCGTTGCAATAGCCCCAGATTGAGATATAAAACGAAGATTCCCCGAAAACAAAGAAGCTTCTCCAAAAGTAGCATTGAGTTTTTTAGTCGCATTGAGTATCCCCAAACAATTGGGCCCGATAATAGAAATAGTATATTTTTTTGCAATGGCGATGAGTTCTTCTTCTGCTATTTTTCCTTTTTCACCAACTTCTTTGAATCCAGCACTCAAAATAATCACATTCTTTGTCCCCTTTTTTCCAATTTCCTCAAGTACCAGAGGAACAACATTGGCAGGAACCGCAATAACCGCCAAATCTGGAGTTTGTGGTAACTCACTATAATTTGAATAAGCCTGAAGTTTTTGAATAATTCCAGCGGCGGGATTCACAGGATAAATTTTTCCAGAAAATCCCCCATCAATAATATTTTTGAGAACAATGGCTCCAATTTTTTTCTTATCGCGAGTAGCACCAACAACAGCGATGGAACGCGGTGATATCATGTGTTCGAGATGGTGCAATTTTTTTTCAAACATATACACACATTATATCACAAAAAATCTTCTTATGACATTTTTTATTTTTATTTTTTCAATATTTCTATTTGTTTCAAAAAAAATATTTTAAAGATTGAATCATCATTTATTTTTACAAGCAAGGCACAAACAATTTTGCAAAAATGCATCACAATATTCTTTTCCGTAATTATAGGTGAGCTCCTCCCCTGCCAAAACTTTTTTTATTGTATAAATTTTTATTTTTTTTCCTACCATAAAAGTTCTGCAGTTAGGTTTGCAAGAATGATTCAAGTAACGTCCCAAATTTTCTCGTCCTTTGCCATCAATAAGGTAATTATCGTCATATATCATCAAATACCTTCCACCACGACGATCTCCTTCTTCATGAGAAATTTTTTCTCCTGTATATTCCACAACAAAAGTATCTCTTTTCAAAGGGATCTTTGCAACCAAACCAAGTCCATGTGTAGTTTTTTTCAATTCAAACATTTTTTTCTGTTTTTCTGTAAAAATATTTTTCATGCAATAAAAAATCAAATATGAGAAATACTATTATAACGCATCTCTCTTCATTTTAAAAATAAAAAACAGAATGTAATTACAAAGTATTGACAACGTAATTACATTTTGTTATACTGAATACATAAGCACATTATATGAATACTCTCCAAATACGTATTGACGAAAAAATCAAGACAAAAGCACAAAAAATTCTTCAAAAAATGGGGCTTGATATGAGTAGTGCCATAAAATTATACCTTAACCAGATTATTCAAGAAGAGGCAATCCCCTTTTCTATATCAGTAAAAAAACAAAATACAAAAAAATAAATATAAAAATACAACATATCTAATAACAGACAGTCCACAATTATTAAAATAAAAGCTTTGAGACTCTTATAATCCAACAGTGTATCCTATAGGGTTATGTCTACACATCAGACTCAAATCAATTTTCTCAAAGGCTCTCTTTACCTATAAAAATACATTAAATACCACAAAAAACCCTCTTGTATGTTTTTTTGATAATAAAAAACCATATTCTCATAAAATTTATAGAGTAAAAATAAAAAACTTTTAAATCACTGTTTTTATATACTTGTTTTATGTGAAACTAAAAAATATAAAGTTTCACACTAAACTTATAAAAGTTATACACAGATTTGAAGGCTTATGCACAGAGTTATCAACAGAAAAACACCTCTCTAGAAATTTTTATTCACTATTTGTATAGACTATTGTATACAAATGTACTTATCTTATCTTAAATATTTTATTTAATTTGCTAAACAGAGCAAAAAAATATTTTTTACGAAAAAAATTAAAAAACAAAATTTTCGAATCTTGTTTTATTTTATAAATAAAAAATTTGTATACACTATTGTATACAAATAAAATAATCTTTTGAGAAGTAAATCTTACTTTTGTATACAATAGTGTATACAAAAGTGGAAATTTTGTGGTCTCAGCACGAATCGAACGCACATTTTGCCCTTAGGACGGGCCAGTTCTATCCATTGAACTATGAGACCTATCTATTGTTTGTATACACTATTGTATACAAAATTACATTTTCAAGAATCTTGAAACATGATATAATAACAATTCCATTCAAGAATCGATCTTATTGTATTCAATTTTACCCCAAAAAGCAAGCTATTTTCTCTCATTAAATATACAGCTATGGAACTCAGCCTTCTTTTAATTGCAATAATACTCCTGCTTAGTTTTGTTATTTTTTTTCTTTATAAAAAACTCCAGACACAAAATAAAGCAAAAAATACTGTTGACGAGACACAAAACCAAATTTTTATGATGTTGCAGCGCCAAATTCAAGATCTTTCGCGCAGCATGGATCAAAAAATGAATGAAACACACAGCACACTCCAATCACAATTTTCGCTCAACACACGCATTATTCAAGATATTTCTGGACAAAGTTCCAAGATGATAGGGGAGATCACAGAAAAGCTTACGAACCTCGACAAAACAAATCAACAAGTTGTTGGATTTTCTGAACAGCTGAATAACCTAGAAAAAGTATTGACCCACCAAAAACAAAGAGGGAACCTTGGTGAAGCAGGACTTGCACTCGTACTTGAAAATATTTTGCCACCGACGGCCTTCAAACTTCAATATCAATTTGCTGATGGAGACGTAGTTGATGCTGCCATCTTTTGTAAAGATGGTATAATCCCAGTAGATTCAAAGTTTTCTCTCGATAATTACAATAGACTTAGCCAAGAAAAAAACCCAGAGAAAAAAATAGAACTTGAAAAAGAATTTAAAAATGACCTCAAAAAACGCATTGATGAAACAAGTAAATATATCAAGACAAACGAAGGAACCCTCGAATTTGCTTTTATGTTCATACCAGCAGAGGGGATTTACTACGATTTACTCGTCAACGAAGTTGGAGCTCTCAAATCCAATACCCGAAGCCTCATTGATTATGCATTCAAAGAAAAAAAGGTCATTATTGTTTCTCCAACCACATTCGCAGCCTATCTTTTGACCGTATTACAGGGCCTACGCGCACTCAAAATAGAAGAAAGTGCAAAAGGTATAAGGCAGAATGTAGAGACGCTCCAAAAGCATATTTTGGCCTACGAAGAATTTATGAAAAAACTTGGAGTCAGTCTTGGCACATCCGTCAACCATTACAACACGGCATACAAAGAACTTGCCAAGGTCGACAAAGATATTGTTCGTATTACTGGGGCCAGTAGGGGAGTTGACCCACTTTCGATCGATAAACCTATTATTCTTATTGAAGGTGAAGAATAAATACCTTGACAAATTGCGCTCATTCTAGTATACTTCCTTTGCTCTCGACTTTTACAAATTTCATTTACAAAATTATGCCTAACAAGGAAAATGCCAAAAAAGCTTTACGCCGAGCAGAAAAACGTACAGTTCGTAACCTCGTTGTAAAAAATACTTACAAAAATGCAGTAAAAACTGTAAAAAAAGCACTCACAGCTGGCCAAGCAGAATTGAAAGAAGAACTTCGCCTTGCTCAAAAGACTCTTGATAAAGCAGCAAAACGCGGAGTTATCAAGAAAAATACTGCAGCCCGCAAACTTTCTCGTCTCTCAAAAGCAGTAAAAGCTGCGATCAAAAAGTAATTTCAAGCCTCGCATTTTTGCGGGGCTTTTATTTTGCAAACTATCATACTATGGAAGCTGTCCGACAACCTTTTAAAACAAACCTTTTTCAAGAAGATTATATTGGAAATGCCATTGGTATGCGCGTTCCTGAAATACAAATCATGGGAAGTGATTCGATAAACCCTGAAAATTTTAGAGTGAGAAACTATTATCCAACAGAGCGACTTCAGGCCTTACAAGACTCTCATGGAGGAAAATTTGGCCCCAGACTCGAAGATAATATGGAGGCCACCCTTATTGAATACTGTGATGATTTGATCGATAGAATGACCGAAATCATTCAAAACAAAGATCTTGATGATGAAGAAAAAGCCGCAGCCATACAAAAACTCCACACAGAAGCAAAATCAAAACAAAATATGGATGATATTTGGCAATGGAAAGAAATGAAAGAAGCTGAACGTTTGTGGAGAGAAGGTCCTAATGTAGAAGTACGCAAAGCGGCCTAGTTCAAACAAAGTTTTCCAACAAAAAAATCCAACATTTGAGACTGGTCACCTTGGCCAGTTTTTGTTTTGATATCTATTTCAAGAAGTTCATGATAAATAGTTTTGAGCTGCTCAAAAGAATACTTTTGTACCAAAGAAAGCGATTTTTTGACAACAAAAGGATGAAGTCCAAGTTGTCGTGCAACAATATCATCACGTTCACGCATACCGCGGGCATACATATCCGAGAGCTGCAGCAAAATCTTGAACTGCCGCATAATCATAGCAAAAATAAACTGTGCATCTTCACCTTTGCGATATTGTTCTTCAATCATTGCAAAGACTTTTTTTGAATTTTTTGCAATAAGTGCGTCAACAAGATTGAAAATATTATCGTCAACAGTCTCTTTCAAAAATATTTTGACATTTTCTAGTGTAATTTGAGCTCCAGCAGCATAGGCAAGCAGCTGATCCAAAAGTGAATGTATATACCACAAATCATTTCCTGCATGTGCAACAATAAAATCTACAGCAGGGGATTCAATAGTCGCAGAATGACTTGCAATTTCTGAAACAATCCACCTTGAAAGCTCGCGTCCGGCAATAACAGGAAATTCCTGTGCGTATTTTTCTTTTTTTAATATATCAAAAAGCTTCCCAGCATCTGATTTGAAGGTTTTTCCTTCTTCCCACAGAATAAGTATGGTAGTTTCTGGTATTTTTTGCGCCTCTAAGATTTCAAGAAAAGACTTTTGAAGCTTTGTCTTCTTATTACTGAGAAGATTTTCAATCACGAGCATGCGTTTTTCTGCAAGAAAAGGAGCCGCAACAAGTTCTTCAAAAATTCTCTCTTCTTTGTCTTTTTGGGCATCAAGAACAACGACGTTCATCCCCGTAGGATCACGTTTGCTTTTGAATCCATCCAAAAGTTCGCGCTTCTTGGCACGACTGCGAAATGTATCCTCACCGTAAAGAAAAAATATCATAGTGAAGATATTGTATCATATCCCCAAAGATTGACCAGAACCAAAAAAACATGCTATATTACTCTAGATTTATTCTTAAAATTTTACTCATCTATGATGAAGAAAAATTGGTGCTGCAGTGAAAATATGTCTGCAGTTGGAATTTTGGCGCTTCGTATCTCTGTTGCCATCATTTTTATCAATGCAGGTTGGACAAAACTCCACATGATTGATCAGGTTGCCGCTATGTTTGGCAATATGGGAGTTCCTCTTGCTGGAATTATGGCCTGGGTTGTTGCCCTCGTCGAATTTCTTGGTGGTATTGCAGTACTTCTTGGTGTTTATACAAAAGAAGTCTCAAAAGTATTGGCTTTTACTATGGTAGTAGCGCTTCTTCTTGCTCACCGTAGTGGACCACTTCAAGCAGCAACTCCTGCACTTGCCATGCTTGGATCTACATTGGCCCTCGCTGGCGTTGGAGCTGGAAAGTGGAGACTTATGAAAAATGAATCTTGCTGCAAAGGAAATGAAAGCAGTAAAAAGTAGTTTGTATAGATTATTGTATACAAAAACACTCAATTGAAAAAATTGAGTGTTTTTGTATTGTTTCCAGATGTGAAACAATAAAACATACATATTTGTATACATTAGTATATACAAATACTTCGATAACATTCTCAAAAATATTAGTTTTTATAGCTTAACAAAGCTAATTTACTCAATTTAATCCAAAAAAAATTACTCTATTTGTATACAATATTGTATACAATGTGGACAAAACTGTGGAAATAAGCCCAAAATAGGGGATATACTACCGTTTGTATACAATATTGTATACAAATTTTTTGTTCAGATATTATAGATTTTTGCTCTATTTAGCAAAAATATGTTGAACACAGAAAATATGTTTCACAACACTTGACAAAAAGCTAAAAATATGCTATTATATATATGTTGATCCAATCGATCATTACAACACGGTAGTTCTCCAGACAAGTATTTGTCCGGAAGACCACCCTCTCTACTTCTCTATTTTGCCAGGTTACCCTTGAGTTCTATAAACAATTCAAAAGTAACCAACCCTAGTCTCCTTGCGGTCGAGTCATTCCATGATTCCTGCTGGTCGAGGCACAACAAAAAATAAAGGTAAAAGCAAAAAAAATCTCAATCATACAAAATAGAGGCAACCTTGGCAATCGGTGTAACCCACTTATGTATACTCTTGTATCTTCGGATCTCGGTATACGGGAAACCACCACGACGAGCGGTAGAAGGGACCCTTCTTGGGTACCTTGATGTGCTTTACTTTGTGAATGTGTTTGAAATTCGAACCCAATCACAAAGTAAAGTGCTCGGACCCTAGACTTTAAAGGGCCAGCCTTTATATCAATTATTTGAGGCTCCGGCCCTTTTTTTATCCTTTAAATTTATTTCAAACAATTGACAGAAAAAACCACCCAGGGTATACTAATTTTCAATCTTTCTTTGTTCTTGCTTGAAAAAGAAAAGAAAACAATATATACTTCTATTTAGTCGAATTAATCTCTCTTTATGAAAAAAATAACAAAATCCGCATTTTCTCCAGAGTTTCTTGATAAAATCAAAGAAATTCTTCTCGCAGAAAAAAAACGCCTTGCAAACGAAACAGACGAACTTGGGGGAGTAAATGATAGTGCTTTTCCTGAATATGGAGAAGGGGAAGATGACAATGCACGTGAAATTGCAGATTTTACAGCAAATAAACCTGTAGAAGTTGCCCTAGAAAATGAGCTCCGAGATATAAAAAAATCTTTGAAACGTCTTGAAGAAGGTGACTATGGTATTTGTAAATACTGTGATAACCCAATTGACGAAAAAAGACTCCTTGCAAGACCAACTTCTAGTTCTTGTGTAAGTTGTAAAAAAACAGTCTCACAAGAAGCATAAAAAACAATATATGCAAAAGATCCACCCATTTTTTCTTTTTATTTTGGGTGGATTTTTTTTTGCAGTCGATAGATTCCTAAAATATACAATTTTTCTCCATCAAAACCAAGTTTATTATATTTGGAAACCATGGATAGGCTGGGAATATTTTGCAAATACAGGAGTAGCCTTTGGCATACCACTTCCTTGGTTTACATCCTTTATTTATACTCCGATTATCCTCTTTGCTGTTGTTTTTTATTACAAAAAACAACAAAAACCAAATTTCTACTTGCAATTTGGAACTCTCCTTGTATTTTTTGGTGCAATGTCAAATCTTATTGATCGAATACTCTACCATATCACTATTGATTATTTTCGTATTTTTACTTCTATTTTCAATATCGCAGATATTATGATAGTACTTGGTGCCTTTCTTTTCTTTTATAAAGAAATGAAAGACCAACACAAAAAGAACAATTATCCACAGCGACTTTAGAAAAACTTTATCTCGACTATGTTTTAATAAAAGGGAATTGATAAACCCTTTTTTATGTTTGTACAAATCCACTCTGCAGCAGTCCAAGGACTCGATTGTGTTGACATTACTATTGAGGTAGATGTCGCAGGATCCTGGCCAGGATTTCAAATTATTGGTTTACCCGATACCTCTATCCAAGAAGCAAAAGAACGCATACGTACTTCTTGGAAAAATACAGGTCTTGATTTTCCAAACAACAAACGTGTTGTTATAAATCTTGCTCCAGCAGATTTACGAAAAGAAGGAACGGCTTATGATTTGGCTATGGCTCTCGGGATGTATCTGGCACAAGAAAATATAAAAAAAGATATTTCTCAATTTCTCTTTGTGGGCGAACTCGCGCTTGATGGAAGTTTACGCCAAAGTACAGGAATACTTCCAATTGTTCTTTTTGCAAAAAATAATGGATATACAAAAGTTTTTATCCCCGAACAAAACCAAAAGGAAGCAAGTATTGTTTCTGGGATAGATATTTATCCACTAAAAAATTTAAAAGATCTTATATTGTTTTTGTCTGGAAAAAAAATAATAGATCCCCTAACAACAAATACACTTTCTTTTGATCAAAAAATAAAAAATTACGAACTTGATATGTCCTTTATCAAAGGACAGGAATTTGTAAAAAGAGCTCTCGAAATTGCAGCAACAGGTGGGCATAATATTTTACTTTCGGGACCTCCTGGATCTGGCAAAACTCTTTTGGCAAGAACTTTTCCAAGTATTTTGCCAGATCTTTCTCCCGAAGAAATTTTGGAACTCACACAAATATATTCAATAGCAGGCCTTCTTCGTGAAGATATGCCCCTTATAACAGAAAGGCCTTTTCGTGCACCTCATCATAGCACGAGTAATATTGCTCTTATTGGAGGTGGTAAGTACCCACGTCCCGGAGAAATTTCACTCGCACATCGTGGAGTACTCTTTCTTGATGAATTTCCAGAATTTCCGCGATTTGTACTTGAAAGTTTACGACAACCTCTTGAAGATGGAATTATTACTATTTCAAGATCCCAGGGAACTTTACTCTTCCCTGCACGCTGCATGCTCCTTGCCAGTCAAAATCCCTGTCCATGCGGATACTATACAGATCCAGACAAACCCTGCACTTGCAGTGTAACACAAATTCTTAAATATCAAAAAAAAATAAGTGGGCCACTTCTTGATAGAATTGACCTGCAAGTAGAAGTACCAAAGGTAAAATTCGAAAAATTATCCAAAGACGAACTTTCTGAAAATTCAGAAACTATTCGTAAACGCGTTGAAAACGGACGAAAACGACAAGAAAAAAGATTTCTGGGGAGAAAAAACAAAACAAATAGTGAAATGAAAAATAAAGAAATACGTGAATTTTGTATACTTGATCCAATAGGAATGGAAATCTTGAAACAAGCAGTGACCGAACTCAATTTGTCAGCACGAAGTTATTATCGCATCTTAAAACTTGCGCGTACCATTGCTGATATGGACCAAAAAAACCGCATTGAAGCGGTTCATGTGGCAGAAGCACTGCAATATCGTGGAAATCGAGAATAGTGCTAACGAATATATTGTAAAGGATTACTTCTTTTATTATTTACACGCACCTCAAAGTGCAAATGTGGTCCTGTTGAACGTCCAGTAGAACCCAAAAGACCAATAACTTGTCCTTGTTTTACTTCATCACCAACAGAAACCAACAATTTTGAGTTGTGCGCATAAAGAGTAGTGATTCCATTTCCATGACTCAATATGATATAACAGCCATAACCACCATTCCAACCACATTGTGACTTGATAACTGTCCCAGATCTGGCAGCATAGTTTGGATTTCCAATCACACCGTGAATATCAACACCCGTGTGACGAAGACCATAATATTGATTGATTTTGTGATCTTTTGTAGGCCAAACATAACCAGAACCAGCAGGAGTATCAAGAGATGGAGGTGGCGCAGCTATCTTACGAATAGTTTCGGTAATTTTGCTTGATGGGACAATAGCAATGTTCGTCTTTGGTGTTTGGATTATTTGTGCACCTGGAATAAAAATATCTTGGCCAATAGAAATATTGGCACCATCTTTTGCCATTTTATTGAAAGCAATAATTTCACTTTGATCTACTGCAAATTGTTTTGCAATTTTACCAATAGTATCACCACGTTTTACCGTATACATAGCACCGTCTCCAGGTGGGATAGAAAGTTTATCACCAGGACGAAGCAATGATCTTGAATTCAAATTATTTGCCAATAAAAGACTATTTACTTTCAAACCAAAACGAGAGGCGATAGTGCTAATAACATCACCCGATTGTACCTCATATTCAATTGCTTTTATACGTGACCCTGTATTGGAAGCGATGACCGATGGAGATGTATCACTTGGAAGACTTGCACCTGTAGGAATAGAAGGTTTGACCAATGCAGAACCACCTGCACTAATACTGGCCATATCTTCTTGGTCAGACTGTCCATAATCGTCAAATTGTGGAACATTATTGGCATCAAGAGCACCTGTATTCCAAGAATTGCCCGGAATTATGGTTCCACCAGTAGCATCAATAGAACTTACAATAACATCTTGGGAGTCAAAGTCCTGATCACCAGGGCCAATAAGGGTATACAGCAAAGTTTCGTGAGATGTAAGTAAAGCTTTATCAGCAGAATACAGTTTACTCTGAGGAATTGCGATAACAAGAATCACAACAAGAAAAATCAATTGCAACACTAATCTACTTGAAATTATCTCAACAAAGCGATTTTCTTTTGTTATTTTATACCTCTGTAGCTTTTTACCCAAAATAAAACCAATTTTAAACAAACGAAATCGAATAACTTTTTGATACCAAGATCCAAAAATACGAATAAAAGGCAAAAAGAATCGACCAAGTCGAAAAAAGCCTTTTTTCAAAGACACAAGACCGCGGAGGAAAAGGAGAAGTACTTTGTATCCGTAGTATTTCATAGTTGAGCCTCTATTATCCATAAAAATGGCCCAAAAGTCAATGATTTATGCCATTTTTCAGCTCAATAGAGCCAAATTGACATTTTTCAAAAAATCAGGTAGGATGAAGACTCTAAACTATTAGCATATTTATGAAGCACGAAATCAAAAAACTCCCAAAATCTCTCGTTGAATTCACTATCACCGTACCAGTAGAAGAATATACCCCTTATTTGGCGAGCGCTGCTGTTCGTATTTCCAACCGCATTGCTGTATCTGGTTTTCGAAAAGGTCATGTACCTTATGATATTATCAAACGCGAAGTAGGAGAGGCTTCAATTTTGCAAGAAGCAGCCGAAGAAATTATCCAAAAAACTTTTTTTGAAGCTCTCAGTAGTGAACATATTCATACTATTGGTCAACCACAAATTGCACTTGAAAAATCTGCTCCAGGCAATGACTTTGTCTACAAAGCAACCGTTTCAAGTTTGCCACATGTTGAACTTCCAGATCTTTCAAAAATTTCAGTTGAAAGAAAAATAAAAAAAGTTGAAGAAAAAGATGCCGAAGAAACCATCAATGCACTTCGTGGAATGCAGGCAAAAGAAGTTGCAAAAGCTGCTGCGGCAGAAGGTACAGACAAAATCGTGATTGACATGGACATGTTCATTGACAATGTTCCAATGGAAGGTGGTCAAGCAAAAGATTATGCTGTGTATTTGGGTGAAGACCACTACATTCCAGGATTCAACGAACAAGTAAAAGGTTTGAAAAAAGACGATACAAAAGAGTTTAATCTTCAATTTCCAGAAACACACTACCAAAAACTCTTTGCAGGAAAAGACGTAAAATTCAAAGTCAAAGTAAAAGATGTATATGAACGTCAACTTCCAGAAGCAAATGATGAATTTGCCAAAGCTCTGGGGCGTGACACTATGCAGGAACTCAAAGATTTGATTTTGAAAAACATGGCAACAGAGGCAGAGAGTAAGGCCGATCAACAAGCAGAAATTGAAATTTTGAATGCTGTTATTGATGCTACACAATTTGAAGAAATTCCAGAATTGCTCATTGATTCCGAACGCCAAAAAATGTTCTATGAATTGAAACGTGATCTTGATAAAAATGGAGTTTCTATTGAACAATATCTCTCGGATATTAAAAAAGACGAAAAAAGTTTGTACGAAGAATTTCGTGTACAGGCAGAAAAACGAGCAAAAGCAGCGCTCCTTTCACGCTCTCTTGCAGAAGAGCAAAAACTTGAAGTGAGTGAAGCCGAGATCGATGCAGAAATTGAAAACCTCAAAAAACACTACGAAGAAGATAAAGAAGCACAAGACCGTTTGAAAACACAAGATGTACGATATTCTATTGCCACACTTCTCCAAAACAAAAAAGTTGTTGCCTATCTCAAAGAAAAAGTTTTGAAGGAAGGAAAATCTGAAGAAAAAGAAGAAAAGAAAAGCACAAAGAAAAAAACAAAAGCAGAATAATAATAAAAAGAGACAGCAATGTCTCTTTTTTGATATAATTAAAATATATGAAAAAAATAATTTCTGTTTTCGTTATTCCACGCTCAAGTAAAAACGAAATTTTACCCATTGCAGATGGAAATTATAAAATAAAAATTACAGCAGCACCAATCGATGGCGAAGCGAACAAAAAACTGATCGAATTGATCAGCGAATATTTTGATATTTCAAAATCCTGTATTGAAATAGTGAAGGGGATTCGTGGAAAGAAAAAAATTATTGAACTCGATATTTAGGGAAGATCAACACCACCTTTGGTAAAAGGATTGCAACGAAGAATTCTCCAAATAGTTTTGAGAGAGCCTTTTAGAAAACCATATTTTTCAATGGCCTGATATCCATACATACTACAACTTGGAGTAAATGGACAATAACCATAGGGAAAATTTTTTTTACGAGGACTATGATCCGGAGAAAGAGTTGCTTGATACAGGCGAATAATTTTGAGGCTAATATATTGAGGTATTTTATATATTTTCATATTACAAGAGGCGACTTCGACGCAAAGCAGCAGTAATATCTTGATCAATTTTAGAATATTCCACCCCAATCATTTCTTTTTTTGCCATAAGCATAACAAAAAAACCTTTTTGAAGAGAATTTTCTTTCAAAAGAAGTCGAACAACTTCGCGCATCTGTCGTTTCAATCGATTTCTTACAACTGCCCGCTTATCAATTTTTACTCCAACAACAAAGGCAAATTGAAGCTCATCACCAGTATATCCACGTTTTCCATATTTTTCTGGATCAACTTTCCAAACCTTGAGATTCACAAGATTGCCCCCAATAAAACGACCGTTTTCAAAGGTAATTTCAATATCTCTCTTTTTTGTGAGGCGATTTTCTTGTTGAAGCATATAAAGTAGTATAACACGAAAACAAAAAACCTAGGTAAAACCCAGGTTTTTGAAGATATTATCTTGTTTTGCGTGTTCGCTTTCCTTTTTTCTCGTCACTTACCGTCAATTTCTTGCGGCCTTTTGCACGACGGCGTTTCAAAACATCGCGTCCATCTTTATCTTCCATTCGAGAACGGAAACCATGAGTTTTAGAGCGTTTACGCTTTTTTGGTTGGTAGGTTCTTTTTGGCATACAGAATATTCCTAGTTAAGTTTCAGTATTATAGAGCAAAATAAGATATTTGTCAATTTCCTTGGGGCTGTGATTTCATTCACTTTATACACAATATATTAAACTTTGCTAAAATAAGCAAAAAAGAAAAATTTAACCCAAAGTTTTTCACATATTTTACAATAGTTATCCACACTATACACAGTTTATCCACAGATAATCTGCAAACTGTGCAAAAGTCGATTTTCCAGAGGATAGGCTTCTCTGTTACAATGTGGATAAATAGGATATACTTTGAAGACTATGACAAACTATGAACTGTGGCAAGCAGTCCTTGCCGAATTCGAACTCAAGCTGACCAAAGCAAATTTTACTACTTGGTTTAGTCACACAGGCATTGCCGAAATGAATAATGGCCATGTTATTTTGTGTGTGCCAAGCAATTTTGTCCATGGATGGCTTACAAAACACTACCACAGTGACCTCATTAAGTCTATCGAGCGTATTACAGGAAAACCTGTCAAAAAAATTGACTACCGCGTAGAAAATGTAAAAAATATAAAAGAACAAGAGTGTGCTGTACAAAACGGAATCACTCCGCAGATCGCTCCTGTACATATACAGCAGACTTTTTCTTCTTCTCATACAGACGACGATAGAAAATACAACAATCAATTTGGACTCCAACCAAAATATACATTTAGTACCTTCATTGTAGGAAAAAATAATGAACTTGCACACGCTGCAGCCCAAGCAGTCGCAGCCCGCCCAGGAGATGCCTACAATCCACTCTTTATATATGGTGGAGTAGGACTTGGAAAAACACATCTTATCCAAGCGATTGGACATTCCATGCTCGAAAAAAATCCAAATACCAAAATCATGTATGTAAATTCAGAAAAATTTACCAATGATTTTATTAGCTCTGTAAAAGAAGGACACGCAAAAGAATTTAAAGATCGTTACCGCAATGTTGATCTTCTTCTTATTGATGATATCCAATTTATTGGAGGAAAAGAACAAACCCAAGAAGAATTTTTTCATACTTTCAATGAACTTCACCAACAAGGAAAGCAAGTTGTCATGACCAGTGATCGTCCGCCAAAAGCAATCCCTTCTCTTGAAGATCGTCTTCGCAGTCGACTTGAATGGGGGATGATTGCAGATATTGCAGCGCCGGATCTTGAAACACGTATGGCAATTTTGCAGGCAAAATGCCAAGAAAAACATTGGACACTCGAAGAACCTATCATCCAACTCATTGCCGCTACCATTCAAAGTAACATTCGTGAACTCGAAGGAGCCCTCAATAAAATTTTTGTTTTTCATGATCTCAAAAATCTTACTCCAAGTATTGAAACAGTGAAGGCCCTTCTCTCTACCATGGAAACACAAAACAGCCGCCGAAGTGCAACACCACGAGATATTATGAACACCGTAGCACGGTTTTATGATATTAGTATTCCAGATCTTACAGGAAAAAGTCGCGAAAAGAAATTGTCTTTTCCTCGTCAGATCATTATGTTTTTGATGAGAACAGAACTCAATATGTCTTTTCCTTCTATTGGACATGAGCTTGGTGGACGTGACCACACAACAGCAATTCATGCTGCAGGAAAAATAGAAAGAGAAATAAAAGAAGACCTGAAACTCAAACAAGACATTGATATGTTGAAACAACAGCTTTATTCCCCAGCTTTGTAAGGTTATACACAAACTATCCACCAAAAAAAAATTTGTGAGAACAAACAGAGTGGACAAGGAGTTTACAAAAAGTCCACAAGTGATAGAAAAAAAGGGGACAGAGCCCGGGCTTATACACAGGGTGGCAATCAAAAATAAAGATTACACACAATTTCCACACAATGGAATTTCAGATTGATCACAGTTTTCCACAAAAAATTCAAATCAATTTGGCGCTCAAATAAAAGAAAAATAAAGGTTATTCACAATATCCACAGCCTTACTATTATCTACTACTATTAAAATATATTTATATATTATTGGATTGAACCTTGAATGGTGTTTATAAGTTTTAACGAAACGAATATGCAATTTACTTGTACTAAAGAAAATTTATTGTATGCATTGAACCTTGTAAGCGCTGTTGCAGGGAAACAAAATAATTTACCAATTCTTTCAAACGTCATGTTGGTGGCCAATGATTCATCGGTTGAACTTTCTGCAACGAATCTTGAAATTGGAGTAAAATCTCACTTACGAGCAAAAGTGGACGTTGCTGGAACTTTTACCGTACCAGCAAAAACACTTGTAGATTTTGTTGCGCTCATGTCAGGAGATCAGGTTCAAGTAACACAAAAAGAAAATGAACTCGTGATTGAAAGTGGACGATCAAGTACAAAAATCAAAGGGATGCCATCGGAGGAATTTCCGGTTATTCCAGAGTTTGTAGATGGAAAAAGTTTTTCACTCGAACGAAGCAAATTAAAAAATGGATTGGCACAGGTTGTCTTTGCGGCATCAAAAACAGAAATTCGACCAGAGCTTTCGGGTATTTATTTTGGATTTGGGGTCTATGGACATCCTGGTTTGACTCTTGCTGCCACAGATTCATATCGTTTGGCAGAAAAGCGCCTTCCTGTGGCTCAAGGAGGCGATGAGGTGACATGCATCGTGCCTGCTCGCACCGTAAGTGAGTTTATTCGTTTGATGTCACTTTCTGAACAGGGAGATGAAAAAGAAACAAACGTAAGATTTTTTGTGGGAGATTCACAGGTTGCGCTTCGTTATGGAAGTTTTGAAATTACATCTCGCCTTATTGCTGGACGTTATCCAGATTATCGACAGATTATCCCCAACGAGTTCAAAACTACGGCTTTATTTAGCAAAGCGCAAATGGTGAGTAGTGTCAAAGCAGCAAGTTTGTTTGCTGCTACTGGAGTAAATGCTGTGAACATGAAACTCAATCCATCGGCTCAAAGTGTGCTGATTACTTCTACGAGTAGTCAGGCCGGAGCATATGAATCGGCCCTTGATATTCAGGGTGAAGGAATTGAAAATGCCATTGTACTCAATCACAGATATTTGCTTGATGGATTAGCGCATTTTGATGGGGATGAAGTGGTGATAAGTATGAACAGTGGAGATGCTCCGAGTTTGCTTCGATCCAAAGATGACAAAGATTATTTATATTTGGTCATGCCTATCAGGCAGTAGTTTGGAAACAGTTTACAAATACAAAAGGCCGGAGCAATCCCGACCTTTTTTTATACACAGATTATTCTTTTTATCCACAAAAAACAAAATCCGCCCGAGAATCCCTCCCCACTATTCTAAAAAAATTTAGAACAAGGGGGATGTTTCTCTCGGGCGGGAATTGTGTCCGTGGTGGGGCTTACCAGGGTTTGACGTCCATGCGGATCATGTCCTGGTTTTGGGGGTCGAAGGGGGCTGAAGAATAGCAGATGAACTGAGTTCCCTTGGCCATCGCGAAGATGTGCAATTCGTATGGCTCGATGACGAGCACACTTCCTTCTTCGACGTGTACCTTTCTTTTTTGGGTTTCTACAATGGCTCCACTGCGTGGATCCACTGGAACGATGAAAACCTCCCCACACCCAGAGGACCAGATGAAGGTCTCTCTTTTCATGGTGTGGTAGTGACAGCCGAGAATCACAGGGATACCTTCTTCTCCGAGAACTGTGAAGCTCTGAATGGAGAAGTCGGTGCCATTGAACTCGGAAATCACTCGCCTTTCGTTATAGTCGACCCGGGTTACATTGCACGAGATCATTGTCTTTCCTCCTTATCATTGAGGACAGTGGATAATAACATTTTTGGATAGAAAGTCAAGTGTTGCTGGCTCTGTGCATAAAGAGAGGATAGAATAAAGTGAATGTGGATAAAATACAAAATATAATATTTTTGTGTAGATTAGTGTATACAAAAGTGGATAACTTGTGTGGATTGTGGATAAAAAAATATCCACTCTTCTGTGGATATTTTTATCTTTTGTGTATAAGTTTTAGTTGCTTATTTGAATGCCGACAGAGTCACTGGTATAACTTTCTCCAGCACGGAGACTAACTACAGCGCTGAGTGTCCAGTTGCCGGTAGCAGGTTTGTCGTTCCATACAAGAGGAATTTGTCCATCAATAAGGGAGCTAAAATCTTTTATATCTGCGAGCAAGGTTTTTTGTGAATCACCTGTTCGTTGTGCAAATACTTGAACTCCTTCAATTTTACTTAGGGCAAGTGGAGAGAGCAGAAAAGTTCGTGGAAAAGATCCTTGGCTCATGTTTTGGTCTTGGGTGTTGAAAAATACACCTGCTTTTTCTTCACCTGCATCGAGTATAAAAGGAACACTTTGTTCTACGAGATTTCCAATGTCGTCTTCAACAGTAATACTGAGTGTATGAGGTCCATTGGCCAGTCCTCGCATGGTGTAGTTGAGGTTGAATGGATCTGTACGAACTACGGCTACAAATTTTTCATCTATTTTGTAACTCACTTTACTTACTCCGCGTGTGGCGCTCACTCGAATATCTGTATCAATACGACGAGAGTTGAGTGTGCTGCTGGTTGTTGGATAAATTACTTCGAGGGTTGGAATAAGCTCGAGAGAATGTTGGTCATCGTATTCTGTTGGTGCTTCTTCAAAAGAAATATTCCAGTTTGGGTCTTTTTCCTTTTGCCTTGTAATCCAATCTTGAATAGCTGCTTCCCATATTGGATATTGTTGGTCAATATTTGGGTCTGCTGGAATAGGTCCTTGTGGGTTGTCTTTGTCAACGTAGTAGAGGATTGAATGGGGTTGAATAAATGTTTTTTCTACAATATATTTTTCTGGGGTAGAACTGGTTGCCAATTTTCCGGTGATCTTGTCTACTGCAACAGTGACACCTCCACCAGAAGATCCACGAAGGATTGCTTTTTCTGCTGTATTTGGAGGAAGTGGTGGAAAATTTTCAACGGGAGTTCCCTTTACTGCTGCGACCATAAAGGCGTTCCAAATTTGTCCTGCAATTTTACTTCCGCCATAACCTGCTTTCATTTTTGTATTATTACTATTTCCAGACCAAACACCGGCAACGAGACTTGGTGTGTAGCCTACGGTCCAAGCATCCTTGTATTCGTTGGTGGTACCAGTTTTGGCTGCAACAGGGCGTCCTGGAAGGGTGAGTGCACCACCAGCACCAAAGACATAGGCGCGGGCAGCATCGTCGGAGAGCATATTTGACATGATAGAAGTCACATTTGCATCAACAACTTGTTTTTGGTTTTGTTTCCATTCGTAGAGGGTGTTGTTTTTTGTATCTGTAACTTTGAGAATACCAACTGGTGCATTATAGTATCCATTGTTGGCAAAAACACCGTAAGCATTGACGTGTTCGAGCATAGAGACACTGCCTCCACCAAGTACGAGTGAAAGTCCAAAATCTCCGTCGTTGAAGGTGCTATAACCAAGGCGTTTGGCAAATTCTATACCTTTTTTTTGCCCAACAAGATAAAAAGTTTGAACCGCAGGAATGTTGAGAGATCCCTGAAGTGCTTGGCGCATGGTGACAGGACCACGTTCGCCGAGGTCATAGTTGAGTGGAATATAGGGTTTTCCTGTTACGGCAAAATTTGTTTTGACATCAAAGAGAATAGTATCTGGGGTGTAGCCTTTTTCCATTGCGGCGGCATAAATGATTGGTTTGATACTTGATCCTGGCTGTCTGCGAGCATCGACAGCAACATTAAATTGACCGTCAATTTTTTCATCATTGAAATCTTTTGATCCAATCATGGCAAGAATTTGGGATGTTTTTGGATCCATGGCTACGAGTGCGGCATTGTTGCTACCGGCATCTTCAAGGAGTTTGGAATATTGAGAAATGGCGGCCTGTGCGGCAACTTGTTTGTCATAGTCAAGTGTGGTGATGACCTTGAGCCCACCGGTATCTACCATTTGTTCTCCAAATTGATCAACCAAAGATTCTTTGACGTATTGGAGGACAAAGTGTGGGGCAAAAGTACTGTCTACATAATTTCGTTTGAGCGTAAGGGGTTCTTTTTGAGCAGCTATTTTTTCGGCTTCACTAATATAGCCCTCTTCGTTCATGCGTCGAAGTACAAAATTTCGGCGCTCCAAGAGCCTATCGGGGTGTTTGAGAAAAGTACTGGGCTGTTGGGGCATACCAGCCAGGGTTGCACATTCGGCAAGACTGAGTTCACTGACATGTTTGCCAAAATAGCTTTGGGCTGCAGATTCAATACCATAGTTACTTGCACCGTAGCCAATTTCATTGAAATAAATTTTGAGAATTTCGTCTTTTTTGTATTTTGTTTCAAGAAGGAGAGATAAAATAATTTCGCGAGCCTTACGAAACCAAGTACGTTCGTTGGTGAGGATGGCATTTTTGACGAGCTGTTGGGTGAGAGTAGAAGTACCCCCAACGCGTTTTCCTGGGAGAAGTCCATACACAAGAGCGCGCGCAATACTGAGTGGTCGTACGCCATGGTGTGTGTAAAAAGATTTGTCTTCGGTTGCAACGACGCCATTGATAAGATTTTTTGGAATTTGGTTGAATTCTACGATGGTACGTTTTTGGTCAGTATAAAATTCGTGAAGGAGGTGGGTTCCTGTACGGTCGTAGATCTTGGTACTTTGGTGAATATTGCGATCACCGAGGGAATTGATGTCGGGGAGGTCTTTTATGGACCAAAGAGTGAGCAGGGCCAAAAAAATTGTCACGATAATAGTCCCATATTTGAAGAGTATCCAGATTTTGTGACGCGTAAAAATTTGGGCGAGAAACCCAATGTGATTTTTGTGAGATTTCTGAGCCTTTCGGTCAGAGTGTTGACTCAATTCTGTTTTTCGTGTATCGTATCCGTACCTTCGTTTTTCGCGGTCCTCCATAATTTGGCTGGGTTTAGCGAATTAAATGGTTTTTTTGGGCTCAAATCATTGACAAAAGCCTATAAATATGGTATCCTATCCGGTTCAAAATTACAAGGCCAGAATTCTGAACTTTCAGGTTTCCCTGGAAAAATCCTACTGGCAGAAATTAACAAAAAAGCTCATATGTACTTTTCTCAAAAGAAAGCACAAAAAAAGCACCTTCGAAAAAGTATTATCGCAACTATCGTATTTGGACTTTTAAGTTCACATATCTCACTCGCTTATGCAGGACAAGACCCATATGCTGTGCCAGAAAATTGGCCAAGTGATTGGGTAGCTCCATTTGCTGACGAAGCAAAGGTTGAAGCTCCTGCTGCTCCTGTGCGAACAGTAAAATTTACAAAAACTGTTGCCGCTACGGCCTACTCAAGTGATGTTCACCAAACAGATGCGTACCCATTTCGTCCAGCCATGGCTATGGACTTTCGAGATGTGGTAGCAGAAAAAGGTGAAGTAAACTGTATTGCCCACAACGACCTTCGTCTTGGTACAGAGGTGCGTTTTCCAGAGTTGTTTGGAGAAAAGGTATATACGGTTTGTGATCGTATGAACGCTCGTTATACTGGTCATAATCGTGTAGACTTCTATTTCTACGTTGTTGGTGCGGATGGAAAGATTGATACAAAAGAATCTTTGAATGCCGCACGAAGCAATGCAAAAACCTTTGGTTTGAAACGTTCTGTGAAGATGGAAATTTTGGAAAAACTCACAGCTTAAATAGAAAATAAGAAAAACTCCTCGTAATTGGGGAGTTTTTTTGTGCTTGGATGGAGGTACCAGTCGGAATCGAACCGACGCATAGGGGTTTTGCAGACCCCTGCCTTACCGCTTGGCTATGGTACCATTTTGTTGTTTGGCACAGTATATCACGGGGATGGCTTTTTTTCAAGCCTAGTGTATGATACTATTATTCTACTATGAAACAAGATAAAAAGCGATTTATTATCGTTGACGGGAACGCCATTATCCACAGAGCCTATCATGCCATTCCGCCCCTCAATGGGAAAGATGGGGTGATGGTCAATGCGGTTTATGGATTTGCGTCAATGCTACTCAAGATTTTGTCAGATATCAAGCCAGAGTTTTTGGCCGTGACTTTTGACGTGGCTGGGGGGACTTTTCGCGATGCTATTTCGGATACTTACAAGGCAACGCGCGTGAAAGCCGATCAGGAACTTTATGATCAAATACCTCTTATATATGAGGTGGTTCGTGCTTTTAATATTCCAATATTTACCAAAGAGGGTTATGAGGCGGATGATGTGATTGGAACTTTGGTCAAGAAAACCTTGGATGAAAAAAAACTTGGGATTGAAACTGCGATTGTAACAGGGGACCGAGACCTTTTGCAGCTGGTGGACGAAGATACTTTTGTGTATTTGCTCAAAAAAGGAGTGACAGAGTTTGATCTCTATGACCCTGCAAAAGTTCGTGAGTATTATGGATTTGGACCCGAGCATGTAGTGGATTACAAATCTTTGCGTGGGGATAGCTCGGATAATATCCCGGGAGTAAAGGGGATTGGTGAAAAAGGTGCGAAGGAGCTGATTGAAAAAGTTGGTGGGATTGATGAATTGTATGCGAAAATTGATTCGCTCGGAAGTTTTGGTATCAAAGAATCGCTCATTGAAAAATTGCGAGCGGACGAAGCAGGAGCACGAATGAGTAAAGAACTTGCTTCGATTCATTGTACTGTGCCGGACTTGAAATTTGATCTTGAATCTGCGCGGGTGCGTGAGATGAACCGCGAGAAAGTATTGGAACTCTTTCAAAAGTTTAGTTTTGTGAGTTTGCTGCGTAGATTGCCTGGTGGAACGGTAGAAGAAACCGATGCGGCAACAAAAAAGAAAGCAAAGACAAAAAAGAAATTGGAACTCCTGAACGTAGATTCAAAAAATTTGCAAGACTTTTTGGATGAAATAAAAATGGCGAAAGAATTTTCTTGTAAGGAAATCATACAGGGAAAAAATATCATGGAAGGGAATTTCACTGGACTTTTGTTTTTACTGGAAGAAAAAGCATACAGCGTAGAGTTTCAAAATATTTCTGCGAAAGAAAAAGAAACAGTACTCAATATATTTTTGGATGAGAAAAAACTTGTTATCGGACACGATGTAAAGCAGTTGGTGAAGGCGCTGTTCAAAGAAGGACATGAATTTGGCGCAAAGCTTTTTGACGTGATGATCGCATCGTATATTTTGAATTCAAGTACACGGGCACATGATTTGCAAAGTATTGTACTGCGCGAACTGGGAGAAGAATTGGCAGAAGCACCAAAAGAAACACTCTTTGGAATAGATGCACACGCGCTTGCTGCGGACTGTGTGTACTTTGCCGAACTCAAAGAAAAATATTTGACGGATTTGAAGGCAGAAAAGAGTGAAAAACTTTTTGACGATATTGAAATGGCGCTGATCCCAGTACTTGCACATATGGAAGTATCTGGCGTCGCGGTAGATCTGCCACTCCTCAAAAAATTGTCGAGCGAAGTCGGTGCTGCGATTGAAAAAGTAACCAAGAAAATTTGGAAAGAAGCAGGAGAGGAATTCAATGTCGCTTCGTCTACGCAGCTGCGAGATATTTTGTTCGAAAAAATGGGCCTCGTGAGTGAGGGAATAAAAAAAGGAAAGACAGGATATTCTACCGCTGCGTCGGAGCTTGAAAAACTGCGGGGGATGAGTCCTATCATTGAGATGATCGAAGAACATCGTGAACTTTCGAAACTGCAAAATACATATATAGACACACTGCCAGAGCTCGTAAATGCCAAGACGGGGCGTATTCATAGTAGCTTCAATCAAGCCGTCGCTGCGACGGGGCGTCTCTCGAGCGTGGATCCAAATTTGCAAAATATTCCAATTCGAACCGAGCTGGGGCGAGAAGTGCGTCGGGCTTTTTGGGCGGAAAAAGGAAATACACTGGTGGCTGCCGACTATTCACAGATTGAACTGCGTATTGTGGCGGCTCTTGCCAATGACCCTATCATGATAGAGGTCTTCAAAAATGGTGAAGATATTCACCGCGCGACAGCGGCCGTGATCAATGGCGTGCCACTCGAAGAAGTAAGCAAGGAAATGCGTAGCGCTGCAAAGGCAATTAACTTTGGAGTACTCTACGGACAGGGAGCGTATGGACTCTCGGCACAAACGGGCATGACACAATTTGAAGCCAAGGAATTTATCAAAAAATATTTTGAAAAATTTGAGGGCGTAAAAAAATATATGGATGGCATCCTTGCCGAAGCCAAAAAGACAGGATATGTCGAAACATTTTTTGGTCGTCGCCGTTATATACCTGAACTCAAATCAAGTAATTTTCAACTTCGTAATGCCGGAGAGCGTATGGCGATTAACATGCCAGTGCAGGGGACGGCTGCGGATATCATGAAGCTAGGAATGATAGAAGCCTACAATAAACTGCAGGAGATGAAAGAATGGAAAAAGGGAGAAATAAGAATGATCCTGCAGGTGCACGATGAAATCGTGGTGGAAGTATCAGAAGGACTTGAAGAAAAAGTGTCGGGTATTTTGAAGCGTGCGATGGAGGGTGTGATTGAATTGTCAGTACCGATTATTGTGGAAGTGTCGGTGGGGAAACGGTGGGGGGATTTGAAGTAATAGTGCCGCCACTGGGGTAAGTCCTTACACATTTGAATTTGTATTTTCTGAAAAATTGAAGTAAATTCGAGGTAAGTCGCATATAGGGACTTATCGAACATCATTTTTAACTTTTTTAACATGAATACACTTTTGGAGATTCTCTTTATACCAGGTGCAATGATAGGGGGTCTTTTGTTAAGAATCTCTTGTTGGTTAGGCATAAACTCAGAACGTATCTGTATATATGATAATGGCTCTGGTACATCTACAGGAGAACATATGTTTATGAGAGTAGGAAATATTATATTCTATGGAATAGTTCTACTTTTGATTATTCTCTACGTTAAAAAACGAAAAGTTAAAAATGACGTCCGATAACACTGCATATCTAACATAGTATTTTCTACATCAGATTATGCAGAAACGTTAGGCAAAATAACAATTAGTTTTCTTTATGGATAAAAATGTAAATTTGATTATCGATAGGCTAAAAAAAATCCCCTATTGCGAGGGTATTGTCTATTCTGGTAGCAGAACGGACGGAGATTTTGTACCCACAAGCGACTACGATTTCACCGTGCTTATAAGCAAAGGAAAATCGTACTATAAAATATTCCGATACAAAAATGTGCTGGTCGATATTTGCTGTGCTACGGAAAGAGTTATCGCTAAACAAGATTTTAGGCGGGATAAAATTGCAAATCCTGAATTATCAATTATTGCGCACGGTGAAATCGTCTTTGATAAATCAAGTCAAATGAAAGCAATTCAAAAAAAAGCTCAAAGAGTCTGGAAACTCGGACCAACAAATAACATCAAAGAAGCAGGGCATCTTTGCACAATATTCTTACACCGATTAAACAAACCAAATAGTGAATCGGCATACCACTCTTGGAATGTCGTCATGGACAAAACTGTAAGAATCTTTTTTGAATTGCACAAAATATGGCTACCAAAATCTTTCAAAATAGAAAGCGCCATCAAAGAAATTGACGGGGATTTTTTTAAGCTCTACAAGAAAATATATCTCGCCGATTCAAAAAACAGAGTAAAATTAACAAAACAGCTAATTCAGTATCTTATCAAGAAGTTTAATTTGCCCCAGACTGGCGAGATATATTTTTCAAAGGATGAAAACTAATTGTTATATCGCCTAACAACCGATATCTAATATAGTATTCTCTACGACGGATCATCGGTAAACGTTATCGGAAATAAACAATTTTTTTTAATTGAATTTTGGGCAATTTTATTCTTGAAGTAGACAAAAACACTTATGATACAGGGCAAATTACATAAAAACAAAGTTATTCTGATGTATGGAAGATTTCCTGAATTTTTCGAGGATGGAGTGCGTCCACTTGATATTCCATCATGTAATCCTAGCAATGAAAGCAACTGGATGGGCTGGACAAAAAAGGAATTAGAGAAAAAAGAGTATGATGTCTATGCGCCGCAAGTCCCAAAAGTATGGGAGTCTCCATATACTGAATGGAAAAAAGTCCTCGATGAAATTGGAGTTGATGAAAATACAACACTCGTCGGACTCAGTGCTGGGGCAGCCGCTGTTTCAAGATATATTGTCGAGGGGAACAATCATATAAAAAAACTCATACTTATTGCTCCTGCGAGGTTCGCAACAACTGGCGATCCATGTCCTACGAGGGATGAATATTACAATTTTGAAATTGATAAAACAGTGCAAAAGCAAATTACGAATGGTGTCACAATCTTTTTTGATCCTCAAGATTATCCGCCAATTGTAAAGTCAGTTGAGATGTACAAACAAGAGCTCGAGGCTAAAACAGTGCCTACAGAAGGCTATGGCCATTTTTCTTTTCTTATTCCTACATTTCCTCCACTGTTAAATGAAATACTTACAAACAACGACGAATAAAATTGCCCAAAATACTAAATAATTTTTGAAAAAAATTGAAAAAATGGTTTACATCCGATAACACTGAATATGCGGTTTTGCTAAGCTCTACCCATATTGCTCCCTGTGGTTGCAACATCAGATATACGCAAACGTTATACGAAACGAAAAAATTATTTTAACCATATATGAAAATATCTGTATCAATTATTATAGAAAATTTGAAAGGAGAATTTTTGTTTTTTCTTAGAGATGATAAGGAAACAATTGCATTCCCAAATCAGTGGTGTCTTCTTGGTGGTGGAGTTGAAGAAGGTGAATCTTTCGATGAAACAATAGTGAGAGAAATGAAGGAAGAAATTGAACTCGATTTGAAAAATTTTGAGACCTTCAAAAAATATGAATGGCCAGAACGCATTGAAAACGTTTTTTATAAAAAAATAGATCTGGATTTAGAGGTGACCCCACTACACGAGGGACAAAAGCTAAAATTTTTTACCAGAGATGAATTGCTCAAAACTGATTTGGCATTCTATGATAATGAAATAATGAGAGAATTTTTTGAAAATAAATTTTTACGTAGGTAATATATAATAATATGGAGAACACATTTCAGCAATTTTTAAAAAATAATGAAAAAATAATTGGCGCAATTGCATCTGCTTTGGCAATAGTCATGTTTGCTTCATTAATTGAAATACTTGTTTCAAATGCCAATGGTAATAGTCATATTTTTATTCAGCCAATTGCTACCGCGTTCAATGGATTCTTTTGGAGTTTATATGCCTATGGTAGAAAAGATTGGTTTCTCTTTGTGCCAAATATTTTAGCATGTGTTTTGGGAATTATTACTGGAGTATCCGCATTTATTTGAAATTCTAAAATTTGCCCAATCAATATGACAAAAACATTGAAAAGATTGCCAATAATTCTAGCCGTAATATTTGTTAGTTTGGATATTATATTTTTTCAAATTCGAGCAATTTATTCCTGTTTTATAAATTCACCATTATGTAGTGAGTCACACATGGCTGGATATGTACTGCATTTTCCTACATCGTATCTTGTTGGTGAAGTATTATCATCGATCGAAACAATTATCGGAAATCACATTTTTACAGGACAAGATGAATATTGGTTACTTTTAGCAGGAATAATACAAACATTTATTCTTGGATATTTACTAGGATTATTGATAAAATTTGTAAAAGGTAAATTCTAAAATATTTGCTAATATCATGTGCAAATGGATCGCCGTGCTTGTATAAAAAATTGGAAGAGATTGCCTGTATCCGTGGAATCACAAAGTTTTTTGAGAGCCAATGTGTCTTGATGAGCGAAAGGATAACATTTAATTTCAATCCCTAAATAATTTATGAAGATATACATCGGACACTCAAGAGAGTTTGACTTTGGAGAAGAATTGTATAGACCAATACGAGAGAGTCAACTCAATTTGGAACATAAAATTTTTTTACCTCATGAAAAAGGGAAAAATTTTGTTACAAAAGATATTATTCAAACATCGGAGCTAATGATTGCGGAAGTATCCTATCCTTCGATAGGATTAGGCATAGAACTTGGGTGGGCCAACTCTCTTGATTGTCCTATTATTTGTATTTATCAAAAAGATAAAATAATATCTAGTTCACTAAAAGCAGTTTGTAATAATTTTATAGAGTACACTGACAAGAATGATATGATAGAACAGATTAGTAAAACATCATCAAAGATACGGTGGTAGCAATAAGAGATGAAATTAAAAAGTTTTTAAAATAGCCTTTCAATATGAAAAAGTATTTTTTTCTTCCTGTTCTTGTTTCTATTATTGTAAGTAGTGGCTGTGGTATTAGCCAAAATGAACCCACTCAAGGTGTTCAAGAAGAAAGTAAACAAGTTCAGGAATCAAAAGAAAAAATTATAACATGGTGTGATAAAGTGGGTATGGAAGGTCAAAAGGAAATTTTTCACGAAGGTAAACTGTGGATTTCATCTGAATATTTTAATGGGATGAATCATGCTCCAACAATTCGTCATTTTTGTCGAGAAGACAAAGAATTTTTTTCGCTTGAAATGTCGGAATGGGATGATACAACAAGTACTCACTATGGAAAACTCATATCTGGGAAGTCAAAAAATTCTTTTTCTGTTACTTCAACGAATAAAGATCCTGAAGTGAAATTAATAGAAGAAAAAAATAAAAATAACATAAATCAGATTTGGTTTACTCTAGATGGCAAAACCTTTATGTACGATGAAAATCCGGATAAATTTAGCAAAATATAAAGTAGAAATTAGAGTATGAATAAAGTTGGTATTATCGGAGGAGTTGGCCCTGAAACAACATCAAAATTTTACCTCGATGTTATTTTTTCATGTCAAAGACAAAATAATGTAGCAAGGCCGGGCATTATTATTACGAGTGTTCCTATATTGTATGAAATAGAGGAAAATTTTATTACACAAAATAAAGATTCAGAAAAGTATATTCCTTTTTTGATAAAAGAAGCAAAAAGATTGGAAACTGCGGGAGCTGATTTTATTGTTATGCCTTGCAATTCTCTTCATATTTTTATTCAAAATATACGAGATGCTGTCAGGGTACCAGTACTTAGTATTGTTGAAGAAACAGTAAAATTTTTGAAGAAAAAAATTTTTCGTAACGTTGGCATTATCTCTACATCCGCGACGCTCGAGAGCAAATTATATGAAAGTGCTTTCAAAGAAAATGGTATCGGATATGTCACTCCAGATGAAGTCCAACAAGCAAAAATTGGAAAACTTATTTTCAATCTTGTGAGAGGACAACAAAGTAGCGACGACAGAGAAGAACTCGTTCAAATTATCGCTGGTTTTGAAAAAAAAGATGTTGATTGTGTGGTTTTGGCTTGTACAGATTTGCAACTTTTGACTCCAGAATATGAAAATATGCAAATATTTGATACTATGAAAATATTATCGGATGCGACTGTAGAAAAGATATTGGAATAAAGATTGGTAAAAATAATTTTTTTATAAAAAATATATGGAAACACGAAAATGCCCAGAGCATATGGGTACCGGAATAACACCAACAGATACGGAATGTCATAGTCATGAAAGCGACACACAACAAAGATTGCATAATATTCATTGCAAGGCACTTGGGTGTCCTCATGCTCTATCCGGGAAAGAAAAACATGAAGATGTACCAATAATTGAGCCGAGAAATGCTGTGGAAAAGTTGTTAAATATATTAGATCGGAAAGCAAAAAAGTGAATTATTTTTGAAATAAAAAATGACCCTAAGCTCTAGGATCATTTTTATTTTTACAAGGTCGGCGTAACTCTGTTTACAAAAGATATAAACAAAGTTACGGCGGCCGATCTTGTTTGTTTCGCCGGGAGAAAATCTCACCAGCGATCGCACCCGTTCGCGGGGTACTTTTTATGCTGCCAGCCCTGACATGGGGCGGTCGTTTTTTCTGGGCATATCCCACCCTTGGGGAAAGAAAATCCCGGCGCCATGACCACTCGGAATAAATCTCGGTATTCCGTGAGCTGCTCTGGCGACAAGGTGCGATAGTCGCACCGTAGGTTGGTGATGAGCCAGCTTTGGATGCGCACCACGCCGTAGAGGTTCTCGGCCTCTCGGAACTCCTTCGTCCCCTCGGGGAGTCGGTCGAGGATCTCGTCGAGATCCCCGAGGAGGTCCCTCGTGTGTGATGGGGAGTATTGTTCCCCCAGAACGGGCCGGGCGATTTGCACCGCCGCCGCCAGCACCTCTCCCTCTTTCTTTTTGAAGTGGCGGACTACCTCCTCTGCGAGCTGCATTTGCGGCTCTTTGGGGTTCTCCTTGGTGGTGCAGCCGCCCAGGACGAAGCTGTGGACGAGGAGGGCCGTGGCGAGGACGATGTACTTCAACATGGTCGAAAACCTTTCCGTTAAAGTGACAAAAGTGGTACCCAAACCGGCGAAACGTCGCTCGGGGGGCACAGTGGGGACACCCATTCAACTCTGTGAAAAAATATGCCTAATTTAAGCACCTTTTTTCACAGAGTTGAATGAAAATTCACTTGTAGTATGTAAAGAACTCTATTTCTAGAGCTGAAGTCTAGAAAACAGCTTATTGTAGGCTATTTCAGTACTTTTGTCAAGACTATGCTATGTAAAGTGTCCAACTTTGATTTATACTGAATAATGTGCATTTTCAACGAAGAATTATATTTTTTCCATTTACCTTTGGCTTTTTTGCTTAGAATACGACGATTTTTAAATTGCAAAAAAGAAGAAAAAACTGTACATTACATGATAATCGGTATACAACATGTTCATGAACTTTGCTTAGGTTATATCGTTTACAATTTAATTTATTAATCTAGATACTATGAAAAAAATAGATACTTTTGGCTATAAGGGTTGGCTCATTTCGGATAGTTTTGTAAAACGCAGTTTTGCTTCTCTGGGGTATCACTTTATGGGGGGCTTATTTGTTTGGGTTGGGTTATTCGCAATAGGACTCGCCATAATGGCGTTGGGAGCTATACTTAAGATGATTTTTTAATCTATGGAGATCAAAAATCTGTTATAACAAAGCCGTAAAATATGGGGCTATGATCTTGGATATGATCCAGAGGACTGTATAAAAATTGCAATAGACTGCCAAAAGAAGTTTCAAAAATAGTTTTATGAAAAAAGTTGTATACATAATCCCAGGCTACGGCGAGCATACCGGAATGAAGGGATACCAGACTGCCATGAAAATTTTTCGTTTGCGTGGCATTACGCCTATTCCCGTTAATATACACTGGAAATATAAGGTGATGAATGATTATGTAGATGAGTTTCTTTCGGTCTACAAGAAAAATTCTGACGAGGAAGTGTGTTTTTTTGGGTTTTCGTTTGGTGCCATGATTGCGTATATCGCTGCCGCGCAATTGAAACCAAAGAAAATATATCTTTGTTCGCTTTCCCCATACTTTCGTGAAGACTTGAAGAGTATAAAAAAATCTTGGCGGACCATCTTGGGGAAAAAACGAATGACAGATTTTGCAAACTTTTCTTTTGATGCGCTTGCACAGAACGTTTTTTGTGAAGTATTACTTCTTTTTGGAGATAAAGAACATCCTTTGGTAGAAAAACGAGTTGCCGATGCTCAGAAGAAATTAAAAAAGTCGAAGGTGTTTGTGGCCCAGGGGGCCAACCATAATCTTGGACAAAAAGAATATATTGATTTATTAAAAACATACCTATGAAGAAGTATCCATCGAGATACTTCAACTGCTGTATATCGAAACGTAAATTTAAAGAATTATATGATTCAACTTCCGTCCCGGGATAATCTTGAAGTGATAGAAAAGAGAGTGTCAAGAATATTTCCTGAAGTATTTAAAAATTTTATTAGGGAAAATTCTTCGATTGATTCTCAAAAGTTTTTAGGAGCCGATGTTTCTTTTGTGCAATCGTTGGATGAAGTAGAAAATTTCTCGCAAGTGAGTAGTTACTCACCTGCGCAATTGCTGCCTTTTTTTATTGATATTACCAATCAAGATTATTACTGCTTTGACGAGAATGATAAAGTAGTAGTTTTTTCAGTTCATACCATTGTCGAAGAATGGGAAAATTTTCAAAAATGGCTGCAGTGGTGTTATACATAAATCATCATAATCTGATATGAAAAAATATTTCAAAATTGTGAGTGTTTGTCTTGCTCTTGGGCTCGCAGCAATTTTGCTCCCCATTGCGTATGAACATCGTGGTTTTTTTGCGTATCATTATGATATTTTGACTTCGCCGACCCATGCCGCTTATCAGACAGAAATATTGGATTTAGTGAAAAGCGATCCGCGCAAAGCTTTTACAAGATTTCGGGAAATATTACAAACTACACCACTTGCGCATAATACCTGTCATGGCATTGCGCACCAGATGGGACATGAAGCGTTTG
>JBPOIO010000034.1:0-47720 GCA_052034405.1 Candidatus Magasanikiibacteriota bacterium | reverse complement strand
TTCAAAGCTGTTGAAGATTCACGAGATATTATGGTTTGGTACATCGAACGTGCTTTTTCTTTGCATGATCCAAAAACTCCACAAGGAAAACAAAAAATTGCAGAAGAGGTTCTCACCGAGATTGCTCGCATCCCTGGTGCTGTGATTCAAGATCATTGGCTCAATGATTTGGCAAGCAAGTTGCATCTTGAAACTTCGGTACTTCGGGATGAACTATCTCGTATGGCTCAAAAAGCCAAGCCAACTCCACTCTATGGGGCTTCGCTGTCCAAGCCTGAGGCTGTTAAACCGAAGCCTGTTGAAGCTCCAAAAACTCGTATTGATGGCCTTTTTGATCGTGCTTTGGGTCTTTTATTTTCTCATCCAGAAAAGGCTGCTTTGTTTTTTCAAAAGTTTTTGGAAGACTCTCTTCGAAGCACCCGAAACTTTGCCCTTTACGAAGAGCTAAAAAAGGTATATACTAGCGGAAGTACCGATTTTTCGGCTCTAAATCAAGAGCATGGTGAAAACATCTCTCTCCTTTTAATGCAAACAGAACTCGATGGAAACCCCAGCGAGACTTTTGACATTCCACAGGAATTTGAGCTTATTTCACAGGAAATTAAAAGCGAATGGGTCAAAAATCGTCGTAAGCAGCTTAGTTACGAACTTGATTTGGCAGAAAAAGAAGGACGACGAGATGATGTGAATCGTCTTATCCAAGAATTTCAAAGTATTATTTAAAAATTTAAAATAAGGAATCATCGCACTTTAGGGTGCGACGTAAGTGTTCGCTAACGCTCCCTTATGTTCAAGAAACTCAAGACAATTCAAAAAAAGGCAGTGAGCCGCGCTGCCCAAATTCTCAAAAAGCCAGCCCAAAAGGCTGCTTCTCCTGTTGCCCAAAAAGCAACAAAAGCTGTTTTGAAATCAAAACAGAAACCTCTCAAAGCAACACTGAAAAACACAGTGAAAAAACGAAAAACCCCACCAAAATATCAGGCAAAGACAAATGTTTTGGTAGAGAGTGAACCACTTGATCCTCCAACAGAACAACAAATGTGGCATCTTATTGATAAGGGTCGTGGTCGTGGATTTTTGACCGAAACTGAAATTTTTCAAACATTTCCTCGTTTGGAATGTTATCTTTCTGAATTTGAAGGATTTGTTGATGCACTGGAACATACTGGTGTGAGTATTGTAGAGATGAAATCTGGACTTTTGGGTCAAGTGAGTGAGCATAAAAAAATTCTTGAATCTGTGCAAGGTGATCAGCCAGATATGGAAGATGGTGTTTTTGACCTTGGAAATATTGCACAGGATTCTATTCAAATGTATTTGCGTGAAATTGGAAAGATTCCACTTTTGTCTGCAGACGACGAAATTGCTCTCGCAAAACGAAAAGAAATGAGTGACAAGGCAGCCGAGAGAAAAATGATCGAAGCCAATTTGCGTCTTGTGGTTTCTATTGCCAAAAAATTTGTTGGAAAACAGCTTACCTTGCTGGATTTGATTCAAGAGGGGAATATTGGACTTTTTCGTGCTGTGAAAAAATTTGATTATCGTAAAGGATACAAATTTTCTACATATGCGACATGGTGGATTCGTCAGGCTATTACTCGTGCCCTTGCAGATCAGTCTCGTACGATTCGTATTCCTGTACACATGGTAGAGACGATCAATCGTTTCAAACAAACTCAGCGTCGTTTGCTTCAGGATCTTGGACGTGATCCAACTCCAGAAGAATTGGCTGCAGAAATGGGTGAAGAAGTGGATAAAATTCACCATATTATAAAAATTTCTCAAGATACGATTTCACTTGAAACTTCGGTTGGTGACGATGGAGACGATGATTCTTCACTTGGAGATTTTATCGAAGATATCAAAAATGCTTCCCCAAGTCATGTTGCGGGAGTAGAACTTCTTCGTGGTTATATTAAAGAAGCGGTTGCGGATCTTTCTCCTCGTGAACAAAAAATTCTTGAAATGCGTTTTGGTCTGGCTGATGGGGTACAACATACCCTTGAAGAGGTAGGAAAAGAATTTGATGTTACTCGTGAACGTATTCGTCAGATTGAAGCAAAAGCCCTTGAAAAAATTCAAAGCTTTGATATTATCCACAAACTTCGGGATTACTAAGAGTCATAAAAAAAAGGCCACTGGGCCTTTTTTTTATTTTGTGTTATAATCTGAGTGCGATCTGATAGTAGATCTGCAAAATTATTTTCTATGTCTGTATTTCAAAAAACCGAAGGATACCTTGGCGTGGATCTTGGTGCAGGTGGTATAAAAATGGTAGAACTGCATAAAACCAAAGGCCGTCCGCAACTTTGGACTTATGGTATTGCACATCAGGCTTTGGATATTCATCCACAGCAGTTGACTTGGCATAGTGAAACAAATGCTCCAACTGTTCCCAATTTACAAAAAGCAAAAGTTGAAACGAAAGCAGCTCCGACTCCAAAAAAAAATATTCCAGCTCCATCGCTTTTGTCGCCTGATGATATTGTCCGTACCACAGAATATGCAAATTTGCTCAAAGCCCTAGCAGATCAGTCAAAGGTAACAACGCGTCGAGTGACTGCGAGTCTTCCTGTATCTCAGGTTTTTCATGCGGTAATTACACTTCCAATGATGGATGAAAAAGAAATTGATACCCATGTCAAAGCAAAGGCGCAAAAAATGTTGCCTATGCCACTTGAAGAAATGCAAATTGTACATCAAATTATCAAAGATGCTGCTCCAAGTGCTGGTCAACAAAAATATCTTCGAGTACTCGTGACAGCTGCCCCAAAAAAATTGATTGCATTTTATACGACTATTTTTCAAAAGGGTGGATTTGAACTTCAGGAACTTGAAACCGAGGCATTTGCTATTGAACGCTGTCTTGTTGGTCGTGATGGTGGAACCGTGATGGTTATTGATATTGGTGCTGAACGCAGTAATTTTTTTATCATGGATAAGGGTGTTCCTGTAACTCATCGCAGTATTCAGGTTGGTGGAAATAGTATGGATATGACACTTGCTGCGGCGCTTGGAGTGAATCCCGAGCAGGCTGGTCAAATAAAATACGATCTTTCTGCTATGAAAGGAGCCAAAATTCCCATGGATATTTGGGAACCTCTTTTTGATCCTGTTATCAAAGAAATTCAATATGGCTTTGATTTGTTTTTGAGTCAATCTGGCAATGAACAAAAGCGTCCAGAAAAAATTATTTTGACTGGTGGTGCTGCGCTTTTTCCACCTTTTTCTTCCTATATTCAAGATCATTTTCCTTTGAAAGTTTTTGTTGGAGATCCTTGGGCTCGTGTTGTGTATCAGCAGGGTCTTCGTCGAGTATTAGATCGAGTTGGTCCTGGAATGGCTGTGTCTATTGGACTTGCTATGCGAAATATTGTTTAATATATGTTGAAATCTCAAGTTTCTATTGTCCTTGCTGAAGAAGATAAATTTTTGGCAGATATTTATAAAAAAAAGATGGAACTCGCGGGCTATAAAGTAATTTGGGTAGGCAATGGCGAGGCAGCTTTGAAAGAAGTAGAAAAGAAAACTCCACGTCTTGTAATTTTGGATGTACTGCTCCCCAAATTAGATGGTTTTCATGTGCTTGAAACTTTGAAAAACGGAGCACAGACAAAACATATTCCTGTTATCATTTTTACCCATTTGGGACAAAAAGAAGATGTAGTACGCGCTTTGCATCTTGGAGCTCACGATTATATTTTGAAGCCACATACTCGTCCCGATGATTTGATAGCAAAAATTGAAGATATTTTGAGAAAATAATTATTTTTAAATGATTTGTATGAGAAATAAAAAAGGTTTTACTCTCATTGAACTTTTGGTGGTCATAGGTATTATCGTATTTTTGTTTGTGCTTGGCGTTATCGCGCTCGGAAGTGCTCGTCAGCAAGCTCGAGATAGTAAACGTCTCTCGGATTTGCGTGCGGTGCAGGCACATATGGAATGGTATTTTGCAGATCACAATGCCTATCCTATTATTCCTGCTCCAGGATTGGTGCTGGGGGATCCCAATAGTAGTTGTCTCAATGCTGCGGGTTTTGGTCCAAAAGGTTGTGCTGCGGCCTATCTTGATACCATTGCTGCCGATCCAGGGGATGGAAAGTATATATATGTGAGTACCGACGGAACAAGTTATGTGATCACAAGTGCTCTTGAGGGGAATGTCAATGGACTTCAAGGACAAATCAAAGTTACACCATCTGGAATTCAATAAAGAAAAAAATCCCGAGGCTCAATTGCCTCGGGATTATTCTTAAAAAGAAAAATCTTTTCTTCTTGAGAATCGCGCCTGTCCCCCCAACAGGCTTTTTTCAATCTTGGGTCTGCTCCTGACGATGTTCCATCGGAACGTCGTAGGCCGCTGGCGTTGGAAATTGGTTCAGCTGTTCGCCCTGCTGAGTCGGGCCTTGGTCCTGCGCCTCTTCTCGGGGAATTCCCAAGAGGGCGTCGGCGAAGCGGTCGAACCATTCATCGAAAAAGCCCATCAAATGCTCCTATGACTCCAATGATTCTAAGAATAGGAAAGAACGATATCCGATACTATAATAAAAAAACTCTTTTGTCAAGAAGAGGGGATTTTGTTATACTCAGATCATTATGATGACTATATTTTATTGTTTTATTTTTCTTCTGGGACTTATATTTGGGAGTTTTGTTGCTGCCTGGGTTTCTCGTGCGCATCACGAAACATCTATTTGGTTTGGAAGGTCGCACTGCTTGTACTGTCAGTATACTTTGCAGCTGCAGGATTTGGTGCCAGTTTTGAGTTTTTTGATATTACAAGGAAAGTGTCGTAAATGTGAAACTCCAATTTCCAAACATTATTTTTTTACCGAGCTTTTGACTGCTCTAATGTTTGTATTTATTGCCTATTTTTATCAGGCAAATTTTTTGTTTATACCGCTTCAATTTGTTTTTGCTCTTTTGGCATCAATATTTTTGATTGCTATTTTTGTTTCGGATTTTTTGTACCAAGAAATACCCTTTGGCATGACGATGTTTCCTGCCCTTATGCTTGGCTTGCTGGCTTTTGGGTCAGGCCTTATGGACTGGAAAAATATGCTCCAAGGGGCTATAATAGCCTCAGGGTTTTTTCTTATTCAGTATCTTATTTCAAAAGGGAAGTGGATTGGATTTGGAGATGTTGCCTTGGGTGTTTTTATAGGGGTTATTTTGGGTGGGCAGAAGACTTTGCTCGCTTTGGCTCTTGCTTATATGATAGCCGCCTTTATTTCTCTTATTTTGCTCGCGACAAAAAAATTTGATCGAAAAACAGCAGTTCCCTTTGGAACCTTTTTATCTCTTTCAACTTTTGTGTCGATGCTCTATGGAGAAAAAATAATTACTTGGTTTTTACATTTATTATGAATAAAGATTTAGAAAAAAAAGTTGCACTCTTGCGTGATCAGATCAATGATTTGCGTTATCGTTATCATGTGCTCAATGATCCAGAAGTAACCGATGCCATGTACGATGGGCTGATGAGTGAACTCAAAAAAATTGAAGCAGAGCATCCAGAAATAATAAATTCAGATTCACCAACTCAGCGTGTTGCAGGAAAGCCTCTTGATAAATTTAATAAGATCACGCACCAAGTGCCACAGTGGTCTTTTAATGATGCCTTTGATGAAAATGACATGGCAGACTGGATGGAGCGTAATCTTAAGATGCTAGAAAAAGAATTGGGCACAAGGCCCAAAGATGTGGAGTATGTGTGCGAGCTCAAGATTGATGGACTTCATATGGTCTTGACCTATGAAAATGGAAAGTTAAAAACAGCAGCAACCCGTGGAGATGGAAAAATTGGTGAAGATGTAACACAAAATGTGCGTACTATTCTTTCTGTACCTATCGAGATCAATGAGCCACTGGATCTGATTGCCGAGGGTGAAGTGTGGCTCGCTGCAGATATGCTTGAACGTATCAATGTTGAACGCGAAAAAAACGGTGAAATTCTTTTTGCCAATCCTCGCAATGCTGCGGCGGGTACCATTCGTCAGTTTGATTCTGAGGTGGTTGCGGCACGAAAACTGTCACTGACAAGTTATGATATTTCTTATCTCAAACAAACACATGATTTGAGTAGTCAAGAAAAAGAACTGACACTTTTGAAAAAATTGGGATTTTTGACAGATGCAAATTGGAAAGTAGTAAAAACATTGCCAGAAATTTTGGAGTTTCATGATTACTGGAGTAAAAATAAACATTCACGTCCTTTTTGGGTTGATGGTGTGGTGATCAAAATTAATCAAAAAAAATATCAAGATATTTTGGGTTATACTGGCAAAGCTCCACGATGGGGAATTGCTTTCAAATTTCCAGCCGAGCAGGGGACAACACGTGTCAAAGATATTTATGTACAAGTTGGGCGTACAGGGGCACTCACGCCAGTGGCGCTTATGGAGCCAGTGAAACTTGCGGGGACTACTGTAACCCATGCAACACTGCATAATTTTGATGAGATTCGACGATTGGGTGTAAAAATTGGTGATATGGTAGTGGTAGAAAAAGCAGGGGATGTGATCCCAAAGATTGTTCGTGTGCTTGAAAAAATGCGAACTGGTGAAGAAAAAGGAGTCGCAGAAATTCGCAAGTGTCCGATGTGTGGTAGTGAAGTGGAGAGAAAAATTATTTCAGATAAAAAACAAGGTGAAAGTGCAGCACTCTACTGTGTGAACAAAAATTGCTATGCACAGGAACTGGAACGTATTTCTCACTTTGCTAGCAAAAAGGCCTATGATATTGATGGTCTTGGAGAAAAAATTGTCGAGACTCTTGTCGACGAGGGACTTATAAAAAACAGTGCAGATCTTTTTACTTTGGAAAAAGGGGATCTTGAAGTGCTCGAAGGATTTGGTGAAAAATCTGCAGAAAATTTGATTGCCGCTATCGATGCAAGTAAGTCTGTGACTTTGCCACGATTTATTTTTGCACTCGGAATTGAACATGTTGGTGAAGAAACGGCGATTCGTTTTGCCAAATATTTTAAAACATTTGAAAAATTTGCGGGTGCGACCATTGAAGAGTTGATTGCAGTCGATGACGTTGGCCCACGAGTAGCAGAGTCTGTGATTACTTTTTTCAAAGAAAAAGAAAATAGCAAACTTGTTGAAGCACTTTTTGAAAATGGAGTAAAAATTCAAAAAGTACAAGAAGTAAAAAGTAATAAATTTGAAGGCAAAACATTTGTTTTCACAGGAACACTTGAAACAATGAGTCGTGATGAAGCGCAGGATCTGGCACGATCACTGGGCGCGGAAATATCTGGATCTGTCAGTAAAAATACAAGTTATGTCGTAGCTGGGGAAAGTGCTGGGAGTAAACTTGAAAAGGCTCGAGCGCTGGGGGTGGAAATCTTGAGTGAAAAAGACTTCCTCAAACTTGTTCAATAATTTTTGGAAATAAAAAAAACGTCTTGTGGACGATTTTGAAAGTTGAGTGAAGCGCCGCCGTCGGAAGGAAGTTTCACTCGTTCGCGTGTAGGGCGGACACGCGCATACAAGTATAGCCTGCAGTCCTCAGAGTCCAAGATGGGCAGTCTTGGATTCTGCTCGGTCCGCCGAGGGGGTTGGGCAAACGCCCCCCAGTATGATTGGACCAAGGGGTGCTGGCCCTGCAGGTTGTCAGTCTTCCTTCCGACGGAAGCAGAGTTCTTATATCATATTATGGAGTATTTGTCAATAGTATAGTCTATCGGTTAATGATTTCTTGCAGCAAATAGGAAAATCCAGTACAATAATGCTTATACTTGTAGAGTATTTTTTATATGAAGCTTGAACGAAAAGATATTGAAGATTTGGCAAAATTGGCCAGACTTGACCTATCGGAAGAAGAAAAAAATCGCTATGCCGAGCAACTTTCGGTAATTTTTGGATATATTGAAATGCTCTCGGAAGTGAATACGGACAATGTTCCAGAAACTTGCCAGGTAACAGGGCTTTTGGATGTGACAAGGACAGATGTCGCTGTACCGCAAGATCGTGAAAAACTCGATAAACTTATTGCTTGTTTCCCAGAGCGTCAAGCTCGTCTTCTCAAAGTGAAGGCTGTCTTTAAAAAACAGAGTAATTAAATATGAACTTGAATGAACTTACCATTCGTGAGGCGCATGAAGGCTTGAAAGACAAAAGCTTTTCTTCTGTTGAACTCAGTGAAGCCTGCCTTGCTCGTATTGGTGAACGCAATGCGACTATTAACGCATTTATTACAGTAAGTGAAGACTTGGCTCTTGCAGAAGCACAAAAAGCAGACGAACTCATTGCAAGTGGCAAGCAAAATATTTTGACCGGAATTCCATTTTCTGTCAAAGATGCTATTTGTACTGATGGAGTTCGTTCTACTGCAAGTGCAAAAATTTTGGATAATTACATTCCGCCCTATGACGCAACTGTGATAAAAAATATCCGCGATGCTGGGGCAGTCTTGCTTGGAAAAACAAATTGTGATGCTTTTGGACATGGTGCGAGTAATGAAAATTCCATGTATGGGCCTGTAAAAAATCCACACGATACGAGCAAAGTTGCTGGCGGTTCATCTGGTGGGAGTGCGGCTTCTGTGGCAGATCATCAATGTCTCTTTTCTATTGCCGAAGATACCGGTGGTTCTATTCGTCAGCCCGCGTCCCTGTGCGGCATTGTAGGACTTCGTCCAAGTTATGGCCGCAACTCACGTTTTGGACTTATGCCAATGGCAAGTTCTCTTGATACGGTAGGACCTATGGCAAAGTCTGTTGAAGATATTGCTATTCTTATGGAAGTAATGGCAGGAATAGATCCAAAAGATGCAACCACAGTTTCAAATGCTGTTCCAAAATATACGCAGGAATTGAAAAAACCAATTAAAAATTTGAAAGTAGGAATTCCAAAAGAATATTTTGATATTGATGGAATGGAAAGTGAAACAAAAAATATTGTTTGGAATAAAATTCAAGCACTGCAAAAAGAATATAATCTTGAACTTGTAGAAGTTTCTTTGCCACATACCAAGTATGCGGTACCAGTATATTATATTGTTGTTCCGAGTGAAGATAGCTCGAATCTTGGTCGCATTGACGGTATTCGCTATGGTGTGCGTGAAGTAGGAGATGATCTCTATGATGTGTATGCCAAAACTCGTGGATTTGGTTTTCCAGAAGAAGTGAAACGTCGTATTATGATTGGTACCTATGCGCTTTCGGCTGGTTACTATGATGCCTATTACCGCAAAGCTCAAAAAGTTCGCACGCTGATTATTCGAGATTTTGATGATGTATTTGAATCTGTTGATGTACTGCTCACCCCAACTTCACCTTATCCTGCCTTTGGTATTGGAGAAAAAGCAAATGATCCATTGTCTATGTATTTAGCAGATATTTTTGTTTCTCCTGGGGCTGTTGCTGGTATTCCAGGTATTTCTCTCCCTGCTGGAAAAACAAAAGCAGGACTTCCTGTGGGACTTCAGATTATGGGTCCTCGACTTCAAGAAGAAAAACTTTTGAATTTTGGATATTGGGCTGAGAAAATTTAATTTATACGAGGATTTACGCCATTTGATCTTTGAGCGGGTTAGGACCTTCGCAAAGGTCGTCCCTGAGCCCACAGGCGAGGAAAGCAAAATGATCAAAGGTGTAAGTCCGATATAAATTTCCTTATATGCGAAAAGAACACATCAAAAAAATGCACGAAAACGCGAGCAAAGTTTTTGGTTATGCCGAAAAAGAAGTTGACTACCGCGAATCCTGGCGTATTTTTCGCATCATGGCTGAGTTTGTAGAAGGCTTTGAATTTCTTTCTACCATTGAAAATGATATTACGATTCTTGGTTCTGCGCGAATCAAGCCAGATCATGAATATTACAAAATCGCTTACGAACTGGGATCACTTCTTGGAAAAAATAAATTTACAGTGCTTACTGGTGGTGGCCCCGGAATCATGGAAGCAGCCAACAAAGGAACTTTTGAAACAGGTGCCGAGTCTTATGGCGTGAATATTGAATTGCCTTTTGAACAAGTTTTGAATCCTTACGTCAATCATTCGACATCATTTAACTATTTTTTCACTCGTAAAGTAATGTTGACCTCACCGGCTTCTGCTTTTGTGGTTTTTCCAGGAGGATTTGGAACCATGGATGAACTTTTTGAAATAGTGGATCTCATGAATCAAGGATTTATGCAGAGGGTGCCTATTGTACTTATTGGAAAAAAGTTTTGGGCACCAATGATGGAATTTTTGGAAAACACTGCGGTGCATCTTGGCTCTGTAAAAGAAAAAACATTGCATTCCTGGGTGATTGCCGATAGTGCCGAAGAAGCCTATAAAGAACTCAAATCCGTAAAAGGAAAGTCACCACTATGTGATTTGTCTCCTACAAATTTTCGTTGTAAAGATAATATTGATTGGAAGGTGTTTCGTATTATGTCAGAACTGGTCGAAGGTTTTGAATTTCTGAATTCTGTAAAAGACGATGTGACAGTGCTTGGAACCAAAAGTAAAATTGCAAAAGCCAGTTATTATAGCGATGCCTACGAACTTGGTCAGCATCTGGGTGAAAATGGATACATGACTATTACTGGTGGGGGATTTGGTATTGCAGAACAGGTAAATCGTGGAGCCTTTGAAGTTGGAGGTCCATCGATTGGTTTGGCCATGAAAATAGGGGATAAACCACAGCTCAACCAATATTTGACCAAATCACTCAGTTTTGTATTCCCATTCACTCGAAAACTTATTGTGACCGCACCATCTCGTGCCTTTGTTTTTTTCCCAGGTGGTATTGGTGCATTGCATCAGCTCTTTGAAGTATTGACTTTGATGCAGACCAAAAAAATGCCGCGTCGGCCAGTGATTTTGGTAGATCATGAATTTTGGACACCGCTTCACAAATTTATCAAAGAGTCTTTGGTACATGATGTGCATACTATTTCGGATGAAGACGATGAACTCTATCAAATTGTAGATAATGTAGAAGGTATTATGCATGCGATTGAAGAGTGGAAACCACAACAGGGTGCTGTAAAATAAAAAGTATGATTCCGTATTTTGAATGGAAAACAATTGTACTTGGACCTATCACTCTTCAAGTCTGGGGTTTGTGGGTGGCTCTTGGAATGCTTTTTGCTTTGTACCTTGTATCTTTTCGTTCAAAACAGCTCAAGTTGAATCCAGAGCGAATGCTCGATATGTCATTGTGGATGGTTGTTTCGGGGATTTTGTTTTCTCGTATTTTTGAAGTAATTTTTTATGAATCAGGATATTATTTTAGTAACTCTCTTGAAATAATCAAAATTTGGCGTGGAGGTTTGTCTTCTTTTGGCGGGCTCTTTGGTGCTGTTTTGGCATTTTTTATTTTTGCTAAACGAAAAAAAATTGGAAGGGAAGAAATGTATAAAGTTGTAGATATAATAAGTTTTTCTGCTCTTTTTGGTTGGATTATTGGTCGTATTGGATGCCTTATGATTCACGATCATTGGGGAGCTTATTCAAAAAATTTTTTGGCAATAAACACTTCGACTGGGCCACGTCTTGAAATGGCACTTCTTGAAATACTTGGTCTTATTCCACTGGCAATAATTTTTTATCTCAATAGAAAAAAACAAAAAGCAGATACTTGGTTTACTGCAGTACTTTTTATGTATTATGCGGTCCTTCGTTTTATCCTAGATTTTTTTCGGGCTACAGATGTTGCGGGGGCAGATAGTCGCTACTTTGGGTTGACCCCAGGGCATTATAGTGCTATTCTACTCCTCGCTTGTGGAATTTACTTATTTCGAAAGAAAACAAATGGAGAGGTCGCATAGCGGTCTAGTGCAGCACCTTGGAAAGGTGCCATACTCGAAAGGGTATCGGAGGTTCAAATCCTCTCCTCTCCGCCAAAAATATTTTCAAAAGGATAGGGGCTATTTATGAAAAATATTGCAAATACTATAAGCGGCTACAACAATCTGCAATCAAAAACAGAAAAAGAAATCTGTGTTTTGTTGGAAGTATTCATAAACGAAAATTTGAAAGAGACTGAATCAAAAATTTGGCATGGTGCACCCGTGTGGTTTTTTGAGGGCAATCCAATTGTTGGTTATAGCAAGCAAAAAGCAGGAATTAGATTAATGTTTTGGAGCGGGGCAGACTTCGATGAAGATACTTTAAACGTACGCGGTGGCAAGTTTAAAGATGCATCTATTATTTTTACGAGTATTGAACAGGTTAATCTCAAGAACCTTAAACGCTGGCTTAAAAAATCAATAGATATTCAGTGGAATTATAAAGATATTGTTAAAAACAAAGGTGTGCTGACAAAATTATTAAAATAGTGAGTACTTATAAAAACTATGGCAACAATTAATCCTCACATTAACTTCAATGGAAATGCTGAAGAAGCCTTTACATTTTATAAATCAGTATTTGGTGGAGAATTTACAAAGATTACCCGCCTCAAAGATCTTTCAGGTCCTGAATTTCCCGTCGCAGAAAATGATGCCAATAAAATATTGTATATTGCTTTGCCTATTGGGAAAAATGTTTTAATAGGCAATGACATTCCCGAAAGTATGGGGCGAGTAAATGAAAATGAAAACAGAAGTAAAATCTCAATAAGTGTAGAAAGTCGTGAAGAAGCAGACAGATTATTTAGCGGACTTTCAGAAGGTGGAAATATTGAAATGCCTATTGATGACAGCCTCTGGGGTTCATACTTTGGAATGTTTCGAGATAAATTTGGTATTGAATGGATGGTGGAGTTTGATCCGACCCAAAAATTATGATTTTATGAATAAAAATTTTTATTCCTTTGTGGCCACAGATATTCATGGACAAGAAGTATCCATGCAAAATTTTAGTGGTAAAGTTGTTGTGGTTGTAAATACCGCCAGTCACTGTGGCTTTACTCCACAATTTACTGGGCTCGAAGCACTTTACCAAAAGTACAAAAATCAGGGACTCATCATTTTAGGGTTTCCTTGCAATCAATTTGCAGCACAGGAACCAGAAAACGAAAGTGAAATACAAAAATTTTGCTCGCTCAACTATGGAGTAACTTTTCCACTTTTTTCAAAAATCGAAGTAAATGGTAGTAATGCTCATCCACTTTTTGTTTTTTTAAAAAGCAAAAAACGAGGCTTTTTGAAAAAAGATATTACATGGAACTTTACCAAATTTGTAATAGATAAAAATGGGATTGTACGAAAACGTTTTGCACCAATGACCTCACCAGAAAAAATGGAGTCACTTATTCAAACTTTGCTCAGTTAAAATTAGCATCGACTGCTAATTTTTTTTGAAAAGGGAGTTTGTAAAAATACAAAAAAAAACAAGAGACTGAGGCCCAAATAAAATGGGAACCAAAAATGAAAAATAATTGCCAAGACGACACTCGTGCAGAGTAACAAGAGGCATGGTATAATCGTAATAGGTGAAAGAACTTTTCCTTTCAGAATTTGAAGGGTAAAAAATGAAGCGAAAAAACCCGAAAATACCCATCCGAGAAAATTCACTGCGGGAATACCAAAATATGCCCCAGGATGTGTCCATGACCAAAAATCCAGTGCAACTGCAACAGGATCAAAAATAAGGTCAATAAGAAGCAAAAAAAACGTTGAAAGGAATACTCGGATCCAAAATGAGCTACTCAGGCGCTCGGAAAGTCCAACACAGCCGATCACGAGTGGAGTCCAGCCCAAAAAAACAGTCCAGGGAACAGTATCCAAAAGTTTAAAACCAAGTTTATTGGAATATAAAAAGTATCCATAAGGAAATCCTGTGTGAATACTGGTATATTCTAGCAGCAGTGCAAATAGTCCAAGTACGCTGAGGACAGCAACTGCTTTGCTGTATCCGATACTTTTTTGAAGTCCAAATAGACAGACAAAACCCATCAGCACAAGAGAGAGTGCTGCTCCTTGTGAAAAATATATTTCAGATAACTCCATATGTTTAAAAAAATTTTGAATCTCTCACGTCCACGATTTTGGATCTATGTATTTGGTCCTTATCTGCTTGGTATTACGGCAGCCCGATTTTGGGAAAATGAAACATCACTTTTGACTCTTTTTCTCTTTGGTATTTTTTTTCTTTTTCCCGCAAATATTTTTATTTACGGAGTCAATGATATTTTTGATAGTGATACTGATGCGCTCAACGAAAAAAAGAATGGATATGAAATAGCGCCCCAAAAACATGAAAAAAAATATTTGGTTCTTACTATTTTCTTTTCTCTACTTCCATTTCTTCTCCTGTCTATTTTGAGCGAAAAATCTTTTTCACTCCCACTTTTTTTTCTTGCATCTTTTTTGTTTTTTTCTTTTTTTTATTCAGCTCCTCCTCTTCGTGCCAAAGCAATCCCTTTTGTAGATTCGTGGTTTAATATTTTGTATATTTTCCCAGGATTTTTTGGATATGTACTCTCAGGAGGAGAGCACTTTTCATTTCTTCTTTTTGCAGCGGCATGGTGTTGGTGCATTGCCATGCATGCCTACTCAGCGGTCCCTGATATTGCGGTAGACAAGGCAGCGGGAATTGCTACTACTGCTACCTTCCTTCAAAAAAACAAAACGCTTTGGTATTGCTTTTTCTTTTATTTTCTTTCATCGATTTTTTTCTTTTTGCACTCAGGAATTTTTGCTTTTCTCCTGCTTATTCCATATCTTTTTATGATCTTTGCCTCTTGGCGAGCAGACACATCTCAAAAGTTATTTCGACTGTATACATTCTTTCCCTTGATCAATACCCTGGTCGGCATGTTACTCTTTTTCTTCATCTATTTTTTCTAATGGATGTCCACTCCTGTCGCCAATGAGACGCTTATATACGAGTTCTGCACTTATAAGACACATAGGCATACCAATACCTGGATTGGTATTGGCTCCCACATAATACAAATTGGGAACTTTTTTGCTCACAGTGTCTGGACGAAATACGGCAGTTTGTTTCATGGTATGAGCCAAACCAAGCGCCGTGCCTTTGTGGCTGTTGTAGAGATGCTCAAAATCTTTTACACAAAAACTTTTTCGGTATTCAATTCTTTTTACAAAGTTTGGAATATGACAGTGAACTTCCACTTCTTGTAAAATCTTTTGTTCATAGGCTTCAAGTTGCTCGGGAGTGTAATCAAGTCCTGCTGCGAGAGGAACCAAAATAAAAATATTTTCTTTTCCCTCGGGAGCTACAGAAGGATCTGTTTTACTCGCATTACACAAATAAATAGACGGATCCTGTGGCCAGCTTGGCTCGTCAAAAATTTCTTTAAAGCCTTGTTCCCAATTTTTGGCAAACATGAGACTATGGTGAGAGAGTTCGGGTATAGCTCCATCTACACCCAGATATATGAGCAAGGCCGAAGGAGCCAAGGTTCGTGATTCCCAGTAAGCCGCGCTATAACTTTGTTCTTCTGTACTCAAAAGTTTTGTTTCGGTAAAATGAATATCTGCGTTTGAAATTACCAGATCAGCGTTTATCGCTTCACCAGTTTCGAGTTCTACTCCTGTTGCCAGATGATTCTGTGTAATAATTTTTTTTACTGCTGTATTCAATCGGTAGCTCACATCGTATTTTTTTGAAATTTTTTCAAATGCTTCTACAATTTTGTAAATACCTCCCTGAGGATAATACACTCCCAAATTAAAATCCACATGGGTCATAATATTATAGAGAGCCGGAGTATTATAAGGCGAACTTCCCAAAAAAACAAGTGTGTACTGCATGATTTTTTGCATCTCAGGAGATTTGAAAAACATTTTTACATAGGAATTCATTTTTTTGAACACAGAAAGTTTGGCGCCTTCGATTGCCATTTTTAAATTCAAAAAATCAAAGATACTTGAATAATTTTTATATACAAATTCACCAAGTGCCACATTGTATTGATATTCACTTCGTTTTAAATAATCCAAAAATTTTTCATAACTTCCTGGTTCCAGAGATTCAAAGGTTTCTTTATTTTTTTCTGTACCACGAAAAATATCTATTTTTTTATCGCTATCTTTAAAAAAAATTCTGTAGGAAGGAGAAAGTGGCACCAGTTCCAAATAGTCTTCTACTTTTTCATCCAGTAAATGAAAAAATTTTTTAAATACATCAGGCATCAAATACCATGATGGTCCCATGTCAAAAGTATATCCTTTTTCTTGAAGCAAATTGGCTCTTCCACCGAGACGTTCATTCTTTTCAATGACGCTTACTTGGTAGCCTGCCTTGCCCAAAATACAGGCAGTGGCAAGTCCACCAAATCCGGCTCCAATAATAATGGCATGTTTTTTTTTCATAAAGTTGTGAAAGGGATTTTGCAAACGAGCCACAATTTTTCAGCCGTACTGGTGCGTACTCGTCCACTAAAAATATTATAATTTTTTTCTTCAATTTTGTGTAAAACAGCTCCATAGAGTCGTGATGCGGCACGAACTGCAAAGCGTCCATCTTTGTGGAGCATTGCAATACCTATTTCTGCTTCGCGGTAGAGGTTTCGAGCACGTGCAATTTCAAATTTCATAAGTGCCACAAATTTTTCATCACATATTTTTTCTTTGATATGTGTTTCGCTCACACCAAAACGTTTCATATCTTCTTCGGGAAGATATATTCGCCCTCGCTGTACAAAATCTTCGTCAATATCTCGCAAAAAATTGGTCAGCTGCATGGCATAACCAAGTTTTGTGGCATAGGGGAGTGCTTCAGGAGTTGAAAACCCAATCACATATGACATCATAAGGCCGACCACTGCGGCAGAGCCATACATATACTCTTCAAGTGAGTCATAATTTGAATACCTCGCAACCGTGAGGTCTTGAATCATGGCATTCAAAAATGATTCGCTGTATGCAAAAGGTATTTGATAGCTATGAAAAACTTCAGCAGTAGCCCGGAGCGCAGGATGCGTGGCATTTCTTTTTTCATAGGCTTGTTTCCACTCATCCCTCCAGTCTTCAAGTTTGGCTTGAGCTGTCTTCATATCACCCGTGGTTTCTGGGTTATCTACTATTTCATCGGGAATACGAAAAAATGCATATAGAACAAATGTAGCATTTCGTATTTTTTCCGAAAAAAATCGTGTGGCAAAATAATAACTTTTGCCATGCTTTTGGTGAAGTTTCCGACAATATTCAATGTCTTCTGGCAGAAGCATATTATTTTTTTCTTTTTTCAATTTCTTGAACCAAGAGATGTAATTCTTTTTTAATATTTTCATCAAAGTGTGATGCTGCAATACTATTTTTTGCCATTTCAAAATAGTGATCAACTTGTTTTTCGGCAAATTGCAAGGCACCACTGTGTTCAAACAGTTCACGGAGTTCTATTTTTTGCGCATCTGATAACTCTGTACGAAAAAATTGTTTCAATGTCTGCTTTTGTTCGGCTGTTCCTTGTTCAAAAATATATTGAGTCAAAAGAGTATGCTGTCCTTCTGTAATATCTCGCATGGGTGTTTTGCCAAGTAAGGCCTCATCTGCCATAGCATCCAAAATATCGTCTTGAATTTGAAAAGCAATACCCAAAAGTTCGCCACATTTCGCAGACTCTTCAAACAAAATAGACTCTGCATTCCCAAGTGCCAGTCCAATCTGCATGGGCCATACAAAAGTATAACTTGCGGTTTTCAATTTCATTTTTTGAAAAATTCGTTCACTCGAAGTACTCTCGCTGCTCATGATATCTACGTCAATAAGCTGACCAATCATCACATCTTCACTCATACGAGTAAACATAGATTTTACTCTTTGTAAATTTTCTGGTGCAAGATCTGTTGTATCGAGTAATTCGTGAACCCAAGCAAAGAGTAAATCTCCCATAAGCAATGCCATGGATTCTCCATATTTTTTTCGAAGTCCTAGTTTTTTGTGTGTGTCAAAAAATTTTTCTGCAACAATATGGGTAGTAGGCACACCACGACGAGATTCACCATTATCAATAATATCGTCATGAATAAGACCAAAGACATGAAACAATTCTATGGCTATAAAAGGACGAAGCTGCTTGGCAGAGAGAGGAAGTGAAAAGCCTGACAAAAGCCAAACGAGGGATGGTCGAATTCTTTTGCCTCCAGAAAGTGAAAGGGCTTCAACTGCAGTAAATAATTCTTCAAGGAGTAGATCCTGTTGTACGCAGGCAGAGAAAGATTGTTTTTTTTCAACAAACCATTGTTTTAGTGCCAGATCAAATTGTGTTCGAAATTCTTTCATAGTGTCAGTATAATATCACTGGATTGACAGATTTTCAAGAGTGCTTTAAAATACATGTCTTGACAGCTAATTTGTGTCTTATGAAAAAAATATTTTTTGTAATACCATTTGTAGTATTTTTTCTCGTGGGATGTGGAAAAGAAATGCCAGCAGTGGATCAGTATAATTCTAGTCCAGAAGTCCCAAGAACACAACCCAAAATTATTGAATTTCCTTATTCCGGAGATACACAAGTTTCGACATCAACCCTTAATTCTACTTCAACTACATCTACCACTATGAATACCGAAGCGAAAAAACCGATTACGTATATTGCAACTTTGCATACAAGTGAAGGAGATATTGAAATTACTTTGAACGACGATCAGACTCCAAAGACCGTAGAAAATTTTGTGACACTTGCAAAAAAGAATTTTTATGACAATACTATTTTTCATCGTGCGATCAAAGGTTTTATGATTCAAGGTGGAGATCCAGAAGGAACTGGTCGAGGTGGTCCAGGATATCGATTTGATGACGAGCCATTTACTGGTGAATATACTCGTGGTACGGTGGCTATGGCAAATGCAGGAGCTAATACCAATGGTTCACAGTTTTTTATTATGCATGCAGATTATGATCTTCCTCACAACTATGTCATTTTTGGTCATGTGAGCAAGGGAATGGAAACAGTAGATAAAATTGCAACAGCGCCAGTAGAAGTAACGGAACGAGGTGAAAAATCAAAACCAGTGAATCCAGTGAAAGTGAAGTCTGTGACGATTGTTGAGAAGTAAAAATTTATTTTTTCCACAGAGTCAAGCCAAAATAGGCTTGACTTTTTTGTATATTTTGCTATGATAAGGCCTCGATGGCGAAACTTGCAGGGGCGTGGTTGCTCTTGTGGGGATTGCCACTGACGAGGAGTTCTTGTGGACGACACTTGTAATATGGTGTTTTCTGTTCGCGATCCGGATCTCCTGCCCTTGCCCTCCAAGAAGGCACGGGACAAGAGAGAGGATGGACAACCCAGGGCCGAGCGCAGCCTGAGCCGTGCCGCTCAGGCCAAGAAGGTCAAGAAGGCCGCCCGAAAGAACAACGGGCAGAAGTAGCTCCCGCCTCGGCGCCGAATCGGCGCCACCGCGGTCGAGCCCCACCCATCCCAGCCCCGCTCCTGCGGGCGCTGAAGGGGACCGTGCGTACGCGCCGGTCCCAGAAGTTCTTATTTCATCATATGAGTATGGTGGTATGAGAACTTTTTTTTATTGCAAAAATACTTATTTGAGACTACAATAGCTATATTGTTTTAAAGATATTATTTATGTCCAATTTTACTGTCATTTTCAATCACGTTCTTGGTTTTGCAACTCTTCTTGGTCAAATAGCACTACTTGCTATGCTTGTTCTTTATTTTTCAAAGAAAAAAAATATTCTTTCAAAATTTTTTGCAGATTATGCTCTCAATCTTACTGTTCTCGTTATGGGAACGGGTGTATTTTTGAGTCTTTTTTATTCAGAAGTACTTCATATTTTACCTTGCAATCTTTGTTGGTACCAACGTATTTTTATTTATTCATCACTTCTGATTGGCGCTGTTGGATTGTGGAAAAAAGATAAGAAAATTTTGGAGTATATTATGGTTCTCATGGTTCCTTGTCTGATTGTTGGAGTTTATAATTACTATATTCAATGGGGTGGGGCGCCAATTATTCCTTGTGCTGCTGGAACTGGGGTTTCACAATGTGCTGATAAATCTGTCTTGGAATTTGGCTACATTACTATTCCACTTATGTCGGTTACTTCTTCTCTTGGGGTGTTGCTTCTCTACGCATTTCACAAAAAATTTGGAAAGTAAAATATACAAATTCAAAAGAGACAGCTCGTCAGGGGCTGTTTTTTTATACAAAAAATTGCCCTGTGGATAAAATTTTTGTAAAAAGAGTTGTGGAGAGCTTGAAAGTGGTATATAATGGTGTTAAGTGGTACATTGTGGGAAAAGAGTTCTATGAGCATTATGCTTGTCTCCTCATAACTCTTTGCGCAATAATACAACTTTTATGTTTATCGGCGAGTATACCCACAATTTGGACGAGAAGGGACGTCTTATGGTTCCAAAGAAATTTCAACTCGATCTTTCTTCGGGGGCTGTGGTGACGCGCGGTCTTGATCAGTGTTTATTTTTATACACACGCGATGAATGGACCAAGCTTGCAGAAAAACTTGCAGCCCTTCCTTTTGCCCAAGCAAATACACGAGCTTTTTCTCGTCTTATGCTGGCGGGTGCCATGGATGTGGAACTCGATAAACTTGGAAGAATTGTTCTTCCAGAATATTTGCGTAATTTTGCAAATATCAAAAAAAATGTTGTCGTCGCTGGTCTCTACAATCGATTGGAACTTTGGGATGCCGATGCTTGGGCAAAATATACCAAGCAAAACGAAGCCGAAAGTACGACTATTGCAGAACAGATGGGTATTCTCGGAGTTTAGAAAATAAGATATTGCTATGCGACATGTACCAGTATTGCTGAATGAAGTTCTCGAATCACTGAATCTTCGACCTGGAATGAATGTGGTTGATTGTACTTTGGGTGATGGAGGTCATAGTGAAAAAATCTTGGAAAGAATTTCTCCAAATGGAAAAGTTCTTGGCATTGATGTTGATCCAGAGTCACTTTTGCGTGCAAAGCAATTTTTGTATCGTTTTGAAGGAAGAGTCATTTTTGTACGAAATAATTTTACAGAAATAAAAAAAATTGTAGAAGAAAATAATTTTTCAAAAGTAGATGGGATTCTTATGGATTTTGGCTGGTCCAGTCCTCAATTTGCAGAGCGTGAACGAGGACTGAGCTTTCAGAACCCAAACGAGTTACTCGACATGCGTTATGGAAGTAATTTTGAAGATCCTATTTTTGGTCTTTCAAATCCTACTGCAGCAGAACTTCTAAATACGCTTCCACCAGAACAGCTTGAATATATTTTTTCTACGTTTGGAGAAGAAAATTTGAGTGGAGATATTGCGCATGCGGTTCGAGATGCAAGAAAACGAAAATTGATTGCGACAGTAGGGGATTTTGTAGAAATTGTTTTGCAGTGTTATAGAACAAAGTTGAAAACTGACAAAGAAATTCCCTGGATTGGTGGGCTTCATCCCGCCACAAAAGTATTTCAGGCCTTGCGTATTGCGGTGAACGATGAACTTGGTGTGATTGAAAAAGTATTGGACCCAGCAATTGATGTACTTGAACCTGGTGGGCGATTGGCAGTAATTACATTTCACTCGCTTGAAGATCGTATTGTCAAACATTATTTCAAATCAGTAGAAGAAAAAACAGTAAAAATTATTACACGAAAACCAATTGAGTGCGCAGAAGAAGAATATAAAAATAATCCACCATCACGCAGTGCAAAACTTCGTGTGGTAGAAAAATTATGAACTACGCCATGTATAGTGACAATCGAATGAATACCTCACAAACACGAAGAGTGTCTCATTTGCTTTCGAGTCATACATTTCGAGTTTTTTTGACGGTTCTTACTTTTGTACTGTTGATTGTTTATGTTGTAGGTCTCTCGACCGTGTCAATCAAAGGGTATGATATTTCTGCGCTGCAAAAACAAGTAAAAACTTTGCAAGATGATGATAATAAATTACAATTTGAAATTGCCAAAAATGGTTCGATGCAAAGTATTCAGGGGCGTCTCAAAAATGTACAGTTTGTCCCTGTAGAAAAACCAGAATTTGCATCCTTGCAGCCACCGGCTGTAGCGGTTCGTTAAAGACTCATAGATTGCTATGAGTTTTTTTTATTTTGTGGTAAAATAGTTTTATACTTCTATGACTATTTTTATAAAACTTATTGGACAATTTTTTATTGATCTTTTGTATTTTCCGGTGTGGTGGTATAGCCTGGGTACCAAGAGAACTTTTTTGGCCTGTACAGCTTTGATATCAGATGCCAATAGCAATTTGGGGCCAGGATTGTGGCTCAAAAATATTTTTGTACCAATGTTTGGGCAAACTGATTGGCAGGGACGTATTACTAGTTTTTTTATGCGTCTTGTCAACGTGATTGGTCGAGGCTTTGGCTTATTAATTTGGACGGCGGTGGTTTGGGTTTTATTTTTGATTTGGCTTGTCTTGCCAGTATTTATTGTGTTTCAAATTGCTTTGAGTATTTTTTTACATACTTAGTATGGATTTTGTACGAGTTCCTTCGCTTTCTCTTATACGCTGTGACCATTGTAATACAACGGGTATTTTTCAAAATAAAAAATGTCCAAATTGTCATGGAAATGGATTTGGCCGCATGAGTCGTGGTACTTTTTTGTATTGTGGAGAAACATTTACATCCAGTGCTTTGCGTTTGCAAAAAGCTTCAAAGGGATTGTATTTTGTTGAGCTCGCTTTTGGAATTCTTTTTGCTATTTTTTCTTTTGGGGTTTTTTTTCAAAGAGTCTCTCAAAATAATTTGGAAGGAGATATTTTTAGCAGTTCATTTTGGGCAGATGGATTTGGTTCTATTACGGTATTTTTTTGGTTTGCGACTTTGTCTTTGCTGTGGTTGTTGTATCGTGTAAAAAGTGCAAAAGTAGAAGCACAAGAAGTAGAAAAACAATCTTTTCGTGATGAAAAAGAAAAAGAAATTTCTCCGTGGGCTCCAGGAATGACAGAAAACTTTGAGGCTGTAGCGCATATTTCTCACAAAAAGCGAAAGGATATTTTATTATCATTTACGCTTGATGCCAAAGAAATTTTGCGCGAAGCTTTTTTTCTGGCAGAAAAATACCATCAAGAACAAGTTCTTCCTGTACATGTTTTTTATGTATTACTTGCAAATTCAAAAATTGGAACATTGTTTTTGCGTTTGGGACTTTCATCTCAGATTTTGCAAGAAAAAGTAGCAGCTATTTTTGTGGAGGGCTCTTTTCAGGGAAGTCCTGTTCTTTCTTCGGATGTACAAGAAATTTTGTTTCATGCTTACGAAAATGCTTATACTAGTCGCAAACGTTTTGTGGATGTGGCAGAAGTTTTGGAAGCCGTTGTAGCTATTACTCCGCCGCTTCAAGAATGGTTGTATGATTTGGGAGTAGAAGCACAGCGTTTTAAAAATGTGGTTGAGTGGGTACGTATTCGTGAAAAAATGCGTGATCAGTATCAAAAATTTCGTGTGCTTGCAAGTAAACGCAGTAAGTATGGACTCGATCGAGCCATGACTGCGGTTGCAACGCCATATTTGAATACTTTTAGTCAGGATTTGACTCGTTCTGCTGTGATGGGATATTTGACTACTTGTGTGGCACGCGATCGTGAAATTGAAGAAATATTTCGATCTATTGACGCAGGACGCAGTGGTGTGGTTTTGGTTGGTGAACATGGAGTTGGAAAGAAAACCCTTATCGAAGGTATTGCCGAGCGCATGATTGAAGATATGGTTCCAAAACGTATGTATGACAAACGTTTGGTACAGCTTTCAACAACAGCACTGGTTGCCGGAGTAGATATCAATGGTGCACAGGAGCGACTCATTCATATGATGAATGAAATTGCTCATGCCAAAAATATTGTTTTGTTTATCAATAATTTGCAGGATTTGGTGACAGGAAAGGGCTTTGATATTTCGGAAACTTTGGCTGAATATTTGAGTTCTGGAAGATTTTTGATTATTGCTACGGCAACGAGTGAAGGATACAACCAACATATTTTGAATACTTCTATTGGAAGTTTGTTTTCTCGTGTGGATGTTCCTGAAATGGAAGAAAATTCGGCGATTCAAGTAGTAGAGTCAAAAGTTGGTGGTATTGAATACGAACAGAATGTATTTTTTTCTTATGATGCTATTGAAAATTGTGTGAAGCTGGCGAGTAGATTTTTGCGAGATCAAAAACTTCCAGAGAGTGCAGTTGATCTTTCGACTGAAGTGGCAAGTTTTGTAAAATCGAGTCGTGGCGAACACCAACTGGTAAGTAAAGATGATGTGGCTCATGTGATTGGACAAAAAACAGGCGTGCCAGTGACGAGTATTACGAGTGATGAATCAAGTAAACTTTTGAAATTGGAAGAAGAAATGCATAAACGTGTGGTGGGGCAAGCCGAGGCTGTTTCTGTAGTAGCCAATGCTCTTCGTCGTGCTCGCGCAGAAATTCGTTCGACCAAGCGTCCAATTGCCAATTTTCTTTTTCTTGGGCCTACTGGGGTTGGAAAAACCGAACTTGCCAAAACTATTGCCGAGGTGTACTTTGGGGGAGAGAATCGTATGGTGCGCCTTGATATGAGTGAGTATCAGGATGTAAGTGGTATCTATCGTCTTATTGGTCGCCCTGGTGAACAGGGGACTGGGAGTTTGACCGAGGCTGTTCGACAAAAGCCATTTTCACTGGTACTTCTTGATGAAATGGAAAAAGCTCATCCACAAATTTTGGATTTGTTTTTGCAGGTATTTGATGATGGTCGTCTTACCGATAGTACGGGGCGTGTTATTGATTTTACCAATACTATTATTATTGCGACGAGTAACGCTGGAACAAGATATGTTCAAGAACAACTCAATGCTGGAGTAGCGCTCGATACGATTCGTGAAAGTTTGATGCGAACAGAGCTCAAGGATCATTTTCGTCCAGAGTTTCTCAACCGTTTTGACGGAGTGGTTCTCTTTCATGCTCTCAATCGTGAAGATACAAAAATTATTGCCAAATACATGCTTATGCGTGTGGCAAAAGATTTGGATGCTCGTGGTATTGCCTTTCGTGTGGAAGAAAGTGGTCTTGAATACTTGGCGCAGGTTGGATTTGATCCAGAATTTGGTGCTCGTCCAATGCGACGTGCTATCCAAGATTTGGTAGAAAACAAATTGGCAGAGATGGTTTTGACTCGTCAAATTGATCGTCGGGATACTGTGGTACTCGATGGATCTGAACTTCGTGTAGAAAAAGGCTCTTAAAACTTATTTTCTGTATATGTTGTTTGCGTATTTTTTTGCAAGTTTTTTTCTGTCTCTTATATTAACGCCGCTTATTGCTACACTTATGCGGCGTTTTGGTGTACTAGATCGTCCAACACAAAAGCGAAAAATTCATAAAAAAAATATTCCACTTGGTGGTGGCCTTGCTATTTTTATAGCTTTCTTTTCTGTTTTATTTTGGGCTTTGTTTCAAGGAAAGGATATTGGTTTTGATATTACTTCGCAGCGGATTTTTGGTATTTTTTTGGGAAGTCTTGTTTTGTTTATTGGTGGATTTCTTGATGATATATATAATTTTTCACCATGGAAACAAATTATTTTTCCTGTTGTTGCCAGTCTTATTGCGCTTTCTTTTGGTATTGGACTTGAAAGTATTGGGAACCCTACGGGGGGTATTTTGCATCTTGATATCTTAAAAGTTTCTCTTATTGGGCTTGGAAATTTTTTGGTTCTGGCAGATACGCTGGTATTTTTTTGGCTTATGGGGATGATGTTTACCACCAAACTTCTTGATGGTATGGATGGTCTGTCAACGGGGATTGTGACTATTGGGGCGCTGGTTGTGTTTTTTTTGAGTCGTCAGCCTCAGTGGTTTCAACCAGAAGTAAGTTTGTTTGCGGTTATCTTTATGGCAAGTTGTTTGGGATTTTTGATTTGGAATTCACATCCTGCCAAAATATTTTTGGGTGAGGGAGGAAGTTTGTTCATTGGATTTATTCTGGGGGTACTTGCGATTATTTCTGGAAGTAAAATTGCCACCACACTTTTGGTTATGGGGGTTCCAATGCTTGATGTTGCTCGTGTTATTATTTTACGCTGGCAGAGAAAAAAATCTATTTTTGTCGGTGATTCAGAACATTTGCATTTTCGTCTTTTGAATTCTGGAATGGATCAACGCCAAACAGTATGGTTTTTGTATACAATTGCTTTTGCCTTTGGTATTTCAACATTATTTTTGCAAAGTAACCAAAAGTTGATAGCTTTGCTATTTTTGTTTATACTAATGTTGCTTCTTGCGGTGTATTTTTCAAAGAAAAAATAATATATGGAAAAAGGACCATCAAAATTTACACTTGTGGTTGTGGCTGGATTTTTTTTGAGTGCAATTTTTTTGTTTTTTTGGCAGTATCATTGGGATACGGCCAAGATTCGTATTGCCAACACCAATCTCGAGGTTTTGGTAGCAAAGACTCCAAAACACTGGTATCAGGGGGTCTCTGGACGACAAAGTTTTGAGCCCTATCAGGGTATGCTCTTCTTGTTTGATGGTTCAAGTCGTCAGGCTATGGTCATGCGGGATACCTTGTTTTCTCTTGATATTGTCTGGCTTGATCATGGGGTTGTCGTGGATATGGCACCGCATGTACCTACGGAAATTGGCCGTAGTGATGAGCAATTGACCAAATATTACCCTCGTGCGAACGCAAATATGGTATTGGAGTTGCCTGCGGGCTGGATAAGCCAACATGGACTCAAAATAGGAGATAGGCTTTCGGCCGCTTGACAAAGTGGCGGATTTGCTCTATACTAGCCACGTTTCCCTTAGAAGAATCTTATATTTAATAAATTGTATTTTTTATGTTTGCCGTTATTGAAACAGGTGGAAAACAGTATCTTATCGTGACTGGTCACGAGATGAAAATTGAAAAATTGGATGCTGAAGTGGGTGCTGATGTTGTTTTTGACAAAGTCCTTTTGATTGCCAACGAAGATGGAACAAATGTAAAAATTGGAAGTCCTTATATTGAAGGAGCTACAATTGGAGCAAGTGTAGAAGGACAAGGACGCAGTAAAAAAATCCGTATCGTGAAATTCAAAAATAAAGTTCGTTATCAACGCGCACAAGGTCATCGCCAAAGCTTTACAAAAGTAAAAGTAAAAGAAGTAAAATAATAAAAAATCCCGACTCAATCGGGATTTTTTATTTTCTGGATTATTTCGATATTGTTCTCGATTTGAGTGCGTTTTCAAGGGTGATCTCGTCAGCGTATTGGAGTTCGGATCCTGTTGGAAGTCCACGAGCGAGACGTGAGACAATGACCGTAGGAAATTTACGTTTGATTTCACTTTCAAAATACATCATGGTAGTTTCTCCATCCATATTTGGATTGAGTGCCAAAATGATTTCTTTTATAGGATTTGACTGTATTCGTTTGAAGAGTTCGTTGATTTTGATGCTTGTATTTTGTTTATCCATATCAGCACTCAGTGTGCCTCGAAGGATATGATAAACACCAGTATAGCTTCCAATTTTTTCGAGAGCTTGGACATCTTGAGGTTCTGCTACTACTGCAATTGTTGTACTATCTCGTTTTTTATTACTACAAATAGCACAGGGGTTGTGATCCGAAAAATCCCAACAAATTTCACAGCTTCGAATGGTCCTCATGAGTTCTTGGAGTGCAAGAGAAAGATCTGAAACTTCTTTTTTCCCAGATTTGAGCATGTGGAAAACAAAACGCTCTGCCGTGCGGGGACCGACAGATGGGAGCCGTGACAGAGCGCGTATGAGAGTGTGAATTGGTTTACTATACACAAAAATTTTAGTTCATGCCTGGGATATTTGGAAGTCCTCCCATTTCTTTCATTTTCATTGCCATGATTTGTTGAATTTTTTTCATGGCTTCTTTGTGGGCTTCTTTGATACCATTTTGAAGTTTTTCTTTCATCTCGACAGCGAGGAGCTCGTCATCAATGGCAAGACCGGTCATAGTGAGGTTGCCATCCATAGTCATAACAACTTTTCCTCCAGCACCTTGGGCACTGACAGATTCTTTGCCGAGTTTTTCTTGCCATTCTTTTGCTTGGTCACGGAGGTCTTTGAACTGTTTGAGTTTGTTGAACATATGAATAATATGAGTGTAATGAAACACTTATTTTAAATTATAAGAATTACACGTTTGATCTTTTCGCTTTCCTCGCCTGTGGGCTCAGGGACGACCTTGTGAGGTCCTAACCCGCTCAAATATCAAACGCGTAATTCCTATATTAATTAAATTCTGGGCCACTTGAATTTTCCAAATTCTTATACGATGCGCGTGTTGCATCAAAGAACAATCGCACCATACCTGTAGGACCATTACGGTGTTTGGCAATATGGATTTCTCCAATGTTGCGCTCGTCTGGTGGAATGTCTTCGAGGCGATAGTTACGATCCGCACTTTTACGGTAGATAAATATTACCACATCGGCATCCTGTTCAATACTACCAGATTCACGAAGGTGTGACAACTTTGGAATCGCTGGTTTGCTTTGTTCTACTGCACGAGAAAGCTGTGAAAGGGCAAGTACTGGCACATTGAGTTCACGGGCCAGACCTTTCAAACTACGACTCATTTCAGATACTTCCTGTACACGGTTGTCGCTACCCTTGCTATTGTGAGATTCCATCAGCTGCAAGTAGTCGATGATAATAAGGCCAAGGCCGTGTTCTGCCTGCAAACGGCGGGCCTTGGTACGAATATGCATTACTGTGTTGCCTGGGGCATCGTCGATATAAATAGGGGCTTCGGAGAGTACACCCATGGCATGTCCAATACGAGGAAAATCATCACTGTCAGGGCGGTCAGAAAGGTTTCCGGTACGCATCTTCCAGAGGTCAACTCCTGCCTCGGCACAGAGTAGACGATCCACGAGCTGCTCTTTACTCATTTCGAGTGAAAAAATGCCAACAGGGACCCGTGCTTTGATCGCAGCGTGGCGTGCGAAGTCGAGGGCAATAGAAGTTTTTCCGACTGATGGACGAGCAGCGAGAATAATAAGGTCAGATTTTTGAAATCCTGCAAGGAGGGTATCGAGGTCTTTGAATCCACAGGGGACACCACGGAGTTTACCTTTTTCGCGGTGCAGTTCATCGATACGTTCAAATGCTTCACTAAGGACAGATTGGATTGGTGTAAAATTATTTCGAAGGTGTTTTTGTGTGACTTTGTAGAGTTGTTGTTGTGCCTCATCGAGTAGTCGTTCAATATCTTCGGCTTCTTCGTGGTAGCCAAGTTCGGCAATAGAGCTTCCAGCGTTGAGAAGTTTGCGCAGTGTTCCTTTGCGGTGAACAATGGTTGCATAGTGAACCACGTGGGCACTGGTTGGAACAATATTGGAGAGACTTACGATATAGCTGCGTCCACCAATTCGTTCCAAAATTCCTTTTTCTTCGAGGCGGTTTGAAAGAGTCAATACATCGATTGGTTCGTTTTTTTGGTAGAGTTCTACCATGGCAAGATAAATATCTCGATTTGCATTTTTATAAAACTCTTCGTCACTCACCACATCTGCCACTTTGAGCATGGCATCTTTATCAATCAAAATAGAACCAAGCAGTGACATCTCGGCTTCAAGGTTTTGGGGAGGGATTCTTTCAATATCTGGCATAAAGTGTTTGGGCTTGGTAAGGCATATAATAGCCCAAGAACCAGGCTTTTACAAGCATGCAAGGGTGCATACTCTGTGGGTAGTCTGTGCATGGTTTTTTCTGGGATTTGCCAAGAAGGAAATTTGGCTTTATACTAGGCAAATATATATTGTTTGGATATGAAAATCTGTATTATTTCAAATCTTTATCCGCCCTATGCCCGTGGTGGTGCCGAGCAGGTGGTCCACAAAATGAGTGAAGAACTGGTCTGTTTGGGGCACCAGATTATTGTAATTACTCTGAGTCCTCAGAAAGAAGAAAAAGAAGTACAGGGAAATATTTCAATTTATCGGATACATCCATGGAATTTGTTTTTTTATACTGATGCGCATCATCATGGAGGAATAGCGAGATTTTTGTGGCATATTATTGATATAATGCATCTTGGATCAAAAAGTAAAGTTCGCCATATTTTGCAGACGGAAAAACCAGATTTGGTGCATACACATAATTTGATGGGCCTTGGTTTTCTTATTCCACGACTAATTAAAAAAATGGGTTTGCGACATATTCATACGGTACATGATGTGCAGCTTGTAGAACCAAGTGGTATTATTTTGAAACAAAAAGAAAAAAGTTGGCGCTATAATGGGCTTCCTACAAAGTTGTATACTTGGGTGATGAAAAATTTATTTGGATCTCCTTCGCTTGTTATTTCTCCTTCACAATTTTTATTGCAGTTTTATGAAGCACGTGGATTTTTTTCTCATTCAAAACGTATTGTGATGCGCAATCCAATAACACTCTTGCCCTGTGTACAAAAAAATACAAAGCACGAAGTATTTCGTTTTTTGTATGTAGGTCAGATTGAAGAGCATAAGGGGGTGAAGTTTTTGATCGAAACGTTTTTGAAATATTTAGAAAACAATAATCACTGTGAACTCCATATTGTGGGGGCAGGTTCAAGTCTATCCGAACTTCAATTATTGGTAGAACAGGAAAAACGAATTGTTTTTCATGGAAAAGTAGAACGTGCAAAGTTGCCAGAATTTTTTGCAGCATCAGATATTACAGTGGTGCCATCGCTTTGTTATGAAAATTCTCCAACAGTAATTTTTGAAAGTTTGTCTTTTTCTGTACCAGTTCTTGCGAGTAATATTGAAGGGATTGCCGAGCTTATCCACGAAGGAAAAAATGGTATGACTTTTGTTGCCGGGGATACCAATTCGCTTCAAGAAAAGTTGCAGTGGTGTACGAGGCATAAAGATGAACTTGTACAAATGGGAGAATATAGTAAAACAAGTATTTCAAATTTTTCAAAAGAAAATTATATTGAAAAGTTACTTCAAATTTATATGGGAGAGAAAAAATAAACTTTGACGCAAGTTCAAATTTATTCTATACTGTATCTACTTATAATCAGAATATCTATGCAAAATATCCAAGAAGTGTTTATTCGTATTCAGGAAAATAAAAAGAAATTGAAAGATTTGAAATCTACCTACAAAGAAGCTCTCGAAAGTGCAACAGGATACAAAGATGTAGTAGAGCAACTCAAAACACTTCGTGAAAAAAAGAAACAGATTGAAATTTCTGTAAAAGCGGATTTTTCTGGAGAGTTTACACAGATGGAAGATTTGCAAATTGATATTCAAAGTGATCAAGAAATGCTCAGTGATATTGCTCTTACGAGTGTAATGAAAGGGGAGACTGTGTCAGTGAAAGATCAATACGAAAATGATTACGAACCAATTTTTGCCGTGAAATTTAAAAAAGCAAATTAATATGGTAACGGTGTATTCAACTCCAACATGTCCCTGGTGTCACAAAGCCAAAGATTATTTGAAAGAAAAAAACATTGCGTTTGACGATGTGGACGTTTCTGTTGATGCTGCGCGAGTTGATGAAATATTCAAAAAATCTGGTCAAATGGGAGTACCGGTGATTGATATCAATGGAAAAATTGTTGTGGGCTTTGATGTTGTGGCACTTGACGAGGCTTTGCTCTAAATTTTTTTAAAAAAATAACCCCGCCTATTATGGCGGGTTTTTTGTCTCTTTGCTCGGTTTGTGGCTGACCGAAAACCCCACGATTAGCTCGTGGCCTCCTCACCTACGGGGGTTGGTCTGCGGTTGAGATTCGCATCGATGTCGGGAGTCTTTGTGTTCGCAGCGAGGCGCCGCTTGGGGAAAACTTTTTCTTCCCCAGCAGTTGCCCCACAGTTGTAGCAGTACATGAAGTCCCGTCCTGACCGCACGTTCAAGCTTCCGCACTCGTAGCACTGTTCGCCTGTGGTGTTTTCTGACACTGATGTCCTCCGTCCATGGTTTGGAAACAGAGTATCACAAAAATTTGTTTTTGGAAAATAGCGGAAGGTCCTTTTTTGTTTTTAGACTTTTGGAAATATTGATACCAACCACTTTTGACTAGAATTTTCTTCTTTTATTTGAACAACAAATTGGTCACCTCCAGGCGTACTCCCTACAAAACGATGTAATATTTCTGAAGAACGATTTGGATTTTTTTTCGAAATTGGTTCAAATCGTGAATTTTCAATGAGTTCAATCGCACATAGTAGCGGCACTAAAAAGTTATTTTATCACAACACATATCAAGAAAAACTAAATTAAAAATAAAGTTTTTCTAAAGTCAAAAAAACTTCCAGAAAGGAAGTCTTTTTATTTGTGAACCTTGGGGGCGTGGGGTGAATTTATGAATATTGAAAGAGATTTGGTAACAATATAAAAATTTTGTTGACTTTTGGACTATTTTTCGTTAAGGTGTGGTGCAGAAAATCGACCATGTCGGTCGATTAAGCCGAAAGGATCTTTCGCATGATTGTACGTCCGGAAGAACGGATCATTGTGGCGCTCGATGTGAACAATTTTCACGATCTTCATGTGCTCTTGCAGAAGCTTCGTGGAACTCCCATCTGGGGAGTCAAACTCGGACTCGAGCTGTGCACTGCGGTGGGTGCCCCGGCTGCGGTGGCTATGGCCACCGGGTATGGATATCGAGTGATGCTCGACCTGAAGTTCGGTGACATCCCCAACACCATGGCTGGTGCGGCACGCTCGGCCGCAAACCTCGGTGTCGAGATGTTCACGATCCATGCGAGCGCCGGGCGGGAATCCATCGCCGCGGCGGTCAACAACTGCGGCAACGCCAAGGTCCTCGGTGTCACGGTGCTCACCAGCATCGACGATACGGAGTGCCGTGCTACATTCGGAGATAGTACGGATGTAGTCGTTCGAACTCTGGCACATCACGCTGTAGAAAAGGGGGGCCATGGGGTGGTCTGTTCACCCAAGGAGCTTGCGCTTTTGCGCTCGGACACTGGACTGAGCCAGCTCAAGTTCGTGGTTCCCGGGATTCGTCCCGAATGGGCTGCGGTTGGCGATCAGAGGCGTGTCATGACGCCGGGTGACGCCGTCTGTGCAGGTGCCACCCACCTCGTCATCGGTCGACCCATCACCCAGCCACCCGAGGGCATCAGCCCGCAGGAGGCGGTCCAGCGGATCATCGACGAAATTACCGGGGCCGTGCAGACCTGACAATTGTCCTCTTCAGCCTCGCGAGTGGCTGGCACCAAGAGGAAATCTTTCACTCGCGCAAGGAGCGTCGGATCAATGAGGTGCAAACGATCCGGCACCGATTATTTATTTTACTTGGTAGAATAAATTGAGGTGGAAAATAAAAACAGCTTTCACTTGAAAGCTGTTTTTGTGTGACCCGGGCGGGGCTCGAACCCGCGACCATTAGCTTAAAAGGCTACTGCTCTACCAGCTGAGCTACCAGGTCATTTTTTCTCAATTTTTGAGATGCAAATATAATACACAATTCCCAGAGAAAAGTCAACATTTTTTGAAAGCCTGGTTTTCCACAGGGATCTTTGCTATCATAGAGCTACTCTTAACCCATTTGTATGCTCAAAAAAACCTATGTAGAAAAGCTCAAAAAAGACCTCCACGAATATGCCCTTATTCGCCGTGATGTTATCAAGACTGCGGACGATGCCCTTCACCATGCCAAGCGGGCTATTTTTGACCTTCACAGGGGCGATCTCAAGGAGTCTGACCAAAAGCTGCGTCTGATTGAAAAGATGATCAAAGACCTCAATAAAAAATACAAAAAGAATCCAGAGATAAGACAAGAAGGTGCCTATATGGCAGCCCTCGAAGAATATGTAGAAGCAAGTTTGATGTATCAGTTTGTAATCAAAGGGGATATTGGTGAAGTCAAGGGACTGCCTATTTCGGGAGAAAGTTATTTGGCGGGTCTTTGTGATGTTCCTGGAGAACTTTTTCGCTATGCTATTCGGGCTGCGACTATGCATGACCTTGCAATGGTACGAAAGTGTGCAGATACTGCCAATGAAATTATTGGAGAACTCATGGAATTCAATCTGACAAAATATTTGCGAAATAAATTTGATCAGGCAAAACAAGCTGCGCACAAGCTGGAGATGGTGGTCTACGAGGTAACACTTCGAGAAAAAAACAAATAAACAAAAAATCCCCGAAAGGGGACTTTTTGTAGAAAGACCTACCTTCGCAAGTAAATCTTTTTCCTACAAGAGTTCTTGTGAAGAAAAAAATTGGGGGTGCGAAGGCGGGCTAGGCGAGGGCGGTCTCCTCTGCGTTGTTGTGTGGGAGTGCCTCTCTTTGTATTGGTGGGGCAGGAGTCGGGGGGGCCTTGTTGGGCAGGTTCGGTGGGCTGGTGGTCGGCGCTTTGGGCGCCGAATTCGGGGTGGTGGGTCGGCGGATATCCCGCTCAACCCTGCGGAGCCGATCCATGGCTCCGGTCACCTCGGCGAGGCCGAGCAGGAAGGTGGCAAAAAAAATTGCCACCAAACACCTGTTATACATTAATAGCTCCCTGAATAGGTGGACTGAACACGACCGAGAAGTATATACGAATATACAGATATTGTCAAGGGTCATAAAGAATGAGATAATCTAATCTGATAAACAACATTGCCTCGCAACGTCGTTTATCAGCTCCTAATAAACAAAATTTTGAATCATTATCACACTATGTCTCTAAAATCCAGTATCAAAAAAATTATCCCCAAAAAGTTCCTCAATTTACGGCACTTATTCTTTGCCTGGTATGGTGCTTATAAATACGCCTTTCCTTCCGAAGACCTTCTCGTGATCGGAATTACGGGTACGAGTGGCAAATCGAGTACCACCTATTTTTTGCGCCAAATGCTCGAAGCCCAAGGGTTTAAAGTGGGTTCGCTTTCGACTATTGATTTTTATGTAGGCGGTGAAAATAAATTGAACGATCAAAAAATGACCATGCTTGGAAAATACAAGATTCAAAAATATTTGCGCGAGATGGTCAACAAAAAATGTGATATTGCAATAGTTGAAACGACAAGTGAAGGTTTTGTGCAGTACCGTCATAGATTCATCAACTATGACATGATGATTCTCACCAATCTCTATCCAGAGCATATTGATTCGCATGGAAGTTTTGAAAATTATAAGGCTGCAAAAGTGGGTATTTTTGAATATGTTGCACATGCAAAACGAAAACATCTTTCTTCTGACAAATTTGTATCACTTTTGGATACTTCCAAAAAATTTATAGAAAAAACAGCGATTGTAAATGGTAAGAGTGAATATGTTCAAGAATTTTTGGATGAACATTTTGAAAGACTTTGTACTTTTGGAGATGATGTCACAAATATTTCCTCAAATGCCGATGGGCTTCATTTTGAAGTAAACAAAAAACAATTTTTTGCGCCTCTCTACGGCGAACATAATGTTTTCAATATTGCTGCTGCTCTGGCTGTACTTCACCAGCTTAATGTTTCTTTTGAAGCTGCGCAGAGTGCTGTAGCAAAACTCAAAGGTCCAGAGGGCCGTCTTGAATTTATCCACGAAGCAGAAGCCCGTGGATTCAAAGTGATTGTCGATTATGCCTTTGAACCCGTGGCCATTGAAAAACTTTATGCTGTGGTAAAAAAATTGGCTCCAAAGCGTGTGATTCATGTTTTTGGCTCTACCGGTGGTGGCCGCGATGTATCACGACGCTTTTCTGTCGGTGAATATGTTGGAAAACATGCAGATATTTGTATTGTGACCGACGAAGATCCCTATGACGACGAGCCTATGGATATTATTCGTGATGTTGCTAATGCCGTTGCGAAGACTGGAAAGCTGGAAGGAAAAAACTTATTTCAGGTTTTGGATCGTAAAGAAGCGATTGAAAAAGCTATTCAAATGGCAGAGGCTGGGGATCTGGTTTTGGTCACTGGAAAGGGAAGTGAACAGGGTATGATTGTAAAAGGTCAGATGATTCCTTGGGACGATCGCCATTTTGTTCGAGATGCGATTGTAAAAAAACAATAAAATTTGCTATACTAGTAACCTAAAGATATAAATATTTTTGTATCATGACACGGAATCCCCAAACTTCTTCTCTTCGACGATTTTTTACCTCTCGTCTTTTTTTGGTTCTTATCTTTGTTGTTATTACACTTATTATTTTTGGATCCATTCGAACCTATTATCAAGATTATAAAGTAAAACAGGAAATTGCGAGTTTGCAAGGTGAAGTGGATCGTCTTCAAAAGAAAAAATTTCAATCTATGGAGCTTCTTGAGTATGTGACGAGTAATGCCTTTGTAGAAGAAAAAGCCAGAACCGAACTCAATCTCAAGAAACCTGGTGAGCATGTTCTTATTATCCCAAGTGCTCAAAAAGATGTAGAAGTAAAGAAAAATATTTCTCAAAATGCAGATTCTGGACAGAACTTATCAAATCCTATAAAATGGTGGTATTACTTTATCCACAAGCCATTACCTTAGGCTTTAATATATATTTTTTCTATGGAAGAAAATAACACAGTGCCCGAGCAGGCAGAAAAAAACCAACAGAGTAGTTCAAAAAGTACAAAAATGTCTCCAGCCCTTTTGGCTTTGCTTGGAGTTTTTTCAACATTAGTTGTAGTTCTTTTGATTGGTATTGCTGTTGTGGTCTCCAAAGTTCATGGAGTTTCACAAAATCCAACAATTCTAAAAGTAGCAAAGGTTTTGCATCTTTCTGCTGCTTCTGTAAATGGTCAAAAAGTTTTGTATTCAAACTATATCGAAGACTTCATGACCCTCAAAAAGTTTTATGCTGCACAAGGATCTGAATTTCCTCCAGTTTCTGACAATGATATTTCAGATATGACCGTGAGTCGTCTTGTTGCCAACAAATTGATTGAACAACTTTCTGCAAAGTATAATATCACAGTGACAGACGATGATTTGAATGCAAAAAAACAAGAATTACTTTCAAAATTTCCAAGTCAAGAAGCTATTGATGCAGAACTTCAAAAAAATTATGGATGGAATTTTGATACCTATTTGGAAAAGGTAATTCGTCCTTTGGTTCTTGAACAAAAATTGCAAAGTGCTTTTGTTTCGAGTACTGACCCTGCATTTGCAAACTTCAAAAAAGAAGAAGTTCGAGCACGACATATTTTGTTTACAACAGAAGGTAAAGATGATGCTACTGTGAAAAAACAAGCACAATCAGTTCTTGATCGTTTGAAAAAAGGTGAAAATTTTGAAAAACTTGCAAAAGAATTTGGATCAGATGGTACCAAAGAAGTGGGTGGGGATTTGGGTTGGTTTTCTCGAGGAGAAATGGTTCCAGAATTTGAAACAGCAGCCTTTGCTCTTCAAAAAGGACAACTTGGAGATCTCGTAAAAACACAGTTTGGATACCACATTGTTCGACTTGATGACAAACGAGAAGGAAAAGATTTTGTTGGATTTATGGATGATCAAATTGCCAACGCAGCAATTGATTTGTTCATCAATATCCATAACCCATTTCTTGAACTCAAAAACAAATTGAATGGAGTCGTTTCGACAAGTACACAACAATAATTTTCAAAACAAAAAACTCCCCGAAATTATCGAGGAGTTTTTTTATTTAAAGTTTTTTACTGAGTTGTTCAATGTGTTCTTGAATGTTCATCCACTCTTTTTCTTTTTCCAAAATAAAGTATGTGGTATCGTGAAGTTTTTCTGTTTTTTCTCTTGAATATTCTTTGCTGTTTTGTTCAAACCATGTAAGTAATTTTTGTTTATCTTTTTCAAGGTCCATGATTTCCATTTCTATCTCTTGCAGGGCTTTTCGTTCTTTTTTTATTTCTTGTTGGAGCGCTTTGCGTTCTTCGGCAGAACTTTTTACTTCTTTTCGTTCTTCTTCTTTTTGGGTTCGTGAAACTTCTAGATTTTGTTCGAGGTGATACACATACTCTTCGTAGTTGTGATGATATCTACGAACTCGGCCATCTTTTACCTCAATGATACTGCTGGCTACAAGATTTACAAATGTGCGGTTGTGACTAATAAACAAAATGGTACAGTGAGTATTTTGGAGGGCTTCGGCCAGTGCTTCAACAGTTTCAAAGTCTAGGTGGTTGGTTGGTTCGTCGAGAAGAAGAACTTCGTTTTTTTGTAGCAGAAGTCCTGCAAGACAAAGGCGTGCTTTTTCTCCACCACTTAGAAGCGTAATAGATTTATTGAGATCATCTCCACGAAACAAAAAGTTACCCGCCATTTCAAGGACTTGTTCTGTTTTTATTTCTGCTGCAGAAACAGCATTCAAATAACTTTGTACGGTATCTTGGTTTCGAAGCATCTGTGGTACATGCTGGGCATAGTATCCGATTTTGATATGTGGTCCAAAGCGGAATGTGCCGGCAAGCGTAGGGAGGACTCCGGCAAAGGTTTTCATGAGGGTTGTTTTTCCACTGCCATTGTCTCCAACGATGGCAACGTGTTCGCCGCGTTCAATATCGAGGGTGATGCCGCTACTAATAATTTTTTCATTATAGCCAATCGTCATTTCGTGACTTGATAGGGCAATGCCTTTGCGCTCATCTACTTTTGGAATACGAATACGAGTGGTAGAAAGTGCACTAATAATATCAATGGTTTTGAGTTGTTCGATTTGTTTCATTTTGGATTGTGCCTGCGCAGCTTTGCTGGCTTTGTAGCGGAACCTATCTACAAATGTTTGGAGATGGGCTTTTTCGCGTTCTATTTTTTTGTTGTAGCGCTTTGCCAAATCTGCCTGGGCTTCTTTGTGCGCCAAATATGCTTCGATATCTCCTGGATAAAAAAACGTTTTTCCTTGATCGATTTCGAGAGTGGATGTACAAGTGTTTTTGAGAAATTCTCGGTCGTGTGAAATGACAAGAAAACTTCCGCGGTAGGATTGCAAAAATTGTTCGAGTAGAAGCAGTGTAGAAAGATCGAGATAGTTGGTAGGTTCGTCAAGAAGGAGAAGATTTGGATCCTGTAGCAGCATGCTGGCGAGTTTTACACGCATTTGGTAACCACCAGGAAGTGATTGAATAGGGCGCGAAAACATTTCGTTTTTGATTTTGAATTTTCCTGCCATGGCCGCGCATTGCCATTCTTCTTTTTCACTCATTCGAAGTAAAAAATTCATGACTGTTTCGTCGCCTTCGTAGGGGTCGTGCTGTGTGAGGTAGCCAATTTTTGTGCCTTCGTGAACTAGGACTTCGCCGCTGTCTTTTTCATCGTCTCCCATAATGATTCGAAAGAGTGTAGATTTCCCAGCACCGTTTCGTCCAATTACACCAATTTTTTGTTTTTCACCAATCGAAAGAGTCACGTCGTCGATGATAACGCGTGGACCAAAACTTTTGCTGAGGTGGTTGATTTGGAGGAGTGTTGCCATATTGGTGGTAATACTAGCAAAAAAAAGCCATTTGGTAAAGGATTGATTTTTCGTCTTATTTTGGGTAGTATGAGATATATGACCAAAATTCAATCACAACTTGCAGCGCTTCCAGATAATCCGGGTGTTTATCTTTTTTATGATGCACGAAAAGAATTGATCTATGTTGGGAAAGCAACCTCTCTCAAAAGTCGAGTGGGGAGTTATTTTCGTCTCAAGCGTGCGACTCGTCCGATCGAGGCTATGATGCATGAGGTGGTAAATATAAAACATCGAAATACAGATTCTGTTCTTGAAGCCGTAATACTTGAGGCGAACTATATCAAAACATATTTACCAAAGTACAATGTTCTTGGAAAAGACAATCGAAGTTGGAATTACATTGTTATTACACGAGATGAATATCCAGAAGTCAAGACGATTCGTCAACATGAATACGAACTCAAGAAAACTCACTTGAAACAATTTGCTCATGTGTTTGGTCCATATCCAGGACTCAATAGCCAGGCAGCACTCAAAATTTTGCGTAGCATGTTTCATTTTTCAACATGTCGGCCTGACCAAAAACGTCCATGTTTGTATTATCAGATGGGACAATGTCTTGGTGTATGTGTGCGTGCGATTAGTCCAAAAGAATACAAGCAAAAAGTGATTGCGCCGCTCGTGATGTTTTTGAAAGGTGAAAAGAAAAAGTTGATTCGAGCACTGGAGCGTGAGATGAAAGTCGCATCGAAACATGAAAATTTTGAAGAGGCTGGACGACTTCGTGATCAGCTGAGTTCACTCTATCGTATTCATGATATTACGCTTATCAACAGATCCATGGTTGAAATTTCTCCAGAAGAAAAACAAGCATCATCGACTTCTACGAGCTTTCGTATTGAAGGCTATGATATTTCGAACCTTGGGGCTACGGGCAAAGTGTCCAGCATGGTAGTATTCGATAGTGCAGGACCAATGAAAGATCAGTATCGTAAATTTAAAATAAAAACAGTAGAAGGACAAAGTGATGTTGATTGTCTTGAAGAAGTGATGCGTCGACGATTCAAACATGATGAATGGCAATTTCCGTCAATGCTGCTTATTGATGGTGGGCGGCCACAGGTGAATCGGGTTGGAAAAGTTTTGAAAGAGTTGAATATCGCTATTCCAATGGTCGGAATAGCCAAAGGTCCGCAGAGAAAGAAAAATGAATTTACTTTTTTGGATCCAGATGCCGGATTTGTAAAATGGGTGAATGAACATCAAGAAATACTTATTCGTGTACGAGATGAAGCGCATCGATTTGCAATTACGTTTCAAAAGAGTTTACGAAAAATTAAGAGATAAAAAAAGAACACCACGCAAAATGATGTTCTTTTTTTCGGCCGGCTTCGTTTTGAACAGGGAAGCCGAGTACCTGTGCCTCGCCGCGCGCCCTGCGGGAGGACTTTAGCGGATGAGGTTCCGCATCTCCGGCGGGACGATCTGGTGCACGATGCCGTAGTGCACCGCGTCCCGTGCATCGAGCGTGGCGTTCTGGCGCATCAGGTCGAGGAAGATTGCGGGGGAGAGGCCGGTCTTCTCGGCGATGAAGCTGATGAACCAGTTCTGCGCCATCTGCATGCGTCGCAGCCACTCCTCGAGGAACTCACGACGCTCAGCTTCGATGCGTTCCTGGTAGTCCATGACCTCCTGCAGATCGCAGATGGTCACCTCGCCCTTGAGTCCGACGAGGGTTCGCACCTCGTGGAAGAAGAAGGTGGAGTCCGGGAACGCCAGGCGCTGGTGTCCGAGCAGGGCGAGGATGATGGCCGCCGAGCGCACGTCGCCGGCCAGGGTCGTGATTCCACGCCGCTCGATGGCGGGGGCAACTTCTGCGAAGAACTCGAAGCGTCCGCCCGGCGAGTTGACGTACACGCCGTTCGGGGCGTCCGCCTTGCCGAGGTCCTCCAGCAGCTCCACGACGGATTCGGCGCTAATCCGTCGGTAGAAGGGCACGAACCTCTTCTTTTCTTCAATTTCGATCCACATTTTCGATATCTCCGCGTGGGTTTGTATACCTTGAGAGGTAAAAATTCTCGGTTCGACCCTCTCAGTCGAACATTTGTATATATCAAATTTTTTGTCTTTTGTCAAGTGTATAAAATACAAAAACCGCTAAAATTAGCGGTTTCAGTTGATCTATTTTTTATTAGAGGAGTGAATCTTTCCAGCTATCCCTCGAAAAATCTTTGATCGGAGTGGCATTTTCGAGAGAATATTCTCCAATACTGACTCGTTCGAGTTCTTCGCAGTAGGCCCCGACTCCTAGCTTTTGGCCGATATCCTGCACGAGGCTACGGATATATGTTCCGGTGGAGCAGCGCACGCGTATTTTTAGTTCTGGGAAAGTATAGTCGAGCAGTTCAATATCGTAAATTGTGATGTGATGTGCTTTGCGCTCTACTTCAATACCTTTGCGTGCCAATTTGTACAATTTTTTTCCATCTACTTTTTTGGCACTATACATTGGAGGGAGTTGCTCTTGTGCTCCAACAAAATCTGGGAGTATTTTTTGTATTTCTTCAAGTGAAATTTTTCGATCCGAAAGCTCTGTAATCAGGCCAGTCTTGTCATAGGTATCACTCGTCGCGCCCAGTCGTAGAGTTGCAATATATGTTTTTTCGAGGTCTTTGAATTCATCGAGGCGCTTGGTGTTTTCTCGTCCAATTGCGACAATAAGAAGACCTGTAGCAAAAGGGTCAAGGGTTCCAGCATGGCCAATTCTTTTTATGTGCGTCACTCGGCGCATATAGCCAACCACATCATGGCTGGTCCAAGTTGCTGGCTTGTTGATAAGTAGAAAACCATTTTCCATATATATTCGTTTGCAAATATGGTACAATAAACTCATGAAAAATACGAGCTCTGACAATACAATGGGTTGGGGAGTCACCCGTGACGATGGTGTTGAGATTTGGGATGCAGATCCTGTATTTCGTGCTGACACTATCACATTTCGCGATTGGTGTAAACTACTTTTTTATCCAAAGAAGTGGTTTTTGTATCGCTATATCAAAAAACACAAACCCCGTGCAGAAAATCATTATCGTATTTTGGATGTCGGTTGTGGCATGGGTGCAACGGTGATTGATCTCAAAAAAATATTTGGTCGCAGTGCCGAGGTGATCGGAGTCGATGTCGTACAAATGCAAGTAGAGCTGGGGAACAAAAAATTGAAACAACATGCTGTATCGGCCGAGCTTCAGTGGTATGACGGTGAACATTTGCCATTTAACAATGAAAGTTTTGATGCTATATATACGTCGGATGTTTTGGGACATGTGCAAAATGTACAAGATTGGCTCGAGGAGATGAACCGTGTCCTGCGTCCTGGTGGAGTACTTGCAATGTTTAGTGAGTCGGCTCTTGGACCTCATGCATACATTCGTCAGTATATGTTGAAGCGGGGACTCAATACTGATCCACATGCACAGTATCATATATCGCTCTATCACAAAGTTGAACTCAAAACCAAACTTCAAGATGCAGGTTTTGAAGTGAAAAAAATGTATAGTAGCTTTTGGCTCAAATTTCTCTGTCATCCAGATGAACTTCACGAAGCACTGCAAGCAAGTGATAAATTTTATATTTTGAAAAAAATCAACCATTGGCTTTTTTTGCTCAAGAAAAAAGCACATCCATACTACGCTGCTGCGGCCGAACTCTATGGCCTTATTGAAATGTATACGCTTGGGCCATATCTCGAAAGTCAAGGTTATGTAATTTTAGCCAAAAAAAAGTAGACTTCGCTTGACAAGAGACTTTGAAAGTGGGAAGGTAAAGGAAGAGAAGAGTGTTTTATTTTTAATACACTTGTCTATGCCTTCACTTACTCCCGAAGAACTCAAACTTATTGAGCGTGAAAAAGAAGTCACTCTTGGAATTTATCAAGCACGTCTTGATAAAATCTGTGACGAAACAGATAGCAAATGGGCTCACTGGAATCAAAAAATGATGCAAAAACTGGAGAATCAAAAAAAACTGTGGGAAGAAGCCAGTATTATGCTCAACGAAGAAAGAAAAAAAGCACAGAAGGAAATCAATCACATGATAGCAATTCCTCCAGAAGAATGGTATCGTGCACGAAATAATTTTGAGTCAAAATATGCGAATGTGGTGAGTGCCTATAACCAGGCAACTTCCAAGATCCGCTAACTTGCTTTTTTCTGGTTTTTCTGTATACTACAGGGGTCTTTTATCCTTAATAAAAAATTTATGAATCTCTGGCACGATGTACCACGTGGGGAAAACTGTCCTCAAGAAATGAATGTTATTATCGAGATCCCAAAGGGCTCATATAACAAATACGAAATCGACAAAGAAACTGGCCTTATTGCACTTGATCGTGTGAACTATAGTGCGGCTCCATATCCATTTGACTATGGCTATGTACCACAAACACTCTGGGAAGATGGCGATGCACTCGACGTGATCGTGCTCACCACCTATCCACTTTCTGTAGGAATTCAAGTTGCAGTTCGTCCAATCGGAGTTATGGAAATGATTGACTCTGGTGAATCTGACTACAAAGTGATTGCTGTTCCTGTAAAAGACAAACATTTTGAAGGAGTAAACGATATTGCTGATGCAAATCAACACCTCCTCAAAGAATTTGCACATTTTTTCCAGACCTATAAGGTTCTCAAAGGAAAAGGGGATGTAGTAGACGTTGGTGCCTACAAAGGCAAAGACGATGCGATTGCGGCTGTGAACAAATCTATTGAACTCTATAAGCAAAAATTCGCCAAGTAAAGCCAAAGGGACGCAAAATTGCGTTCCTTTTTTTTTGAATTGACTTCTCAATCAAATTTTGCTATACTGTGGGCACTTTTAGATTTTCCTAATTCCATTCCCATGAACGTATCAGAACTCGCAAGGCAACTCCGTATTCGTCCTCAAGAAATGCTGCAGATTCTTCCGCAGTATGGTTTTGATATTGGTGTCAAAGCGATCAAGGTGGATGACAAGGTTGCTGCACAAATCGTGAAGCAATGGAAATATATCAAGCGTCAAATTGAAGATAAAAAAGCAAAAGAAGCCGAAGAAAAAAAGAAATTGGAAAAAGAACTTCGCCGTGAAAGTGGACTTACTGTTTCACTTCCACCAATCATTACTGTTCGTGAATTTTCAGAGCGCATGCAACTTCCTGTGACTCAGGTGATTACAGAACTCATGAAAAATGGTATTCTTGCCAATCAAAACCAAAATTTGGATTTTGAAACTGCTTCTATCATGGCAGGTGAACTTGGATATAATGTAGAAAAAGAAGAAGGAACAAAAGAAGATGCAGAAAAAGAAGAACGAAAAGAAAAAGCAATTGAAGATGCACTTGCTCGTGCAAATAATCCAGAACCTCGTGCACCAGTAGTGGTGGTCATGGGTCACGTTGACCATGGAAAGACATCTCTTCTTGATACCATTCGTGAAGCCAATATTACTTCAACCGAATCTGGTGGAATTACTCAGCATATTGGTGCCTACCAAACTATTTGGAAAGATCCAAAAACCAAAGTTGAACGTGCACTTACTTTTATTGATACTCCAGGTCACGAAGCCTTTACTGTGATGCGTTCTCGTGGTGCCAAGATTGCAGATATTGCGATTCTTGTAGTAGCAGCAGATGACGGTGTGAAGCCTCAGACAGAAGAAGTTATTCAGATTATCAAAGCCGCAAAAATTCCATTTGTGGTAGCGCTCAATAAAATCGATAAAGAAGGTGCGGATATTCAACGAGTGAAATCACAACTCGCAGAACATGAAATTATTCCAGAAGAATGGGGTGGAAAAGTACCTTTTGTAGAAATTTCCGCAAAGAAAAAATTGCATATTGATACACTTCTTGATGTTCTCTTGCTCGTAGCAGATATGAATGCCGAGACGATTCAGGCTGATCCACATATTCCAGCAGTAGGAACGATTATTGAATCCAAGATGAATAAAAATATTGGACCAGTGGCAACGGTTCTTATTCAAGCTGGAACATTGCACAAAAATGATTCGCTCGTGGTACATGGTGAAATCTATGGAAAAGTTCGTGCCATGAAAGATTTTACGGGTGAAACGATTGAAAGTGCAGGACCTTCTATGCCTGTTCAAATTATTGGATTCAAAGTAGCTCCAGAAGTGGGGGATATTTTGGATGTATCACTTGCAGATGGTGCAGAAAAAATTGATATCAAAGCAAAACGAAACCAACAAAGTGGTGCAGAAAAACAAACCATACAACAGCGAGAAAATACTTCGGAAGAAGATGGAAAGAAAAAAACACTGAATCTCGTTATTAAAGCCGATGTACTTGGATCTCTCGAAGCGATTATTGGAACATTCGACAAAATTATGCACGATGAGGTTGGTGTGAAAGTTATCGGAAAAGGACTTGGAAATATTACAGAAGACGATGTGCACAAAGTAGAAGCCGGTGGGGGAATCTTGGTTGGTTTCAAAGTAAAACCAACGCCAACAGTGGATGCAGATATTCGTGAAAAAGGTTTGCAATTTTATCAGTTTGATGTTATCTACGCCTTGTTTGACTGGGTCAAAGAAGAATTGACCAAAATGCTTTCGAACGAAAAAATTATTACAGAAATTGGTATCATGAAAATATTGGCTATTTTCCGTACAGAAAAATCTTCTATGATTCTCGGAGGACGTGTGGAAGATGGAAAAGTACGAAAAGACTGTTTTGTCCGTGTAAAACGTGATGGTGAGATTATTGGAACAGGTAAAATATCTCGTTGTCAGCTGGCCAAATCTGAATCCAAGGAAATTCCAAGTGGAACAGAAGGTGGTATCACTTTTGAGGGAAAGATTCGGGTAGAGGTTGGGGATGTGCTCGAAGCCTATACCGAAGAGTCCAAAGCTCGGGCCTTGGTCTTTAAAAAATAGTATTCACAAAACCCTGGGTTGACGCCCGGGGTTTTTTGTATTATACTACTGTTCATATTCTGCATAAGAGGATATATTCGGGGATCGTCTAATGGTAGGACAGTAGCCTTTGAAGCTGCGTATCTTGGTTCGAATCCAGGTCCCCGAGCGAGCTTGAGCACCGGTTCCGTGTGACCGAGAGGGCTCAAATTTAAGAAAAAGACCGACTTTTGAAAGTTGGTCTTTTTTTGTCTATGTGGAGTGAAATTTTAGCTTGAATAAGTGGGGGAATAGTGGTACTCTATATCTTGTTGAAGTCGTACGGATTAACAAATTTAAACTGTTGAGACATCCGTTTTGATGAATTAATAAGATAAATGTATGGCTAAAGATAACAATAAAACAGAACCATTTGAAAAAATGCTTTTTAAGGCGGCAGATAAGCTCCGCAAGAATATGGATGCGGCAGAGTATAAGCACATCGTGCTTGGTCTTATCTTTTTGAAGTATATTTCTGATTCATTTGAAGAGTTGTATACAAAGATAAAGGCTGGAGGAGAAAATTTTGCAGGAGCAAATCCAGAAGATGTTGATGAATATCGTGCCGAAAATGTTTTTTTTGTTCCACAAATTGCCCGTTGGTCACATTTGTATTCTCGTGCAAAGCTTCCATCTATTGGAAAAGATCTCGATGACGCCATGGAAGCAATTGAAAAAGAAAACTCAACACTCAAAGGTATTTTGCCAAAAGTATATGCTCGTCCAAATCTCGACAAGGCTGCACTCGGTGGTCTTATTGATCTTATTGGAAACATCGCACTTGGTACCGAAGCCGCAAAGAGTAAAGACTTGCTTGGTCGGGTATATGAATATTTCCTCGGTGAATTTGCCAATGCCGAAGGTAAAAAAGGTGGACAGTTTTACACGCCAAAATCAATCGTTCGTATAATGGTAGAAATGATTGAGCCGTACAAAGGCCGAGTGTATGATCCAGCATGTGGAAGTGGTGGAATGTTTATCATGAGTGAAAAATTTATCAAAGAACATCGCGGAAATGTAGAAGATATTTCTATTTATGGGCAAGAGAGTAATCAGACAACTTATCGTTTGTGCCGAATGAATTTGGCTATTCGAGGCATTGATGGAAGCCAAGTGAAATGGAATACAGAAGGTTCGTTTTTGAATGACACCCACAAAGATCTCAAAGCAGATTTTGTTATTGCAAATCCTCCATTCAATGATAGCGATTGGTCGGGGCAACTTCTTCAAAATGATCCACGTTGGCAATACGGCATGCCTCCATCGTCAAATGCTAATTATGCATGGCTTCAACACATGATCTATCATCTCTCGCCACATGGAGTAATGGCGTGTGTACTTGCCAACGGTTCACTTTCTAGTCAAACAAATAATGAAGGTGAAATTAGAAAATCACTTATCGAAAATGATTTGGTAGATTGTATCGTCGCACTTCCAAAACAGCTTTTTTATAACACGGGCATTCCTGCGTGTATTTGGTTTATCTCACGTAAACGCACGGGCAATGGTGACCGTAAGCGTACAGGTGAAGTACTTTTTATTGATGCAAGTGAAGTGGGCCACATGGCGGACAAGACGCATCGTGAATTTTCTGAAGAAGACATGGCAAAAGTTGCTGACACTTATCATGAGTGGCGCAA
>JBPOIO010000018.1:0-3271 GCA_052034405.1 Candidatus Magasanikiibacteriota bacterium | reverse complement strand
ACGCAATATGTGCCAAGTTGGGTGTCGATCTTAGCGAGTTGTAGCGTCACCCTTTCGTCTGCTGATGTAAATGAGCGTCATCATAATGTGTCAAAAATCAAAAAATATGGGGTCGAGCTTTTCAGCTGCGTATTACGACCTATCTGACCAGCTAAAATGGTTTTTTCTGACCAATGAAACGCTACTCCTGCTCACCCCTACGGTCAAAATTGACCACTTTGAAACAGGCGCCCCTTCCAGGAATACCTCTACGATTACCTAACATTTGAAGAAACTCCAAGAAATTCAATTTTCCGCTAGAAAGCCTTGTTTTTTCAGCTGTCTGGTGTCGGATCGGAATAAAGTTTGATAAATATTTGGAGGTCTCTTGATTCGATTAGCTATCCGGGTTTTGGTGTTGAAATGTAGCTAAAGCTTTCCTTCTTCGATCAACCGAATCAGTGTAGAAACGTCGACCCCGTAGTTCACCACCCTGTCATCATGCCCGTATAGATTCTCGCTATCGCCAGCGTCATACCGGCTCATTGCAGGCTCCACACCTAGCCTGGGATTCCATAGCCATGATCTTGCGTCGCAACACGAAAACGAAACATTCGATCCATTTGTGCCGACTTGCGCCCAAACTTTGGTTTGGTGAGCGTTTGTTAATGTGCGGACTCGGTGAATATAATTTTTGCGCGCAATTGCACAAAGCTGTACCCTCTTCCGAGGCGCGAAAAAACGCCTATTCTATGTAATAGAACGCATTTTTAGCCTTATATCAAACTGGAAATTGCAGGTTTACCGGCTAACTGTTTTCATGTTTGGGGGAACAACATTGGTTTGCGCTGAGCAAAAAACGTTCATGCTGAGTGTTGATGTATCATGCTGCACCACCAGCACAGGTCCGCTGACAAAGCAAATCCTATTGGGATGCCGTTATAGTAGTCCGTTGCACAGGTTTGAATCGACGTGGCGACTTACATTATTGGGCAGAGCACACATAGCTCTATCCTTCTTGACAATCAAACCCGTTGCATTAATTGTCTCGTCTTCGACCACCGCAATCAAAACTGGCAGGAACAGATGGAAAAGCGACTTACTGATTGGATCAAGACAATCGATGGATTGCTGAAGACGGCGATGGCGGCTATTTCCTCGCTGGGTGTGATCTTTGTCGCGATCACCAATGGATTTACAAGTCTCTACAACAGCGTCGCGCCAACGCTTGGGCTACCCGGTGAATGGGCCCCGCACGCAGCTAAATTGGTTGCCGTACTGTTTCCGTCACTAATCCTTTGGATTCTCATCCGAAGTTATCGCAACTTCGCGTGCTCAAGCAGGCTATTGCAGGCGGAACGTTTCACGCTCGTTGCCTCAAAGCCTGAAAATCTAATCGGGCGTACAGATGACCTCGCAAAACTCCAGAACAGCGTCGTGAAGAATCGTGTCGTATTTCTGGATGGCGAGTCGGGCTGCGGTAAGTCGGCGCTTGTGGTAGCTGGTCTGGTACCACTGCTGAAAGAGTCACAAGGACTCCTGCCTGTTTTGGTGCGCGACTGGGGTACAGATTGGGAACGCGGTCCGTTGGCGAGCGCGGTCGGAGCCCTGTACGATCTGCTAACGCCGGAACAACGAACGACAATGGGTTGGAAACAGTGCCCAGACCTCGCCGGTGATGCCAATGTTCTAACTCTTGAGTTCGAAAAACGGTTCGCCGCTGTATTTCAAAAGCTCGACCGTCGAACGCTGTTGATTGTCGACCAGTTCGACGATTACCAAGCGGCACATCGAGACAAGTTTCTCGATCCACAGGGCAACTGGCTGAAACCCGATGCGTTGGCTAACACCAACCGGTTTTGGAAGCTGATTCGCGACCGGCTACGGAACAGCACGATACATCTGCTGGTTGTGACTCGGGCAGACACAGCTTCAGGCCTATCCTGTCTACGGTTTCTTGACCCGCATGATACTGCGGATCGCCAAGTACCCCGGGTTGAGATGGAATATCTCAAGGATTTGCTGGACCGCATCGCTCCGGACGGGGAGCAGCCTCCAGTTATCAGCAATCCAGAGCAGGGGTGGTATGCATTGCGTGACCGAATCGAAGCGGATCTGCGCTTGCAAGGGGCGATTTTAATGCAGCAGGTACGCACGTTGCTGCTTGGGCTGCGTCAGCTACCAATGCTAACAGTATCAGCATACCGGCGCGCAGGCGAATTGCGGGGCCTGGAATCACTGGCGATCGCACGTGCCATCAGGCGGGCTGGTGATGTTGCGGGCGGCGGTGAGGCTTACCAATCGGTGGCACGCCGAATGTTGGGCGCCATGGTGCTTCCTGGCGACGCGAACCAACCACCCAAGGCTCAGCGCCGTTCGTTACGAGAGTTGGGCGCTCTTGCCGCTCAGCCCGCGCTGGCCGAAAAGATATTGAGGGCGATGCAGGAATGTGAGGTGGTGCGGCCGGCAGAAGGGATGGGTGGTGATGCTGCTTGGCAACTTGACCACGACTATTTAGCGCACGCGGTGATTATCGAGGCCCGACAAGCTGATCGCTGGGGTGAGGCATTGCGCAATGGAATGGTGCGATTCCGAAGCGCCAAAAGCAATTGGAGGCAACAGTGGGCAGAATTGCTGCCAATCACCCTTCAGGCGCGCTTGGCGTGGGAAAGGATACGTGGTCGATTGCGCTTCGGCGAGGCCTCTAGCTACGTTCTGGCAAGCCTTATCAAGCCCGTGCTGGCTCTGGTACTGGTAACAGCAGCATCCGCAGGAGCTCATTACTGGTACGAGGATCGGCAGTTGACCATGCAGGCCACCGAGCTCCTCGAGCAGTTTGGCGGGCAGGACGAGAATGCTGCCGTTCTGAAGACCTGGCGCGCATCAAAACATGTCAGAAGCCGCCTCTATGCGCTTATCCGCGAAGACAATTATCGTCTTCAACGGGCGATTGAATCCCAATGGCCAATGGCGCATAGTGGCCTAGAAGCCGATCGCCTGTTAGAAGTTGCGCGTATGCTACGCGAACGCCTGGTGCAGGAGCAAGACAGTAGGAAAGCTGACTCCCTCGCCAGCAGCTACGCGGCGGTGGCCAAGAAGCTTGCCGATCAGCAGGACATCAAGGCGGAAGTCCAGGCGCTGCGCGAACCCCTGGTGCAGGAGCAAGACCATTGGAAAGCTGGCTCCCTCGCCAGCAGCTACGCGGCGGTGGCCGAGAAGCTTACCGATCAGCAGGACATCAAGGCGGAAGTCCAGGCGCTGCGCGAACGCCTGGTGCAGGAGCAAGACAGCG
>JBPOIO010000041.1:0-16688 GCA_052034405.1 Candidatus Magasanikiibacteriota bacterium | reverse complement strand
AAGTACTCGGCGCCAACAAGCTCTGCGAGATCCTTCACAACCCGTTCTACACGGGGAAGATGCTCGTCTCCGGCAAGACGTATCCTGGTGTTCATCCACATCTCATCAGCACCGAACTCTTCGACCGCTGCCAGGAGGTCTTCCGGCAGAAGCACTCGGGTGGTCAGCCCAGGCAGCACCTCCAGTTCCTGCTTTCACGGAAGCTGGTCTACCCGAGGTGCGTGGGCTTCCTGGTCGGGGAGCAGCACAGGAAGACGAATGGAAACATGTACCGCTACTACCGATGCCATCGAGCCGGGTGCCGTTTCATCATCCGGGCCGAAGGCCTCGAGGAGATGGCCCGGAGCAAGCTCGGGACCGACAATCGCCTGGCCCCCAATCAGGCTGCTGCCCTTCGAGGCGAAGACACCGTTGAGGCCAAGCGGGCCTTTGACGAGGCAGTCGTCCGCGTGAGCCTCGACTCGTCACTTCGACCTCAACTCGTGCTGGACGAACACCAAGCTCGTTCAAACTCCCGGGAAATCGATTTCCCACCCGCTCGAACAGCGGCCTAAGACGAAGAAACAGCGCAATTACGCGCTGTTTCGTCTGAACCGTCCAGTTCGACATGTTCACGTTTGGTGCTTCCGGGGGGAATCGAACCCTCATATACAGCTTCGAAGGCTGTTGTCCTATCCGTTGAACGACAGAAGCAATTTATTTTTTTGTGTCGTGGGTCGGCCGGGGATCGAACCCGGGACCGTTGGCTTAAGAGGCCACTGCTCTACCAGCTGAGCTACCGACCCGTCGGAAGACCTATCCAATAGGGTCTTCTTTTTTTCGTTGTAAAATTTCTACTTTTGGTCCTTTCCATCCTTTTACCTTCAGTGCATTATCTGCTGCATCCACTTGGGCTTCTTGTTTACTCGTTCCTGTTCCTTCTGCAATCTTTTCATGATCAAGGTAGACTCCAACAATAAATGTTTTATTGTGATCAGGCCCTTCTTCACTCAGTACACGGTAGGTTGGAGTGATACCAATAATTTCTTGTGAAGATTCTTGAAAGCGAGATTTTGGATCCATCCAGAGATTATTTTCCAAAACTTCGGGGAGCTTACTAATGATCCAGCGTGTAACAAATTGTTTTGCCAAATTCCAGCCTTGATCAAGATAAATTGCTCCAATAATTGCTTCGACGGCATTTGCCAAAATATATTCGCGAGCTTTGGTATTGGCATCTTTAGATTCACCATGACTCAAAAAAAGATATTCTTCAATTTCTATATCTCTAGCAACTTCTGCACACATTTTTGCATTCACTAGAGCTGCACGCCAGTTGGTGAGTTCTCCTTCTGGATTGAGATAGTTTTCAAATAAAAATTCGGTCACAACAAGTTCTAGAACTGCATCTCCAAGAAATTCGAGTCTTTCGTTGTGCGCAAGACCAAATTCACGATTTTCGTTGAGGTAGGATCTGTGAACGAGGGCTTGAACCAAGAGGTCAGTATTTTGAAATTTGACCCCAATTTTTTCTTCGAGTAAAGAAAATTTTCGTTCTTTATAAGCTGCAATAGCCATATATTTGAAATGGCAGATAACAGATGTCAGATGCCTCTGCATCTGCTATTTGCTATCTGTTATTTTAAAATGTTTTTGAGTAAATTTAGAGGTCTGTTTGATTTTTGAAGCTTTCTTTTTCTGCGGCTTTTTCTTGCTTTTTGTTTTCTTCCATTTCACGTTCTTTTTGTTCCAAATTTGGATTTTTTGTTTTCATGTCATTGTAGACAGCACCCAAAATTCCATTTACAAATTTGCTTGAAGATTGTCCACTGTAGCCTTTGGCAATTTCAATGGCTTCGTTGATAGCCACACGTCCTGGAATGGCATCGTTGAATTTTATTTCGTATACTCCAATGCGAAGAATATTTCTATCTACCAGAGTCATCTGTTCCATTGGCCAGTTGCTGGCAAATTCTTTGATAGTTTCATCAATTTCATCAATATGGTCAATAATATTTTCTACACTTTCGCGAATATACTGATCGTGTTCTTCAAGTCCACCTCCAAATTCAATAAGAAGTCCATCAACAATAGCAGGAATAGCAGCACTCGGGCGACCACGAAAATCCCACTGATAGAGGGATTGCATGATAATAGATCTTGCGAGATGCCTATTCGACATAAATTCGCCGGATTCAAATATTATTAAGAAAGGGCTTTGAGGCGTTTGAGGCGGCGGTCAGCGCGTTTTTCAACATTTACAACTTTTTTTCCACGGTATTCACCACATCCTGGACATGCGCGGTGTGAGAGAATAGGAGATTCACATTTTGCACACTTTGAAGTTGAAACTTTTGTGAGCTTAATGTTTGCATTGCGTTCGCGTTTTGAGCGAGGTGTACGTTTTTTTGAAGGGAGACCCATACAATAAAAATTAGAATTTACAAATCTTTGCCCTTAGTATAGCCGAAGTCCAGAAAAAAATCAAGAGGGGGGAGCAATTTACAAAAGAGCTAAGTTTAGGTATTATAGAGCCATGAATTTTGAAGTTTTTGGTGGAAAATCCGAGGACTGGGATAATTGGCTTCTTGAACAGAAAAACGAGGAGTTTTTGCAGTCCTACCAATGGGGAGAGTTTCAGGCCCGTGAAGGAAAGCCTACTTTTCGTATTATTGCCAAAAATGCTGAAAAAACGCTCTACTTAGCCCAAGGTTTTGTCCACAGTTTGCTTTTGGGGCTCAAATATTTGTATTTTCCTCACAATGTATCATTGGCCAAAGAAGATGCGGACGAATTTTTGGATTTTTTGGGCAAAGAGGGCTTTGTTTTTGCTCGATTTGAGCCAATTGAAGATTTGACAAGTAAAAAATATAAAAAAATTTCAACCCATCATCGCCAATACCAATATACCAGTGTTCTTGATCTCTCTTTATCAGACGAGGAACTTCTGAGGACTTTTCATGAAAAAACTCGCTACAATATTCGTCTTGCTGCCAAAAAGGGTCTTACCCTAAAAAATGAAAAGAATCCAGATATTTTCTGGCCCTTGATTAAAGAAACCTATGAGCGGGATGGGATAAAAAGTCATAGTGAGCAGTATTATCGAGATTTTATTGACCTTCCTGCTTGTACACAATTGACGGTATATTTGGGTGATATGCCTCTTGCCTCGGTATTACTCTATACTTTTGGGAAAACTTGCGTTTATGTGCACGGTGCTTCGAGTAATAGCCATCGCAATCTTATGGCGCCATATTTGATTCAGTGGGAGGCCTTGCAATTTGCTCGCGCGCAAGGTTGCAAGATTTATGATCTTGGTGGGGTGGCAAAACCTGTGGCACCCGATTCGCCCAATGCCGAGACTTTTTTTACCTCTACTTGGGACAAAAATGATAAGCTCTCGGGTGTCACTCGCTTCAAAGCTGGTTTTAATGGTACAATAAAACACTATGGAGAGGCAGTGGACATTGTTTTTGATTCTTTGAAATATAATTTGTATAAATTTGCACGAAAATTTTTATGAGTGAATGGAAACTAAACCGTAAACAAACTGCCTTTGAAGGACCTTATGTAAAAGTAGAGGAGTGGTTTTTACAAACACCTCTTGGAAAAGAAATTCATCCTCTTATGGTTATCGCCAATCAAGCTGTTTTTGTATTTCCGATTACCGAGGATAATAAAGTGGTTGTGCTCAAAGAATTTTTTGTGAGCGATATGTCCTATCACTATACCGTTGTAGCTGGATCTATGGATCGAGAAGGAAGTCCACTTGAAATTGCCAGGGCAGAACTGCTCGAAGAGGCAGGTGCTACTACTGATGAACTTATTTCTCTTGGAAAAATTACTTCTCGAAAATGGGATGTGCATATTGATCATTTTTTCTTGGCAAAAAACGTTCAACTTCAAAAACAAGATCTTCAAGGACACGAGGATATTGCTGTTGAAGTGGTAAGTCTTGAACGATTCAAAGAAATTTTGCGCAATGGTGAAATGCATGATAGTTCTGGTACTGTGTGTGCTTACAAAGCTCTTGATTATTTAGGGTTATAATTATGCAACTAAGTTGGAGTCACAAATTATTTTTGCGAATAAATAAAACGCTTGGCAAAAATCCACTGCGTGATAAGATCATGTATTTTTTTGGGCAGTGGATGATTTTTGTGATGGCTGGAGTACTTGGCATTTTGGCTCTTTTATTTTTGAAAAAAAATGAATATATAGTTTTTTTTGGTCTTTTATTTTCTGCATTTTTGATTGCCTATACCATAAGTTACACAATTGCTATTGTGTTCAAACATCCACGTCCTATTCGAGAATTACCAAATGTGAAAGAGTTGATTATCCCAATTGAAACTTGGAAATCATTTCCGTCAGATCATACGATTGCGGTGACACTTATGACAATATTTTCTTGGTATGCAACATATTCTTTTCCTATTGTTGTTGTTATGGGACTTGGGGCGCTTTGTGTAATGGCAGGGCGTGTGTATTGTGGCGTTCACTATCCTCGTGATATTTTGGGTGGTATTGTTGTGGCATTTTTTTCGACTGCGCTTGTTGTTTTTGGGTTTATTATTTTAGTATTTTGGGCTCTTGGAAATCCAAGTATAATGAATTAATTTTTTTGATATGAATGCAATTATTCTTTGCGGAGGACTTTCTACGAGGCTTGGTGAAATTACAAAATCTATTCCAAAAGTGTTACTTGAAATTGGTGGAAAAACTGTACTCGATTGGCAATTAGAAAAAATCAAAAGTGCAGGTATTGATACGGTGGTTATGGCAGCGGGGCACTTGAGTGAAGTACTGCAACAAGAAATTGGTGTAGAGCGGGATGGAATAAAAATCATATACGCGATTGAAGATAAAAAACTTGGTACGGGTGGTGCTATAAAATATGCAATGTCTTTTGTCCCACAAGCAAATGAGCCAACTATTATTTTGAATGGTGATATTTTGACGACTATTGATCTTGCTGAAATGATCAAGTGTAATAAACTTGAAAGCGATGGGATTATTCTCGCAGCGTACGCTCCTGATGTTGCAAGTTATGGAACACTTGAATACGAAAGCAATTATCATTTGACCTCTTTCAAAGAAAAAGAAGGAATTCATAAGCCAGGGTACCAAAATGGTGGATTTTATCTTTTCAATTCTTCAATAAAAAAATATTTTCCTGCACAAGATACTTTTAGTATTGAGTATGATGTTTTTCCTCTTATAAAAGATTTGTATGTGTACGAATCTGACCGTCCATGGATAGATATTGGTGTTCCTGAGCGTCTCGATTGGGCGAGGGAGAATTGGAAAAATTTTTTGGAATAGTATTTTAATATTGTTTTTGATATGCGCTATCGGTTAGGTTTCGTGGTATTCGCCTTTGTGGGTTTTTTTTCGATCTTATTTTTTACGAGATTTGATGCTATTTCATGGAACGATCGAAGTCGCTTTTCTACGATAGAGGCTGTTGTTGAAACAGGTTCTTTTGCAATCGACAATACAAATTTTGCTACGGGAGATAAAATAAAAGTTGGAAGTCATTTTTATTCAGATAAACCACCTGTATTTTCTGTTTTTTCGGCAATGCCATATGCTTTGTTTCGGTTCTTGGGGATACCGTTCTTTTATCATCCAGCATTCATTATTTATAGCACAAATCTTTTTGCATTGACGTTTCCCTTTGTTTTGTATCTCGTATTTTTGTATTTTTTTGCGAAAAAACAGTGGAAAATTTCCCATGAAAAATTAGTATTTTTTATTGTCTGTCTAGGACTCGGAACCGTATGTTTTCCTTTTACTACTCAGTTGAATAATCATCTTCCTGCTGCCGTTGTCGTGGGTTGTGCGACTCTCCTTTTTTTGTTTCCGGAATATACTTTTAAAAAACTTTTTTTGGCAGGGTTTCTTTTGAGCTTGGGAATAACATTTGATTTATCCGTTGTATTTATTACGTTTTTCTTTACTCTTTTTTTTCTTTTTCAGTTATACCAACAGAAAAGTCTTTCATCCAAAGAAAAAATATATTTGTTTTTGGCCTACTGTTCCGGAGCCATCATTCCTGTTTGTCTGCATGTTATTCTCAATCGAGGTATTACTGGGGATATTTGGCCAGGCTCTATGCACCCAGAATTTTTCAACTATCCTGGATCTGAATTTACTTCAGCAAATCTGACTGGGAGTGGGATGTCGGTACACAGTGTCCGCGAATGGATTTCGTATGTATTTTTTATGACGTTTGGTCAACGTGGTTTTTTTCTCCACAATCCATTGTTGCTCTTTGGTGGATTTTTATTGTTTATTCAGTTTATAAAAGAAAAAAACACTTCGTGGCGAATGTTTTTGGCCGCAACATTTTTTTCCATCGTGTCTGTCATTTTGTATTATTCCCTCTATGGACGTGAAGCAGGTGGTGGTGCCTATACTGTACGGTGGTTTGTAGTGTTTGTTCCTCTTTTTTTCCCAATTATTTTACAATGGCTGGGGTCTTTTTCACTTGCAAAAAAATATATATTTTTTGTCGTATTTGCCATTTCTTTTTTCATCAATATTTTGCCCATGGGAAATATCTTGGGTGGAGCGAATCATAAAAAACAGTACCATGTACTCAACATGTGGGAGGCGTTTCCGGTTTATGCTGTTTCTCAATGGCACCGTTGGGGTGAATTTTTACACTGACATATGATGCTTCATATAAAAAATATTTTGATTGGTATATTTTCGCGGCAGTGCTAGCTTTGTATCTCACCTTTGGAAAAGTTCTGGATGAAAAGGTGTGTAATACATTGAGATATTGCAACATAATTTTTCGACTCTTTATTTTTCAATTTTAAAAAAGACTTCATCTGCTGTATTTGTTCAGATGACCCGATAAGATATGGATACCACGATTATTATCCCTACATACAATGAAAGTGAAAATATTGCGTCTTTACTTCAAGATATTTTTTCGCGTTCTCTTGCTGTTCAAATCTTGGTGGTGGATGATAACTCACCTGATGGTACCGGGCGCTTGATACAAGAGTTGCAAGGACAATACTCGAACCTTTCTTTGTTCTCTCGAGAAAAAAAAGAAGGTTTGGGAAAAGCCTACAAAGATGCGTTTCTCCATATTTTACAAAATCCAGAAATAAAACGCGTGGTGATGATGGACGCTGATTTTTCGCATAATCCAAAATATTTATCTGAGATGTTGGCAAAAAGTCAAGAGTATGATCTGGTTATCGGTTCGCGGTATGTGAATGGTGGGGGAGTACAGGGATGGAATTTCTGGAGAAGGCTGCTGAGTCTTGGTGGCAACAAGTATTCTCGCATAATTGTGGGAATACCGCTGTCTGATTGTACTGCTGGATTTAATAGTATCAGTACGGAATTTTTAAAAAAAATAGATTTGGAAAATATACATACCAATGGATATGCTTTTCAGGTACACCTCAAATACCTCTTGTGGAAGGCTGGGGCAAGCATTTTTGAAGTTCCTATTCACTTTACGGATAGAGTATTTGGAAAGTCAAAGTTATCGTCGAATATTATTCAAGAGGGACTTCTTTTGCCGTGGAAAATTCGTTTTGAAAATTCGCCTGTCTTCACGAAAAAAGTGATCAAAGAAGTCGTGGGTTATATTGGTATTGGCCTTTTGGGGACGGTGATAGATATGGGTGTATTTTTTGGAGCCAATCATTTTTTTTCATCCCTCATTTCTCAGTGGTTTGGGGCTCTGACAGGTGCTTTTCACAATCAGCTGTGGCATCACTATTATCTTTTTGATCACAAAAAATCTTTTCTCGAAACTCTTCAACCTGTTTTCCTTCTTACCATTATTTCTATACTTCTTTCAGGGCCTTTGCTTCTTGGTATTCATTTTTTTATTCCGTCTCTTTTTATTTGTAAAATCTTGTTGATCGGTGTCATGGGAACGGTAAATTTTTTGTTGCGTAAATTTTGGGTTTTTAGGTCCATTTCTACTTTTCATCTTAACTAAATAAACATGTTTAAAATTCTCAAATTTCTTTTCTTGATTTTTCTCCTGGTCATGCTTGGTACTGGAATTTTTGTGTATCGCGGAATTCACTCATCGCTTCTTTCAGACAACAAAGTAACTTTTGAAATAAAAGAAGGGGAGAGTGTATCTTCACTCATTCAAAAACTCAAAGAACAAAAAGTTATTTCCAGTGATTTTTTATTGAAACAATATCTTAAATTTACTGGTGCTGATACAAAAATAAAAGCAGGTTTATTTGAAATTTCTCCTCCTATCACAATAGAAAAAATTGTTGCAGCCCTTCAAATAGAAGGAAAAAATGAACGTAATATTACTATCATCCCAGGATGGGATCTTGGTGATATCGCAAAATATTTTGAAGCCGAGGGTATCGCGAGTTCTACAGAATTTTTTGCACTTACTGGTCATCCTGGAGTTTTTGGTCGCGCTACGAGTTCGCTTGAAAGTGAATTTTCTCTTTTGAAAAATAAACCCAATGTGAGTCTCGAAGGATATTTGTCACCAGAAACCTATCGTGTTTATAAAGGTGAAGATCTTTACAGTATTCTAAAACGTCTGTTGGCTCAACGAGAAAAAGATTTTACAACACAAATGCTCCAAGATATTCAATCTCAGGGAAAATCTGTTCATGAAATTCTCACTCTCGCAAGTATTCTTGAAAAAGAAGTAAAAACAAGTGAAGATCGTAAAAAGGTTGCGGATCTTTTTTGGCGCCGTATCGATGCTGGTATGGGACTTCAGGCTGATTCGACAGTACATTATCTCTCTGGGCGCGAAGGAGACGTATTTACAAAGGCAAAAGAACGTCAGATCGATTCTCTTTGGAATACCTATAAATATCGGGATCTTCCACCAGGGCCAATTTCGAATCCAAGTATTTCTTCCATCATGGCGGCAATATATCCGACTTCAAATGATGCCGTATATTTTTTGACAGATTCTGTTGGGGGCGTACATTATGCTCGTACTTTGGCCGAGCACAACAGTAATGTGGCTCAATTTTTGAGATAGTTTCAAAATGTGTTAAAATAGGTCTATTAAGGTAAAAAATCTCAAAAAGTGTCACTTTTTTCACAGTCCTGCGTTATACCTATGGAAGTTAACGATGGTCACATGAGCCTCACCCGCGAGGAATATGCTCTTGCAGAGCGAGCCCAGACCGACGACGCGGCCTTTTCTTTGCTCTACGAACGATATTTCCCAAAAATTTATGCCTATATTTTTCGTCGTCTCGGAAACCGTGAACAGACAGAAGATGTAGTTTCCGTGACCTTTGAAAAGGTCTTCTTGCATTTGGATAAGTTCAAGCCAGGGGGTGGAGGTACTTTTCAAGCCTGGATCTACCGGATTGCGACGAACGCGGTGATCGATTACATCCGAAAAGAAAAACATACGATAGCTATGGCGCCAGAAGATCTTCCCGAAGAAATACATCCGACGACAGTCCTTGATGCCACACAGGAAATGATAAAATTAGAAGATAGCGAAGCGGTGCAGCGGGTAATAAAAAAATTGCCGCAAAGATACCAGGAAGTCATACAGCTCAAATATTTTTCTGAGCTGAGCAACATAGAAGTTGCCGAAGTATTACAAATCAGTCCAAACAATGCCGGGGTGCTGCTCAGTCGCGCGCTCAAACAATTTTCACAGTTCTACGCAGTCAATGAAAAACAATAGGTAAAAATATGAACGAATTTAACAACAATTCAAAGGATCCACGTAATGAAGAAGAACTTCGTGCGTTACAAGAATCAGGAGCACACATTGCTCGTGCTCGTTTTGATTCAATCCCTGACGCAAGTGAGTTCAAAGGCCGTCTCAAGGCCCAACTTCTTGAAAAGCGGGAACTAAAACGCAATTCTATGTGGAAAAGAATTATGGAGACTCTGTCTCATATTGTCCCAACCCAAAAGACATTTGTCTTTGGTATGGTTGTTGTTTTACTCGTTGCTGTAGTCTCAACAATGTTTATCAGTAGTCCAAGTGGTAATCAGACGGGTAGTACACTCGCCGAGCTTTTGATTGATCGCGCTTATGCCAAAGACAACTTTGAAATTACTCCAACAAGCGGAGATGGACTTGCTGTTGATTCCACGACAGAATTTATTATAAAAAGCAAAACAGCACTCAGCAAAGACGCTCTTTTAGCACATATTCAGATGAATCCAGAAACTCCATTTGAACTTACACAAATCAGTGATCATGAATTTCGTGTGACTCCAAAAAATACACTCACAGAAAAACAAGTCTACAACATAAAGATCGATGCTGCCTACAAAGATGAAAATAATACCAGTGTTGAACGTGACTTTTCTTTCGCTTTCCAAGTAAAAAATCAATTCAAAGTGCTTTCGAGTATCCCAGGGAACCAACAAATAGGAGTTCCTCTCAATTCTGGTATTGAATTTACTTTTTCAAGTGAAAATTTTAGTGATTACGAAAAAAATATTTCTATTGTTCCAAAGACAGAAGGGAAGTTTGAAGTGCATGGACGTACTTTGGTATTTGTTCCAAAACAACTCAAGCCTTCTACTTTGTATACAGTAACAATCAACAAAAACATAATTGTGAAAGGTACTGCGCCAATGACGAGCGACGCTGTGATCCGTTTTGAAACAACTCATGACCAAGTATCAGATGTGTATAAACCAGTATGGTATACCAATACCGATAAGGCTGAGTTTGCGCCAAATGGTCCAATGCTTATGTCCGTCAATGGTTTACAAGGTGGTGAAGAATTTGTTGTGAAAGCATTTGCATTCAAATCTTTTGATGCCTACAAAACAAACTTTTTGAAAGAAAATGCAATTCCTGCTTGGGCCTATGAGAGCCGCAAAAACTTTGTGGTACCCGCAACAGATATTACTTTGGCGCGCGAGTTTACTCTCAAAGCACAAGATTACAAACAAGAATATAGTAAATATTTAGTGTTACCAGAAAATCTTCCAAAAGGAAATTACTGGCTAGAAATTTCAAGTCAAGGACAAACGCAACATTTGTTTATCGAAGTGACAAACTTTGCAAGTTATATTTCTGCAACCGTAGATAAAACTTTGATTTGGGTGAATGATCTTTCAAGCAAATCTGCGCTGCCTGATGTGCAAGTATCTTTGGCAACAGGAGAAAGTTTGGGACAAACAAATGCCGAGGGTATTGCAACTTTTGATACAGAAGCTTTGCATATCGCGACAAGTTCACAAATAATTCCATGGGGTGCTCCTGTGACTCAAAAAGTAATACAGATTACTCATGGTTCAGAATCATCACTTTTGGTTGTTGGTTCAAGTCCTTATCTTACTTATGCCATTCAAAATGCAAAACCAGCTGTTGATGACTATATTCTTAGTTTTTCTTCAGACCGAGCATTGTACGCACCGAGTGATGTTATAAAATTTTGGGGTTATATTGCCAAAAAAGACAAATCAGCATTGCCTGCCATGATTACCGTTGGGATACCACAGACAAATAATTATTTTTATGGACGAAATCTTGGAGACCAAGGATTTCTCCAAAGCGTCGATGTGGCTCCGGATGCACAAGGATATTTTCGTGGAGAAATACAACTCTCAAACTTGACTCCAAGCGGATATAGTTTGGTATTGCAAAGTGGCAAGGAGCAGCTTTTTAATCGTTATATTGAAGTCAATCAATATGTAAAACCTGCGTATACACTTTCTATAACCTCTGATAAAACCGCCGTGTATCCAGGAGAGACAGTCAATTTCAAAGCGCGAGTAAACTTTTTTGAGGGAACTCCTGTCCCAAACTATGATTTGATCTATACCGATCAAAATACTGGTACGACTTTGGCCACTCTCAAAACTGATAAAAATGGTGAAGCTCGGTGGAGTGTTGTTGCCAAGTCGAATGCGCAATCCTGTGACCCTCTCACGGATCAAAATTGTCCTGTATCCGGCGCGACTTCTGGGGGGCAATCTATTTCTGTAAGTTCCAAAAACAGTGAAGAAACAGTGCTCTATGCTTCTGCTTTTTATAGTGTATATAGTTCAAAAGTAGATGCCACAGATATTTCTTTTCAAACAAATGGCAAAAACACAGCGCTTGTTTCTTCAAGCTGGAGTAATATTGATATTACGGTGTTTGGAGATACTGATCCAAGTAATGACAGTAAATATTTTTCAGGTCCTGCGGCCAATCAGGCGGTTGAAGGAGTGGTATTTGAAACGCATTATGAACGAGTAGAGACAGGTCAATATTATGACTTTATCAGTAAAACCACAGAAAAAACGTATACATATAACACGATTACAACTACAACTGCACATTTTACGGGTGTTACCAACAAACATGGACACTTTGAATATGAAGTCAAAACAGTGCCTGATCGTGCGTACTCAGTAGTGATGACCATGCATGCTGGAGACAAGGGGAACCCTTCTCGACAGGCATGGCTCTATAACAATGTTCAAATGCCTTCATACAATGATGTGACATGGTATTCATTGAGTAATAGTGACGAAAAAAATAATCCAGACAAATTAAATTTTGGATATAAAATTGGTGATCAGGTAAAAATGCAGTTCAACAAACATGGGGCAGCTCTTGAAAATACGAGCGGAACATTTTTATTTACTCAGTATCAAGATGGACTTCGAAAATATTCTGTACAAAAATCTCCAGAATATGTATTTACTTTTGGTGAAGATCATGTGCCAAATGTGTATGTCGGAGTCATCTACTTTGATGGAGAAAAATATGTACAAACAGCAGAAGGGGATTATCGCAATTCAGTTCGTTTTGATACACGAGAACGCTATCTTAATATTGAAATAACCCCAAACAAAGATGCTTATAAACCAGGTGAAGAAGTCACTTTGAAAATCAAAAGCACGGATAAAAACAAACAAGGACACTCTGCCAAAATCAATGTTTCTGTGATTGACCAGGCATTTCTTGCTCTTGGTGGAGCAAATGGAAATTATGCTGATGGAAAAGGTGGAGATAATCTGCTTGCATCGCTCTATCGTCCTGTCGCAGACGGTGTCTTATTTACCGAGAAATCACATAAAGCCGCTGATCTTGGAAATTTTGCAGGAGCCGAAGGCGGTGGATGTTTTCTCGCTGGTACCAAGATTGCTCTGCCAAATGGAAAGACCAAAAACATTGAGGATGTTGAAGCTGGAGATATTATTGAAACATTCAAATCTGAAACAGACAATACTCTTGTCCGTGGAACCGTGATTAAAACTCAAAATCATATTGTGTCAGAATATTTGATTATCAATGGGGCACTTCGTGTCACTGCAGAACACCGTATTTGGGTGAATGGTCAGTGGAAAACTGCTGGGGATATTCGTGTTGGAGATACGCTTCGTGGTGAATATGCTACTCCAATAATTGTGAATTCTCTTGAAAAACGTCATGAACTTGTAAAAGTATATAACTTTGCTGTTGAAAAATATCATACATATATTGCGGGTGGTGTCTATGTACACAATGACAAAGGTGGTGTGCCTACTCGTTCAGATTTTCCAGATGTAGCCCTCTATCAATTTGTGGATACTGATACAAATGGAAATGCTTCAGTAACATTCAAAATTCCAGATTCAGTGACGAGTTGGATGGTCACTGCCGAAGCTATTTCGAGTGATATGTATGCCGGGATTGGTCAACGAGAACTTCCGGTCACTCTCCCTGTATTTGCAGTATTCGGACTGCCACAGGATTTGCTTCTTGGTGATAAACCAAATTTCGCTCTTGCTGCCTATGGTACGTCATTCAAAGGAACAGAAAGCGTAAAATTGAATGTGTTTGGAGATTTGCTTTCAAAACCTGTTGGCAAAACTACAGTACCATTTGAGAGAAATCTTATTGCAAGCGATCTCGCTGTTGGAAAGAGTGGAAAAATGATAGTGCAGTTGACTTCTTCTCTTGGAAATGATGCGATTGAAAAATCATTTACAGCCGTAAACTCTCGTCTTGTTGAACAATCACAAATATTTATAAATGTAAAAGATGGACTACTTGATCTGGGGGATGCAAAATCTGCAACAACCCCAATCACTCTTACATTTGTGGATGCAGGCCGAGGAAGTCTCTACAACCGCATATATTCACTTACTTGGGGTGGAGGAACACGTTTGGATCAAAAAGTTGGCAGTATTGTATCTCGTACTTGGTTCAAAGATTTTTTTACCACAGAAGAACTTGATAGCCCCGCTGATTTGACTCCATATATTGGAGATTCAGGATTCAAATTACTTCCATATAGTAGTCAAGATTTGATTTTGGGTGCCAAAACAAGTGCGGTACTCAAAGATACAAACGCTTTTGACAAGACACGCATGCGTACATATTTTGCAGGAAAGTTGTATGATAGTAATGCGAGCGGCGAAGAACTTGCTGCTGCTCTTTGGGGAGCTGCGGCACTTGGTGAACCAGTGATTCCTTCGATTCATTCACTCGCGGGTAAAGATGGTATCGATGTCCATGCCAAAATATATTTGGCTCTTGCTGCGACAGAACTTGGTGGTCATGCTTTTGCTCAAACTTTGTTTGACGAAATTATGAAATCTGCCAAAGAAACAGATGCCTATGCAAGTATTCAGTTGAATGATGATAAAAACCAAACACTTGAAAACACTGCACTTGCCTCTGTGCTTGCTGCACGCTTGCAAGATTCACGTGCTGACAAATTCGATAAATTTGTTCAAGATGAACGAAAAGAAAATGTATATAGTCTCGAAGAACTTTTGTTTATCAAAGAAAAGTTGGCTTCACTTTCAAAAGGAGAAGCAAAAGCAAGTTTAAATATTGCTGGTAAAAGTGAAACATTGGATTTGAAATTTGGCCAATCACATATGGTGACAGTAGTACCAAATAATTTTGGAAATATTCAAATCTCCAATGTATCTGGATCAGTAGCAGTACTTGTAAATTACGATAGAGTTGCAACATCAGATCAAAATTCTACAAAAGTAAAACTTGATCGACAATATTTCGTGGATGGAAAACAAGTAACAGCCTTCAAAGAAGGGGATGTTGTCGAAGTTCGACTCACTCCAGTATTTGGTAAAGACGCTGTGCCGGGTAATTATTTGGTAGAAGATTCTCTCCCAAGTGGGCTCAAATTTACCTCAGTTGTTGATCAGTTTTCACCTTGGACCGCGCTTACTTGTTCCAATGGCTATCCATTTGAGGTCAATGGTCAGCGTATAAAGTTTATGGTTGATCGTGACTTTCAAAAACCATCGAAAGTAGTATATGGTTATTACACTTCTTGTTTGAGTAGTAATTATCTTTCCTATCGTGCGCGTGTTTCAACTCTTGGTGAGTTTCGCCAAGAAGGGGCACTTATTCAATCTGTCACGAGTAACGATGTGAAAAACTTCTCGACGGATGTTGGCATGCTTCATATCGGTGAATAATTTTTGTGAAAAAGAGTTTCATCACAATCTTCATAGTAACGGCAGTTGTTTTGACTGCCGTTTTTGTGTTTTCGTTTCAAGATAATTTGAGATTGAATTCTATTCATTCTATAAAAAGTGAAGGTGAATTAACAAAAGGACCTCTTGGTAATGAAATTGTCATTGCGAGCGAAACGAAGCAATCTCGGATTGTCACTGGTCTCATCGTTCCGCACTTCGACCCTGTTTCAAAGCTCACTATCGACGCGCTTCGACATGTTACGACAACACCCGATCTCATTATTCTTATTGGACCAAATCACTTTGAGGTGGGGACCAGTCCGGTTATTACTGGTAGCTATATTTCAGCAAAGTTGCCACTTCGTCCACTATTCGCGACAGAAAAAATGCATGAACTTGTAAAACAGCGAGTTGCTTCGTATGAGGATGCGGTTATTTCAGGAGATCATTCTGTTGGTACACCATTGCCATTTATTGTGCATCAGTTTCCAAATACGCCAATTCTTCCCATCGTTTTGAAATATCGTCAAAAAGCAGAAGATATAGAACAGTTGCTTGCCGCATTGCAAAAAATTTCAACTGAAAATACGCTCATTATTGCATCACTCGATTTTTCACACTATCTTTCTTCGGATATTGCGCCAATAAAAGATGCACAGACGAAACAATATATTGCAGCGCGTGATTACAAGCACATTGAGGGCCTGAGCAATGATTATATTGATTCTCCTTGGACTCTTATTACTTTTCTTCGCTATCTAGAAGCTAATGGCATCAAAAATGGCAGAGAATTGTCCAATACAAATACTGGCCAAGTCGCCGGCCAGATGATTGAGTCTTCTACGAGCTTTTTTACCTATATCTATTGACAATCAAGCAATAATCTGATACGTTGATGAGTCATCTGTTCTTTTGGTATTCCTAGCTTTCTTTTTGCTCTTTTCACAAGAGAATGAAAAGAAGGTCGGGAATAACTTTCGACTAAAACCGAAGGGGAGCGTATGGGTTTCAAGCCGCCGTCGAAGGATCAGATTGCATTTCTCATCGAGGAGTGGCTCCGTACGGGGGCCATTTCCACGGCGGATGTTCGGAAGATCATCTGGAATCACGAGAATCCGCCCAAGAAACCCGAAGAGGGAGGAAAGGGGCCAGGGCACTGACCGCCCCACGAAAAGGGGTGAAACAATCGACAACGTCCCACGCATTGTAAGTTTCATTTTTGGAACTTAGAGTGAGGAGAATACGACGTTGTTTTTTGTTTTTAGCTAAAAGTACACAAAAATCAAATATTCTGTTAGGATAGAAAAAATTATTCTCTATGA